>JBHLKP010000317.1:0-4195 GCA_048886525.1 Candidatus Hodarchaeota archaeon | reverse complement strand
TTCTAAAGAATAAATAATCAGGGATACATAAAAGTCGTAACCTCTGTGGTCTTATAATCCCTTGATCTACAAGCAATGTATTTAACATGTCTTATTCTCGTCATTCTTACAATTTTATAATTCTTCTGCTTCATATTCAAATATATACTACTTAAGTATAGCAATTTAATTGATTTTTATATCATTTCTCTTCAAGTTGAACTATAATGAGCAAACAATATGATCTTAAACTTGATAAGATAAGAGATTTAATTCAGAAAAAGTCATATACTAAGATACTTATACAAATGCCAGAAGGAATGCTTGATCTTCCGCTTAAAACGATTTTTGATGAGCTTAATTCTCTAGAAACAGAATTGATCTTGTCTGGTGATCCCTGTTATGGTGTATGTGATCTAAGCATTGATTTAGCTACTCGCTTAGATTGCGATTTGTTAATTCACTTTGGTCATACACAATTTGGATTCGAAGAAACAATTAAATCAAAAGTAGGAAATAAGCTTGATATAATGTTTATACCCTCTTCTGTTCATTATAAAATTTCTAGCTTTTCTGAACATCTATTAAACGAATTGAATTCATTAAAGTGGTTTAATATTGGTTTAGTTGCAACAGCTCAACATCTTAACCTCATACACGATTTAAAGGTATTTCTAACTTCTAAAGGATTTAATCCTATTGTCAAAAGAGACGGACAGATATTAGGTTGTAAACTAGGAAATATAATATATAATAAAGAAAACATTGACGGAATAATTAGTCTTCATGCAGGTAATTTTCATACCTATGGATTAATTCTTAGTACGACTTTACCTATATTACAATTGGATCCATATTCAGGAAAATTGAAATTTTTTGGAGAGAAAGATCGAAATAAGTTAATTCAAAAAAGATATTCAATCATACAAAAAGCTCGTGAAGCTAAATTTTGGGGGATCTTAGCTAGTACCAAAATTGGTCAATTTCATCCCCATCAAATGAAACAAGCTGAAGAATTGCTCATTAAACATAATAAATCTAAAATCCGTGTTATAGGTGAGAACTTAAATCATGAATTCTTAAGTAATATCACTTCGATAGAGGCATGGCTTGATACAGCTTGTCCAAGATTAATTGATGATCAAGTTGGTTATTCTGTTCCTATTTTAAATTTTAAGGAGTTTCTTTATCTTTTCAATGAAATAGGATGGGATGATCTCTTGAAAAATGGATTTTTTTGACAAATTGTACTTTTTTTTAAATTTGATGATATTCGTACAAATTTACTAGTTCAACTTAAGAATATCAATTACGCATTTTACCCATATTAATGAAATCATCTAAACCTAAGACATTTCATGTTAAAGGATGAATGTATGACTTGAAAGAGGAAGTTAATACTAAATTAACATTCAGTCAGGTGTCAGAGCGTAATCTCCCAAAATTTTCGAAGATACCAGCCAAATCGACTTTAAAGGGAAGTAATCTGATGTTAATTCTTTCAGATGAAGGCGGATTACCAATTTATACACGCGCAATTACTATTGATAAGTTAGGAAAAATACATAATAAAGAAGAAAAAGATTTTAGCTCAACAAATGAAAATATCGTTCTTATGAGTGGGTTTATAGAAGCTATCATGCAATTAAAAGACATTGTTCGACCTAAATTAACTGAATTAATGACTAATGGAGAGGAAAAGAAGCCAGTCTATGTTGATTATGCCAAAACTCCCAATGGGATTGCACTAGTTTCCCTTTCTGATTCTCCTGATTTTCAACAACTTCCTCTCAACCTTTTAGCTCAATATGCTCCTCTACGTAAAGATTTTGAAAAAAGTGAAAATGAATACATGGATGATCACTTAGACAAAGCTCTTGGGGAACCTATTTCTGAAGATGTTTCCATTTATCACAGGATTCTAACCCAGATTAAATCTGATCTATCAGAATTCGTCTCATTTATTCTAGTTTATGATGAAGAGGGGGATTATCTATTTTCAACTGCGAAAAAACATGAATCTAACTATACATTAAGTGATCCTCTCTTATCTTCAATCTCCCAATATATCAAACAAGAATATATTATGCGTAAGTACAAGGAGAATTTATCATTAATAGGTGCAAAACGCTTACATGATTCGATAATTTGGCATTTCAAGTGTTATGATAGGATTTTTGTATTTTTCACTTATAGGGTTCCTGATATGCACACATTCTCCACTTTAAAATCAGAAATGATAACTTTCATTGCGAATAATCTCCAACGGTTTATTGATGCAACTCGGATTCATTCTTTGTCATCCGATGATGTTGATCAGAGCATTAAAAATACCCGATTCATTTTTCTTTCATAAACATTCTTAACATTCTTCATAAAGAGAATGTTTTTGGCACATATTTTCTTTAAACTTCTATTACATGTTAATGAAATTAGAAGGGTAACTACTGAATATTTAAAGTTAAAGGGTTAATCCAATTTATAATTCTTGCATGAGCACCATTTAGCGAATCTGAATGTTATATTAAAGCAAAGAAAATTTAATAAGGAGTGAATTTTAATTCTAGGGTATAGGTGTTAAAAAGATGGATGGAATTCCAAAAATAGAAAGAGCAAAATCAAGTAGATCTACATGCCGTACTTGTAAGCAGAAGATATCGAAGGATTTCTATCGGGTGGGGGTACCATATCAATTTACAAAACCTGATGGAGAAGAAATTACTTCCTATGGATGGTATCATCCTGAATGTGTACCTTTCAGATCTATAACATCAGTATTAGAAATTTTAAATAATGATTTACTAATTGACAATAAAGATAAAGAATCCATCATTAAATCCTTGAAAAATACAAAGAAAGATCAAGAAGCGATCCTAAGGAAACCTTTTATTGAAACTTCGAAGAGTTCAAGAGGTAAATGTAAAGAATGCGATAATAAGATTGAGAAGGATGTCTATAGAGTTGCTGAACCTTCTGAGGTAGAACTAGATGATGGAAGGAGATTTTTTACGAATAAATTTTATCATTTAGAGTGCTATTTCAAAACAACTCCAAAAGCATCAACACGTTTTAATGAATTAATTGATATATCTCTTAAAAGAAAAAGTATCACTTCAAGAACTGAGGCTGAACTATTAGAAAAGAAGCTGAGTAAAATCTTAATAATCGATAATACAACTGTTGAGGTACTAAAATTGATTGGTGAGGATCCTATGGAAATAGATACTCTTAAAGTGTTAACAAAAGAAAAGGGGATTGATTTTGAATCAGTGAAAAAGGTTATAGAAAAAGAACTGCTCCAGGGGACTTTATTTGAACCTGCTCCTGGATTAATACAGAAAATATGATTAAATTTTATGAGGAATTATATTCTTAACCAGCGTGTTATCTGTTCTGGAATAAATACCTAATTTACTATTTCTTATCGATTTAAAAATTATTGGGATTATTTCGAGTATTCGTTGAGATTTCTTATTAAATATCAATGTAACTAAATCTGAGGTCAATGCATAATCCTCCAAACACACATGTTTCCCTAATTCATCAATTCCTGTTTGTAATTGGAATAATTTTTCAAATTGAATCATAAGTTCAATCAACTTACTTCTTAAAATTGGTGAATTTTCAGTGGTAATTAAGATTCCAAGAAGATTTCCTTTTTCTTCTATCAGTACTTTTGATCCTTTTAGATCAATTAGAGATAATCGACAATTTGAATCGACTACTTCCTGCATCATCTTTGAAATAGCTGAAAACCCCATCCCTACTAATTGAATTTCAATGTGTGATATTGAACCTAATTGGAAATGGTGAGAATAAAAGCAAATTCCATCAGTATTTCGTATAATGTATAGAGCAATAAGTAATTCTTTCCAATCTCTCAATTCAGAAGTATGGTTTTTTTCTGGATCTTACTTCTACTTTTATAAATCCATTTTTTGAGAAATATCATGCTATAACTTAGTTTAGAATTTTTCATATAAACTCCAAATTTTTGATTTTAGCTTTCAATCATTTTATAGGAGAATTATTAATAAAATCTAACATACTTTGAAAAATAGTTCTCCCCACACGTTTATAACCTTCTATAGATAGATGAACTCCATCTCCAGCATCACATAACGGATTTAAATTTCCTTCTTTTTCTAATACTTCATAAACATCAGCAATAATATATGCATCTGGACTCCTATTTGACCTTTTAATTTTTAAATTT
>JBHLKP010000316.1:0-4203 GCA_048886525.1 Candidatus Hodarchaeota archaeon | reverse complement strand
CCAATTCTGAATATACCTGCTCCCAATACTATTAATTAGTAAAAAAAGATGATTTAGATGGTTATAAAACCAACGAATTAAAGGATTGATAAAAAATGAGTGAAAAAACAAATTGGTCAAAAATCCAGAATATTGCTTTGTTAGCCCTTCCCTTAGCAATGGGAGTTTCGGCTATCGTTTTGGCAATAGTTTCCGCTTTACAAGGTTCCCCACAACCTGATATGAGTTTACCCTTGGGCTTAGGGCTTTCTTGTTTAGCGATTTATGGTTTAGATAAGGAAACAGGTACTTGATCCTAAACTAGGATTTTTTTTATTTTTAAATTGCCGTAACAAACAAGATTAAGGATTAAAAATAAAATGGATATAATTAATCTTCAACATCACTTCTCTAAACTTAAACAAGATCTCAATCAGTTTCAAACTACATTAGGATCCTCGGATGAACTCACAAGGATGATTTTTTGTTCTGATTGGATCAGAATATTTTTTACAGGAAATGCCTCAACGAAACAGATTTCTATTCAAGTTGAAGTCATGACTGCAAAGATTCCCAGCCTGAAAGATAATAACAAAATCCAACCTGTATTAGCAACACATATCCATCATCTGCAATACCTTTTGTATCTTTTTGATAAGGGTTTCACCCTTGATTTTATAGTTGAAGAAGGAATATGGTTTGCTGTAAAAAATATTACAGATAAACCCTCTCAACAACTGTTGGAGGAGCTTTTTCATTCTGAATATCAAGTTCTAGAGTATGGTTAATTCAAATTATAGAAAAATATAGGACATACAAATGGAGATAATTTAAGTGAAAAAAAACGGAATAAAAGTAACTAATCTAGTTAAAAAATTTGGCGATTTAGTGGCAGTCGATGATTTGAGTTTTGAAGTTAAGTCAGGTGAGCTATTTGGCTTGTTAGGACCAAATGGAGCCGGTAAATCTACTTCCATTAATATTATGACTGGTTTATTACACCAGACATCAGGAACAGCCGTAATTGGTGGATATGACATTAGAAGTCATCCCCAAGAAGTTCGGAAAATGATTGGTGTTTGCCCTCAAGAACCTGCGTTTTATCCCTACCTTACTGGTCGCGAAAATGTCGAGTTTTTTGGTAATTTGCATGGGATGCCTAAGGCTTTATTGAAGCAACGGACTGATAAATTATTAGAATTGGTTGGATTAGTCGAAGGGGCAGCCCGTCAAGCTGGTAAATATAGTGGAGGGATGATTCGACGGATAAGTTTGGTTATGGCCCTTATTAATGATCCTCAAATCGCCTTTTTAGATGAACCAACTGTCGCAATGGATGTACAATCCAGAAGAGCAACTTGGGAATTTATTAAGGAATTAAAAAGCCAAGAAAAAACTGTTATATTGACAACCCATTACATTGAAGAAGCAGAATCCCTTTGTGACCGGGTAGGTATAATTGATCATGGCACTTTGATTGCTCTTGATACCCCACAAGCTTTAATGGCAAAATTTGAGGCAAAGGACTTAGAAGAGGTCTTTATCAGTATTACTGGCCGAAAAATAAGAGAATAGTGGTGAAAAAGATGAAAATACAACGAATTAGTGCAATTGCTAAAAAAGATATGAGGAAGCTCATAAGGGTTCCTGCTACTCTTTTTATGGCCCTTTTATTTCCACTTCTAATAACTGGTGCCTTTGGTTTAGCCTTTGGAGGAGGAAGCGCGATTGGAAATGCTGTATACACTATTGGGATTGTTGATTTAGACAGCTCTACATGGTCCAATTTATTTATTGGAAACCTTTCTACAAGTGAGGTACTCATTACCCAATTTTATGATTCCAATGATACTGCTCAGGTTGATTTAACTCAGGGAAAGGTTGATACAGTTCTTATTATTCCCGATAATTTTGGAGTAAGCATTGATTCCTACTGGTTAAATCCATTAAATGCAAGTACTTGGGAAAATACCACAATTGGTATATTTGTTGATCGGGGTTCTATGATAGTAAGTAATGCTTTACCTCCATTGATCCAACAAATCCTTTTGACAACCCTGTATGGTGAACAGGCATTGAATGTAGCTCAACCTGTAACATTAGGTACTCTATCAGGTGTTCAATCTTCACATAACACCCAGTTTGATTACATGGCGCCAGGGATGTTTGCATTTGCTGCTATCTTTCTTATCTTAATTGTTGCCGAAGGATTTACAGAGGAACGATCTGCTGGGATTCTTAGACGAATTCAATTAACCCCAACTACTCCTGCAGAGGTTATCACTGGCAGTACTATTGCTTATATGATAACTGGTATAATCCAGGTTGCTATTGTATTTTTCGCTGCTGGATTTATGGGTTTTGATGTTGGAACAGATCTAATTAAAATATTATTTGCCTTTATTTTAGTATCATTACTGGTATTATGCAATGTAGGATTTGGATTAATTGCAGCAACCTTAGCAAAAAGTCCAGGAACAGCTACAGGAATTAGTTTCATATTTATTCTTCCCCAAATGTTTTTTGGAACATTTGTACCGATATCTGGTGAATTTATCAAACTTGTTCCAAGTTATTATGTTACAGATGCCTTAACCTCAATTTTTCTCCGTGAAGCAACAATAACCAGTGAAATAGTCATATTTGATTTTTTTGTAATGATTGGCTATTGTATAGTTGTTGTGATCGCTGGAATCTTTATGTTTGCTAAATTCGGACGAGAAAAATAACTTCTCTACCTGTAGTTCCAGCAACATTATCAAATAGAAATTTTTTTCCTTTTTTTTCCTTTCTTTTTAGCTGTTTTGGTTTTATTATTAATAATCCCCGAATTTTATTCCGTATTCTTGCGGGTTATTTGGATATTAGAAGCTATAGAAGTAAAGGTTTGGGAGTTTTTTCAAATCGCTCAAGATAACACTTATTAAATGCTATAGAATCTCAAAAAATAGTTTTGAATTAGAGGAAAAAAGAAAAGAAAAAAGTGGTTATCCTTACCTACAAATCCTTTTTTGTAATGTCCTTGAATGGAAAAGAAAGGCAATTAATAGGCAACACACTCCTGTAATAATAAGCACGCCGAAATCAATTAAAATAAAGAGATCACTGAAAATACTAGATCCACCTAGGTTTACATTCAGTATATCAATATAATAGACTACTGGATTCAGCAGATTAATAATATTGGAGGTTATTGGTTGGAACAGAGGGGAAATAAAGAGAACAGGGAGTTTGATGATCAATGTAAGTATCATTATACCTGAAGGATTATCTCCTGGGGGGACGGTTAATAACAGTCCGAAACTGGAGAACGTAAAACCGGCGATTATAATGGCAGAAACGATTAAGACTATATTCACTGATTCGGATAACCCATAAACAACGATACCAATTAATAAGGGAATCAAAGATAAAATAGTTCCAAAAATTAACGAGCTCCATAAATTTCCTAAAAGGATTGTATATATTGAGACGGGATAAGTCATTATTGTATCCAGTGTTTTTTCCCTTGTTTCCCATGGTAATATGACAGAACCAATCGAAGTTACTGTTAAAAACAACACTAAAAACATTAATCCAGAAATAACATATGTAGGTTCTAATGACTTTCCTAATGTAAACGCAAAAAAGAACACCAAGGGAAACAATATTCCTTGGATAACTAATGGCCCTTTATTATAATAAACCTTGATGTCCTTGATTGTGAACGCAAAAGATCTTCTAAGTTGTGTATACATTGAAGTCAGAATTGATGTTTTAAGTATTCCAGGTTTATTCAACATTAATACTTCCTCCAGTTACAAGTTTGACAAAAATATCTTCTAGACTCGGTTCATGTGTTGAAATTTTTTTTATCATAATTTTATGAGTATATAGATGGCTTATGATTTGATTTATTCCTTGTTGAAAGTCGTTTAAATAAAATCTAGCCGTAGTTCCATTATTAGAGATAATTTCTTTCACATGGTTGTGCAATCCTTCAAACTCTTTCATGTTCAATGGTTCATTAAACTCAATGTCAATTGCTGGATATAGTTCTTCTGCTGCACACAACATTTCGGGGGTATCTAATCGGATTATCTTTCCTTGTTTTAGTA
This sequence comes from Candidatus Hodarchaeota archaeon, assembly GCA_048886525.1. GTDB lineage: Archaea > Asgardarchaeota > Heimdallarchaeia > Hodarchaeales > Hodarchaeaceae > Hodarchaeum. The sequence continues at coordinate 127 of JBHLKP010000316.1, read as the reverse complement.
TCGCAATCCGATTACATAGTTCTTTAGCCACCTGCATGTTATGAGTCGTCAAAAAGATTGTTATTCCTTTTTCTTGGCAATAGCTTTTGAGTTTGGTTTTGATTGTCCTTGCACTGTTGACATCTAA
>JBHLKP010000315.1:0-4204 GCA_048886525.1 Candidatus Hodarchaeota archaeon | reverse complement strand
TTTAATCCATTTGAATGATTCTTAATTGCTATTCGTGCAAGATCTTCCGATGTAACTCCATATTTTTCGAAATAAAGCCGAGCTAATAATGCACCCAGACTTGGAAAAGTGATTCCATAAATATATTCAGCCTCGGGATGTGACATCGTTGAAATGAAGTCGGTAACGACAGGACCAGGCGCCACTCTCATCTTTTCACCACCTGTGACCATAACAATGTCGTGTAATCCAGAAGTAATAGCCATGTAACCTATGCGAGCTGCAGTAGCACCTGAAGCAGGGCCATTTTCAATAGATGTGCCAACAGCTGGAAAAAGATTAAGATAATCAATAAGTGCAGAACCTAACGCTGTTTGATTATTGATTCTACCTGCTCCCATATTAGCAATAAATACTGCATCAATAGCATCAGTTCCAGCATCCTCTATAGCCTCTAATGACGCTTCAGACATCATTTCAATAAGAGAACCGTCATACTTTCCCCAACGCTTCCCCATGCCAACACCTATTATGGCAACTTCTCTCATTTACAATCCCTTCAAAAATTCATCCTTCGGTGTTCCAGTAATTTGTAAAATAACATCATCTGGGAGTTTTATCTTGTTACAATTTTCTAATAATTCCTCTGGAACAGGACGTTCCCCAAAAAGTCTTTCAGGAGTAACGTAATTCTCCCAATTCTCTTTGGTAAGAGCATAAGAAGGAACACCACCAAGTTCATGCTCAACTTCATAACGAGGTTCAAGTCGGAGTTCTTCCATCCATCTCCTAAATCCAATTGGTGACTCAGCAACAATATAGACTATTTCATTGCCTAAGAAAAAATGATTTTCCATTTTAGCAACAAATAAATGAGCTCCAACACGTAAACCTCTCTTAAAAGTCATTGTGTGGAGACTTATGCCCTTTTTAGGATCAACTGTTAATCTTGAGTTCACTAAACCAAGAACTTCACCTGTTTTACCATCTTGACCTAGAATGACATATTCATCATGTACTCTGTAGTTGACATAAGCAAGTAACTCGCTTAATATCCGAGCTCCGACAAGATCGTAATACTGATAATCAGTTAGCTTAACAATATCATAAAATAATGGAATTATGGTTTTAACCTCATCTCTCGTAATCTGTCGGACAACCATTTCTGTTCCATCAACTAAATTTATATATTTTGCAGGATAAGGAGTATTTTCTGGATTAATATCATTTTGTGGGGGTTTAAGTAAATCCTCATCAATAGACATTTGTATTCACCTCAAAAACTTGAAATAGATATTTGTTTGGGCTATTATTATTATTGAAACAAAGTTAACGTATTAGGAATGGGTTTTTCAAGTAATATAATTCTTTTTCTTTCCTAATTTAAAGTGTGATAAAAGTGAATTATGAATTTTCATTAGAGGAAAGCTTCGCAATTAAGCTGGATTCTGAAGATCCTTTATCAAAATTCCGAGAAAGATTCTATATCCCCGAAAACGATACAATATATCTTGATGGAAATTCTTTAGGATTATCTTCAAAAGATGCAGAATCAAACCTCCTCAGGGTCATTGATGAATGGAAAAAAATGGGCATAAGGGGATGGTTTGAACCAGAAAAACCATGGCTCTATTTCGGAGAAAGATTGGGGGCAATGGCTGCACCACTAGTCGGAGCAGAACTCAATGAAGTAGTAGCAACTGGAACAACGACGATAAATCTTCATTCACTCGTTAGCACTTTCTATCAGCCACAAGGAAAAAAAACCAAAATTCTAGCGAGTGAACTTGAATTTCCAACAGATATTTACGCACTTGAAAGCCAAATTAGATTGAGAGGATTAAATCCAAAAAAACATCTTGTACTCGTTCCAAGCGAGGATGGACGATTTTTAAATGAAAAGAAAATTATCGAGTACATGACTGATGAAATTGCTTTGATTCTTCTATCATCAGCATTATATCGAAGTGGCCAATTATTGAATATTCCATACTTGACACAAGAGGCACACAAACGGGATATTCCAATTGGATGGGACTGTTCTCACTCTGTAGGAGCAGTTCCTCATTATTTTGATAACTGGGATGTAGATTTTGCTTTTTGGTGCAGTTATAAGTATCTAAATTCAGGCCCAGGAGGAACTGCTTTTCTTTATATAAATAAAAAGCATTTTCAAAAAGTTCCTGGCCTAACAGGATGGTTTGGTTACGTTAAAGAGAAGCAATTTGATATGTCCCTTGAGTTTGAACACGCAAAGTCTGCAGGAGGTTGGCAAATGAGTAGTTCGAACATCTTTTGTTCAGCACCGATTGAGGGATCTTTAAACATATTCTTAGAAGCAGGAATTGATAATATTAGGGAAAAATCATTGAAATTAACCAGCTACCTGATATATTTAATTGACGAGATATTAGTACAAGATCCTTATAATTTCAAGATGGGAACCCCACGAGATCCTAATAAACGAACAGGTCATGTTGCACTAGAGCATGATACAGAGGCACTTAGTATAAGCGAATCTTTGAGTCAACATAAGGTAATTACTGATTTTCGGCACCCTAATATAATAAGAATGGCTCCAATTGCACTATATAACAAATATCACGAAGTGTGGCAAGCTGTGCAAATAATAAAAGGTATCATTGATAATAATGATTTTAAAAATATCAATAATAAATAATAATTAACAATTTCGTTTTGGGATGTAATTTATTATGAGTTTGCTTTTAGAAAATGCTTTAACCAAAGATGGTCAGAAAGTACATATTTTAATAGACGAAGGGGTCATCTCTGATATTTCAAAGGCGCCTCTTCCTAAAGTTGAACAATCTCTCGATTTAAAAGAAAGTTTAGTAACTGAAAGCTTTATATCACCTCATATCCATTTAGATAAAGCTTTTATTGGAGATATCATTGAACCAAACGAATCAGGAACTTTATGGGAGGCAATACAGAAAACATGGGAGGTTAAACGTAATTATTCTGTAGAAGATATTAAAAAAAGAGCTAGTAAAGTCATCGATCAGCAGATAAAGTTTGGAGTAACCCATTTCAGGACTCATGTAGATATTGACCAAATTGGGAAATTAACGCCTCTTAAGGGATTGCTTGCTGTAAAAAAGGCCTATAAAGATATTATTGATCTTCAAATTGTAGCATTTCCACAAGAAGGCATCCTTAAAGATGAAGGCACAGAGGAACTATTATACAAAGCCATGGAATCTGGAGCCACACACATTGGCGGGATGCCTCATAATGAATATACCTGTGATGATTCCAAGCGTCATATTGAGATATTATTTGAGATTGCGAAAAAATTTGATTCTGATATCGATTCCCATACTGATGAAACTGATGATCCAAATTCCCGTACTCTGCAGTATCTTGCTGCAAGAACGATAAAAGAACATTACCATGGAAGAGTAACAGTTGACCACATTTGTGCTCTTTCAGCGTACGATGATTATTATGCTGCAAGAGTAATTGATTTAGTAAGTAAAGCAAATATTAATGTTATTACGAATCCAGGAACGAATATGGTTCTTCAAGGACGGTTAGATACTGGAGCTCAGAGAGTAGGTATAACTAGAGTAAAAGAGCTCCTCGCTGCTGGGGTGAATGTTACCTGCGGACAAGATTGTATCCATGATCCATATTATCCATTTGGTAATGGTGATATGCTTGAAGTCAGTAATTTACTTGGTCATGCTGCAAAAATGACCTCACAATCCGAAATTCAAACACTATTTGATATGATAACCATCAATGCAGCTCATCTAATGAGTATTGAAAACTATAATTTTGCAATAGGTGCACCTGCAAACCTAGTAATCTTACATGATATAAAAACAATCCAAGAGGCAATACGAACGACTCCTCCTGCTCGTACAACAATAAGAAATGGTAAGATTATTTCAAAAACCACTTTTCAAGAAGAACGATATTATTAATGCAGAATCATCTATCGCTAAGTTAATTAATGTTCAGAATCATAATCTAGCTTGGTGGGATTATAGGGATGGGTACTCCTAATTCCTCTAATTTGATTAAAATCATAAAAATTGTTTCTCCTCTAATTGCATTTGGAGTTTCTTTCGTTCTACTACTATTTTGTATGAATGTTGTTACTGGTGATATTGCTACATTAGTTTATGGAGGTGTGATGACTCCAGAATATCTTTCCTCTCAAAATCCTCTAATTTCCATGGAGGAGCTAGCACAGTTA
>JBHLKP010000314.1:0-4297 GCA_048886525.1 Candidatus Hodarchaeota archaeon | reverse complement strand
CAATAGATTGCAGCTTCTGGTGCATATTTAGCTAATTTATTTGCTGCGTGATTAAAATAAAATTTACTTGTCGAAACCTGATCAAAATCCGAAAGATCTACAACCCAAACCAAAACTGCTACATCAGAAAAAATTAGTTCAGCTTGTTCTCCCACAAAAACTGAGATAAAACTTTCTTGGCCTCCACAGTCAAAAATTTGAAAGGGACTACTGATAATCGTTTTCATTGATCGGGTATAATTAATGGTGGCCTTATAATCCTTAACATCTTCAGGAGCCTTACCTTCAAAAGCTACGGACCGAATACTACTTTTTCCACTAGCTCCGAGCCCCATTAGTAATAATTTTTTTGCTATATCAGGCGTTGCCACACTATATCACCCTTTTTGTAGTTTTTTCTTATAGTGTAGTGTATTCATAAGACATGTATAGGAATCATTTACCACTTTTATTAATAACTATATTCTTATCTTTTAATGAAAAGATTGATATAAATAATTATTTTAACATTCTTAACTCTTTTTCAATAATTCAATTATTTTTATTCGCAATGTTAATATTTAAGAGTGTTGAAAAGAGGGAGCGATAACAAGTTTGATTTACATAATTTTAAAAAATATCCGTATTAAATATGATGTGAATTTAATTATTTATAACTAAAAATGTGAAAGAATTATGAGTGATAAAGGATGGGTTAAACAGTCGGTAATTGATGCTCGTCTTGGCTATAAACTTCTCATCGGGGGTTTAGCTGAGGCAGGAAAAACCGCAGTTAAACGTATATTCTTCCTCAGGCATACAACTGAAGAAGTTGATGGTCTTTCTGCTACTTTAAGCTATGAACGGCTGTCAATCACAATAAAAAAGACCCCAATTACCATTCTTGACCTTGGAGGTCAAAAAATATTTTTAAAACGCTTCTTAACCACTTTTAGCCCATTTATTTTTAGCTCTGTTATTACACTCGTTTTTCTGATAGATGTCTCAAATAGGACAACTAGAAATAATGCAATTCAATATTTTAAAGCGTGTGTTGAAAAACTTGATAATTATTCTCCAGAGGCAAAAATATTCGTTTTTCTGCATAAAAATGATCTTGTGGAAGATTGGCCTAATTATGAAACGATTCACCATCTATTGAAAGAAGAATTTCAAGTAGAATGTAAGAAAGATATAAGATTTTTTAGAACGACCATATTTAATCCAGAATCGGTTATAAAAAGCTTTGGAAGAATAATTGAGCTTTCAATGCCTGATCTGAGTAATAGTGAGTTAGTGAATGGTCGTACTATTGGAGAAATTGAGGAATTTAGTAAGAAGATCAAACCTGTACTTAAACCTCTCTCTGTAGAAGAAATAAGCAAATCAAAGGGGAAGAAGGAAATGAAATTCCAAGAAGAAGAAGATCCAGCCTATTTAGAAAGAATACGGGATCTGATGCGGAGTTCAATTGTCGATGAGTCCATCAAGCCTTTAACGTCTCAATCTACACTAAGAGAGGTTATCACAGAGGAAATGATTGAAGAAACAGAATTAATTCATATTTCTTCTCCTGAACCCTCCTCTCCAAATCAACCACTCTCTCATTTGCTAACCACTCCTGAACAAGTTGAAATAAATCGTGAGATAAGTTCTTTAATCGATTATTATGGCATTGATACGGAATTAGCTACAGAAATCGTGAATTCTGGATACACTAGTTTATTCAAAATGGCTGCGACTGCAGGTGTTCCAATAAACCTTGTAAGTGATGTTATTATAAAATATATTCCTTTTCTAAAATCTAAAGAACTTAATATTGAGAAATTAACCCTAGAGCGATTGCTAGACGTTTTTTCATCATATCTACGAGGTGCAGTTACTCAAGATGATCTTTTTAGTTGTTTAATATTTGCCACAGAAAAACCAAAAATGAGTATAGATGATATTGTCATTAAGTATTTAACAAAAATTAGGGATAAACCTAAAAAAGCAAAAGTAGCGACTTCAGCGATTCCTCAGCAGGTACCTACTGCTAATATTGAAGTAGTTGAAGGAATCATTGACCTTCCTAATACTAAAGGGTTGGGATTTATAGCTAATCTGATTGAAAAGCTTGTTTATTTAACATTATATTGTGAAAATAGAATCGTAAATCGTACAAAAATTTCCCTCACTATATCAGTTAAGGAATTAATTTACCTATTATCTTTTCAAATGAATTTAGAGTCTTTGGGGTTTATTACAGGCGGAAAACGTGCCATTTCTCTCGCTGCACGAATCATTCACGAAGCATTATTTCAGATGAAAGAAGCAAAGTTAACATCGAGTTCAGAAATTAGGGGGATAAATGTCTCAAAGATTATGGAGCTGGAGGCAAACTTAGAATAAAATATTTTTAAAATTAAAGGTTTTTTTATCTTAAGCTAGCGGTATTCGTTTGTTGAATGACTTAAATAATTTTAATCGCTAAAGATTTCAACACACATTGAATATCCATTCATCTTTGTGATGAATGGATAAGGCAAAAGGATATCTACAACAGCAATTAGACGGAGAAAATCTTGCTGATAATAATAGCATTCAATTTGAAAAATTAAGAAGAAAAATGGTCCGAGATTTTGAAAATCAAATTGCTTCAAAAGGTTACTTCAACCCATGGGGTACGAATTTAAACCTATTTTTTTCAATTAATAAATCCGATTTATTAGTTTTGCTTTTCCTTCTTCTTCATCGTAGAAGACTAAATCAGCTCGATGTAATTCATGGAGAGAATGGAGCACGATTGCAGCTGAAAAACCTGTCGTTTTATTTAGCTCTTCTCTACTCATTTCGGACTTATCTCCATGTAATAAGTATAAGATTTTTGCATGGGGCTTTCCAGAGAATACTTTTTCGAGAAGGGCTATATATATTCCTAGTAATTGCTTTACGTCTAATGTAGCTTCTTCTTTATCACTCATTTCTGAAAATAGTTCAGAGATTTTTTTGAACTCTGTTTCGAGAGATGCATACTCATTTTCAAGTTGTTGTTGATTGATTGCTGCTTGATTAAGCCTTATTTCCCTTTCAATAATTTCTTTTTCCTTATCCGCTATTTCGTTTTCCTTCTCCTTGACTAAACGCTGTTTTTCATCTAATTCAGCTTTCAGAGTAACAATAGTTTTCTTTACTTTTTCAATAGTGGGTATTATTTCTTCTATTGTTAAAGTTTCATTAATCATTTAATCAACTTCTAATCGTTTTTTGTTCTCTTAATAAATTCTAAATCAGCTTATTAAATGGTGTTCTTAATTCTTATAAAGCTAATTCTTGGATTCCTTAAAGAAATGAAATCCTTAATCTCCAGATATTTCATTATTAAAAAAAGGATAACTTTTAAATTGTTGAACTTCAATATTTCCATCCTTTTTTGCTTTTAAGGGATTATAGAAGGCAATATAACCATTTCCATCAAATAAATTCTCAAGCAGATCTAAAGGTTTTTGTTTCCACTTCTGTCTTTTTTCATTCATAATCAAAGTAGTTTCCTCGAATCCCCAACTTTCACTCATTTCTTGTATGCATACCTTTGCTTCATAATCCTTCGGATAGATCGATAAATATTTCGTAATTTTATATAGAGACACCAATACAAGTTTAATGTTATAGATATTGATTAAGTTGCCAAATTGCTCAAGAATTGCATTTTTTCGAGCATTCCGACCAATATTAGTTAAGAATAATTGATTGTATTCAACAAAGTCCCCTATATTTAACCTCAGTAAATCAAAAGTAGTTGGAGTAAATTCTTCAATTCTACGAACTGAGCCTACAGCAATTGTATTTTTTGTTATAGGAATAATGGGTTGGGTAAACAGATTAAACGATGTTGGTAAGGAAACCGACTTTGAATCTTGTCCAATTCCATCAGCCGCTGCATGGTAATGTACTTCATCACTACCGATTGCAGTTGGTACAAATTTCTGAAAGTTCCTCTTCTGGATTTGTGTATATCGTAATTTTGGGAGTTCTATTACATCTAATTTTGTCCCCACAATATTCATATCTAATTGTTCTGCAAGTGGGAAGTAGAAAGGGGCATTATTTAAAGCTGTAGACCCATCTACAATATAGAGAGTGTCGAGAGAACATACATTGTCGTCTGATCCCCCAAAATCGTCATATTGATCAGTTATTTTGCGAGAAATAATTGAATATCGTGGAATTCCGCTGTATTCTCTATAAAGTTTCTGATTATGTGTTCTAAAGAATAAATAATCAGGGATACATAAAAGTCGTAACCTCTGTGGTCTTATAATCCCTTGATCTACAAGCA
>JBHLKP010000313.1:0-4297 GCA_048886525.1 Candidatus Hodarchaeota archaeon | reverse complement strand
CCAACTCCTTTCTCAACTATATGGACCCCTATTGCCTATATTTGCTGTTTACTCGCTTTTATACTCTTATTACTATCACGATTGCCCGGTTTCGAACAATATTCACTAGCATTGACTTTTTCATTACCATTATCAATCGGTGGATTTTCTTTTTCAATGGCGTTTCGTAAGAACCCGTCTTTATTAGCAATTACGAAAGCTCGTCTAAGTTCTCTTATCATAATAAATCCTGATGGTTTAACCTTATATGCTTACGATTTTAAGACAAAAAATCCAAGTTATGATAATCTTTCAGTCTTACTAGGTGGTATGTTATCTGCACTCAATATTAGCCTAAGTGAAACACTAGAAAGCCAATCTGGTTTATCATCAATAGCATTCGGAGATAAAATAATTATGATTCATTCAACCCCAAAATTCGTATTGTACTTAATAACAAGCGAAATAAATCCAACAATCTCCGATCTGATTAAACTATATGTCAAACGTTTTGAAGAAGAATTTGGAGACCTTCTTGGTACCAGTGATGTGGTTGAAGGAGAAAAATATTCCTCATTTTCAGAAACAGTTGAAGATCTAATCCAATTTGCTCCTCTTAGTCACTAAATTCTACATAATATATTTTATTTCTAAAAGAATAAATGAGAACGTTATCCTTAAGGATTCTGCGTAACAAAGTTAATTATTACAGCTATTACTAGAATTGCGAAGAGTGCCATCGTTCTCTTACGGGTTTGATGAATTTTGACTGGATTTTGATCCTTTATTAGTGGTAGTAAAATATAAAATCCCCCAACTATTCCTAAGACGTCTATAATCCAAAGAATTGGGATCAGAGTTGATTTCGACCCTAATAATATTCCTTGAAATACTATAAAACCAACAATATATAGAAATACAGCAATATACGCAGATTTTTGCAAACCAACGACTGTAGGTAAAGTTTGTTTTCCTAATTGCGAATCACCTTCGATATCAGCAATATCTTTGTGGATCTCGAATGCTACAACACTAATAAAAATCAATAGAAAGAATAAGAAGACAGAAGTTGGCAATTCATGCTGAGTTCCAAGAGCACCAACTAAAAAAGCAGATGCTACGCCGAATGCTGTTAACGTATTTTTAAATACTATTATATTTTTTAATTTGAAAGAATAAAGAAAAGAAATAATTGAAACTAGAACTGTTAAGATAAAAGCTGGTAAACCCAACATTAAACCGCATATATATGCAATAAAACTTTCAATAATGAAGATCCCCCAAGCTTCACTTATTGTAATATCTTTACGAGGCAAAGGCCTATTAGGCTTTTCTATTCGGTCTAATTCTAAATCCATTATATCATTAACTGTATTTGTGCTTGAAGAAAGTATTAGACCAACCCCAAAACCAAATAGAATTTGATCTAATGATGGTATTCGTGTAATTACTGCAACCATACCCAGTATTACAGTCATACCTGTTATAATGCTTGCTTTTAACCTTGCGAGATCAGAAACAGCCCGTAATTTCATCAGATCACCTAGGAAATTCTAAATATCCTTAAGTTAAGACCTAGTATTATTCTTTTAAGTTTATTCCATTATATCGAGAGATTTTTTTGTAATCTACAATATAGAGAATAATTAGAGCAGCTAGCAAGAATGCTTGTAAAAAAGTCGGAAGTTCTTGATCTACAATAAAATTAGTGCAGATCAAACATAAATAGCTAAGTTGTGCGTAACCTGTTCCAAGATGTAAATATGATGGAGGTGGGTCATAATATATCCATACTTTTAGCTCTGTTCCTAAGACTTCAAGAAATATCGCGCCAATCGCTGCTACAAATAGAAAAAATATATCTCCTGATATAAATAGAAATATTACTGTGATTAATGATCTTATTGTCAGCCAATGAGTCGAATAAGAGGTTTTCCCTTTTTTTAATTCAATGTATAGCCACATTAATCCGAACATAGCATAAATAATCCATTGAATGGTTTCAAGAGTTGTCTGGATGTAAAAATATGTCCGAAATATTATCAAAGTGATAATAGCCCATCCATATCCTGCTGAGAGGGAGTAAATTCGATTTTTATAATGAGGATACCACCATTTTTTAGCAAAAACTCCTGCAATATCAGTAAAGTATCCGAATCCTAATCCTAATATGAAAAGGACAATATCCGAAAAAGAGCAATCTCCGATAAATAACAATGAAGTCCAAAGAATAATCCATGTGAGATTCCATTTATCCTTTTTGATTGTTGTTATGATAATCATTGAACATGGAACGGCAAAGAATAAAACAATATAATCAATGGGAATCATAGAACCACTTATCAATGAAATGTTGATGAAGGAAAGAGAGATAATTTGATTTATAAGAGCTGGGATAAATAAAAAAATAACCAAATGTATAAAAAAAGCTCTTATTCAAATATATTTACCCTGAGACCAGTTTTTAAGGTCAATGAAAATTTTATCAGGAATTATCTTCCGTTCTGCCAAACGTTTCATCTCCAATTTCAATTTATTAAGCTCTTTTACTAAATCTTTCATACATGACTCGAAATCATGATGTATGAAATACACATCAACAAGCTCTGGAGCTTCATGAAATATCTGCAAACGAGCTTCAGGAATATAAATAATCCCTTTTCTCACTAGCTTAAAGATATGTTTTATAAGAGTGGAAGCTTCATCTGGGCTTTTTGCTCCAACAAGAGAGGCGATTAAATTGAGTGTTTGTCTCTCGGTATGACGAAATACGGATACGATCATTACAGCCCACGCAAGATCTTCCACACGAGGATCTAGCTCATCGTTCATCATGCAATTAATTCTCTTCTTCGATGATATAAAAAATAATCTAGTGAATATAATCGAGAATGACAATGATTAAGTGTCTTGAACCGACACAAAATAGTTTTACCGTGAAATACCTTACTAGTTATTGAAATCGATGAAAAATTAATTGAACTTTCTTTAATATTTTATTGTATAATAATTTTTGCAAAATGAGTTCTGCTATTAACCTATAACTATTTCTTTATTGAAAAAATGTATATAATGTACCAATCGGAACTAACAAACCATCTTTAACATATCAAGTTTTATTGATGTTAATTCTCGTGGTGTTCAATAACATGCTCTCAGAAGTTTATGAGGATTTAAATAGCTTCTATACAAGAATGGAACCTCATCATGATACTTGGGAGCTTTGGATTAAAGGAACCAAGACTCAATTGGAAACGTTCGAAGTAGCAGTGGGAACCATATTAGTTCAAAATACAAATTGGATAAATGTGGATAAATCAATGAAAAATCTTAAAGAAGCTAAGATATTATCATATTCTGACCTATTGAGTTTAAATCAAGAAAAAATTGAAGAAATTATTAAACCAGCTGGATTTTACAAGCAAAAAGCTTCATATCTAATTTCATTAGCACATTTACTTTCAAAAGCTAAGGGAATTCCTTCTCGAGAAGAATTGTTAAAATGTAAAGGTATTGGGAAGGAAACTGCTGATTCAATTTTGCTATATTGCTTTCAGCAGCCTGTTGCTATTGTAGGAACATATACTCGTCGATTTCTAGCACGCTATAACGGTAAAGCAAATTATTTAAAGTGTAAGTATGAAGATATTCAAAGAGAGATTCATAACGATCTTAAAAGTGGTTTTAAAGTACTAGGACGCTTTCACGCGTTAATTGTTTGCCATTGTCAAAACATTTGCCAGAAAAACAAGCCAAACTGTCCTGACTGTGTTCTAATGAGTAAATGCATATATCGTAATCATTCTCAAACAACATCTAAAATTGCAGAAATTCAAAGACTAATTACGTATAAACCCAAAAGATCTCGAAATAAATAATCAGAAAAGCAGAATTATGAATTTCAATAAAGATTTAATGGACAAAAAGGGTGAGTATAAACTATAGAGGTTAAAACAGTGGATACTAATGAAATTGTTGGTATATCTCTTGACCTAATAGAATTGAAGGAATTACCTGCTGATTCATCAATATATGTTCCAGGAAAGAATATCACGAAGGTGTTGTATGGAATCGATATTGGAGTGTCAGAATTAGCATATGCTAAAGAAGAAAATTTTGATTGTGTGATAGCACACCATCCTGTTGGAGTGGTTAACTACTGGAAGGTATTTTGGAGACATTTGGGTCAATTGAAATCCAAAGGGGTTCCTGAAAAGGAGGCTCAAGAAATAGTTGAAAAGAAGGTAATAGCTCTTAAATATGGAGCTCACTCAAGAAATTACGATGCTATCCCTTCATTCGCCAGGTTAATTGACAT
>JBHLKP010000312.1:0-4308 GCA_048886525.1 Candidatus Hodarchaeota archaeon | reverse complement strand
GTCTTTGAGTAGCTGAAACTGACATTCTCTAATCGAAGTAGACTAATCATTTAAGAAACACCTATTTATGCACTGAAATAAGGACATTTTTCCCATCCTTTTTCAATTCGACATCCGTTCCTAAATTATAAAGTTGCTGGAGATCTTTCGGAATATGAATTGTGCCATTTGGATTTACAATGGTATAGAAGATATTATCTTCCGTTTCCGTGCTCATTGACGATACAGAAACGATATTAATTCCCTTTCTACTAAGTTCTAGCCTAATAAAGTCAGGATTCCTTAAATGCGCAAGAAGATCAGCAGGGACGTGTAAATAACCCCCCGAATCAATGCGTGAGTAGAACGTTGCTAAATCCTTAGAACGATAAATAAATAGCCCCGCGATCCGGCCATCTATCATTTGGTATGATTTTTTCACATATTGAGAAAATACTGGATCATGGGTTGTAATTAATATCGCGGTGTCTTCAGAAGCATTTATATTTTCGAATTCCTTAATGAGAGAGATAGTATTGTTTCTATCTAAATCACCTGTGGGTTCATCCATAATTAAAAGCTCTGGTTGGTTTGCTAATGAAACACACACACTAATGCGTTGTAATTGCCCCCCAGAAAGCTGATGAGGTTTAACACGTTGTTTCTCCACTAGATCTACTAATTTGAGAAGTTCACTGACCCTTTTTACACGAAATTCTCTGGAGTGGCCCGAAATTTTCAATGGCAACTCAATATTCTTAAAAATTGACAGATTCCAGATCAGATTGTCTCTTGGATGCTGGAAAAGCATTCCGATTATATTCCTCCGATATTGAACTCTTTGGTTATAATTTAGTTTCGGAATCTCCAGGTCCTTAACTAAAACTAACCCAGAGGAAGGAAGCTCAAATCCCCCAATAATCTCAACTAAGGTGGTTTTTCCACACCCACTAGGCCCAATTAATGTTATAATCTCCTTTTCGTCTATTTCTAAATCCAACCCCTTTATAGCAGGAACTTGATCGACTCCCTCTCCATACAGTTTGAAAAGCTCCTTACAGGTTAAAACAACATCAGTCATATTCACTTACTCCTTCTGAAGAATTAGAATGGGGCTTTCCTTTCGAAGCATGAGGATAAAATACAATAGGGCGTAGCAAATTAATAGGAATAAAGATAACACGCCAATAAACACAAGAATTTCCCACGGTACGGTGAATAGGGGAATTTTAATCGATTGAACATGTAATAAATAAGGAATTAATGAATTCAGTGCTGAAGCAATCAAGCTTCCAAAAATAAATCCTCCCAGACTACTTAGGAAATAAAGAATCATTACAGGTCCAATTGTTACTAGAAAGAAGGCGAGACCATCCAGTCCAAAGATGTTTTCGATAACTAATTCCTGGATTCTATCAAAATTTAGACGGATAAAGAAGAGAAAAAGACCTAGGATTATAAACAGAACTGAAAATATAAGGATAAAATTGGATAGAATAAAAAAAATCCGCCATCTTCCAGTCTCTAGATTGATCAAGTCATTGGAACTTATTATTGTAGGTTCCCCCGCACTAAAATTCCGTATTTTTTCCTTTATGAGAGAATCGTCAATACCCGAGTTTGTACTGATCAAATACCCAGATTCAATAGTATATGTAGGGCTTTTAAATGAGGTGTTTTGAAATATTTCTAACATTGAGGTTATCGTATGAAAATTAGTAATATATGAGGGTATAAGAAGATTTCCTATTTGGTGATTCTGTGAATCATCAAAAAAAATTCGGGGAAACCAATCATAATACCCGATTACCCTCATTTCCACATAAATGGGTTCTCCAAGATTATCTTCAAGGAGTGGAATAGAAAGAGCTTCTCCTAATTGGATATTCATGTCATTTAAAGCATGCTTTTGCATTAGGCAAATGTTTTCAGTAGTTGACCACTCACTGTCAATAAAAATCTTAGGAGCCGAGTCTTTAAAGATTAGATTAAGCATTTCAAAATATCTGGAGAAATTTATGGCTAAAAAATGGTATCCTCGGCTGGTTCTTTGTAAATGACTAAATGGACTAGAACTATTTATCTCTTCTAATCCATCTAAAAAGTGAGTGTAATTGTCCGATATAGTAGTTGTTTGCCACATTAAGTGACCCCCAAGGCGGGTCGTGGTATAAAATTCTTCATTTTCTAATTGATTGACTGGAAAAACTATTGCGACGGTTATTATCATGAAGATAATGGCTATAAAAAGTGAAGAACTATATATTATTTTAGCACGCTTATTAAAAGCTTTGAAAGCTAAAAATAAAATAAGTTTATTTGATTTAGCAAAGATAAAGGAAAAAATTTGGATTATCCAGATAATTAATTGAGGGAGACTAAGAATTAGCCCAAAAACAATTAATAATAAGAAAATGGACTGATAAAAACTTAGTCCCCTAAGTTCCATATAATAGACTAACACATTAAAATCTGTCAAACCTGTTTTAATCCATTCAATAAAGATATAACCTAATAACCCTAAAATTAATAATAAATAATGGTAGTGGTGACGGAGGAAAAATGGCTTTGGGTCTTTAGGCTGAATGGGCTTATTTTTGAAATTTGTTACCACCCAAAGGAAAGAATCAATATTAGAAAGAATAGCAATAATCCAAAAAAAGATTAAAAGAAACAATAAGGATGGCAAAGATGATAGAATATCTACAGGATATACAGAACCAAAGTTCAAAATATGTTGAGAGGAGAGTAAAACAGGAGTAGACAATTGACTCAATAGAATACCCCCTAAAAATCCAATGCAAACAAGTAGAGTTATTTCAATAATCAAAGAAATAAAAATTTGGAAAATTGAAGCTCCTCTTTGGATAAATAATTTAAGAGTCTTTTCTCGTTTCTGATTAAAAAAATCGTTAAGGAATTTGCTTAAAAAGAAGGTACCTAAAAGAGGGAAGACTAAGAGAATCAAAAAGATGAGAAAAAAACGTTCAAATTCAGCTCGAAGTTTGAATAATTTGTGACCCAACGCAGACTGAATTCCATAAGACTCCAGCCCAACTTCACTATTTAATTTGTCAGTCATAGTTCTTTGGAATTTAATATCCGTGCTAACAAGCTTTGAATATAAAATTGAGGCTAAACTCGAACGGTCAAAACAAATATCAACTCTAATAGGAAATGTCTCACGATTAAATTCACTAAAAAGTAAGTCTTTGAGAAATGTCACAGAGGTGAAAAAAATGATACTCCCCTGAGTGATGTCAGTATAATACACATTAAAGATCTCCCGAAGCCCTCTTAATTCCAGAGTTTCAGATGGAAAATTATTTAAATCTAAATATGATTCTACTGTTCGTTCTCCATACTTGAAAATCCTAGGCAAAGTGTTCAAAAGACTTATATTGGAAAAATCAAGTTCTTCTCTGGAGGTAATATTCATTTCAATTTTATTTCCCTCTCGATTAAAACCAAAAAGGAAAGAATCAGATATATTGAGATACTTGGCAGAAGAGGATAAACCCTGCAGTAAAATGACATCATTCTTCTTCGTAGGATAATTAATAGAAAAATTATCTGCGATTAGTTCGAGAGAGGAGTTTTCAAGCCCCCAGATCGAATAGTTAGTTTTATTGCTCACCTGAGACGAATTATAAATACAAAAATCTAATTTAGAATAGAAATAAAGTTCATAGTCTATCTTATGAAGAATACTACCATTTATGCTTTCAATTATTTGATTTTTAAGGGCTGAAATAGTGTCTTCCCAAGAGTCATTGATTGTCATTTCACCAGTAATGACATATTCAGGAAAATACTCCAATTCTTGATCTAGAAAAACGGAAAGGGAAATTCTAGAATAATTCTCGGTTATCACGATTGTGGTCAATACACTAGAAATAAAAAAAATGAATATAATCGATTTTGAAAGGAAACGTCTAATGTTTAATGGGAATACAAAGAAAAATGATTGGAAGCGTTCTAACTTGGTCATTTCAAGCATTTCTCCCTTAGTAATGAATCTTAATATATCAAAATTGAAGAGTGGAAAAAATAAAATCATTCAATGGTGAATTTCTAGATTCTAGCTATAATGAATGATTACAATTATCCACGATAGAAAAAATACAGCTCATCACACTTATGAAATTTCACTTTTTTAAAAAAAGCAGTTTATTCATCCCCGAAAACACACAACAGCGTACAGACATCAGACCAGAGATGCTCTCCTTACGATTTTAATTGAAGTATTACGCTCCTTAAGCTAACTGACGATAGGACGATGCTTAATTTCCACACGGTCGCCCTCACGCGATTAGTGATGGTCAGCTG
>JBHLKP010000311.1:0-4318 GCA_048886525.1 Candidatus Hodarchaeota archaeon | reverse complement strand
CCTAAGTTCATAAGTGGAATTTTTAAATCCTTAGCTAAGTCCAAACTATACTCCAAGTTTCTAATTAAACTTTCCTCTCCCACTAACCAAATATCAGGAAGAATGTACCATGGGCCTACAATTATTTTATCCTCACGGATATAATGGAGTAATTTCTTTCTGTTTTCTGGTCGAATTTCTAAATAATCCTCTAAAACAATTGTTTGACCATCAAAAGAAAAATAAAAATCCTTTTGGGTATCAAGAATATCTAGTAATTCATCAACAAGTTTAACTAGCTTATATCGGAATTTTTGAAACGGTAGATACCACTCTCTGTTGAGTGTGAATTCAATCTCGAATTCACATATCCCAGTGAGTATGGGGAGTGATAAATACGTAATTAATTCTATTTGAAGACCTAGTGTCAATTGAATCCATGAAAACACACCTTAAGTAGAAAACTGGCTGGGATGCTTAAAATTTTTCTTAATTTCAAGTTTTGAAATACTTTAATCCTTGATTTTTAAGCTTAATTAAGAACATTACTTTTTACAATGCTAGAAGAATTGAATCGGATCAGTCTTAACTCGGTCTCTATCTGTTTTGTGTACATTGAAGATCTTTGTTTTACTTTTTGCAGCAATCGTAGAAATTACACTAGTTTCCTTTGATATCGAATAAATTGCTTTCAAGAGTCGTATGAGAGCATCTTATTCGGGTATTTGTCACCATTCGAATGCATAAGGAAATATTCCAGAAGTTTAATTTATTAAAAGGTAGAATCATCAAAAAAATGATAATTCTTTTAGTTAAAATTTCTCAACAGCTTCTTGTAGTAATTTTCGGCTTTCAGAGGAATACCAACATTCAATAAATGCGATTTCTTTCTCAGTAAGCGATTCTAGTATCATTGATGCGAGAATTTCAACTCTGTTTCGTTTAATTATATTAAAAGCTTCTTGAGATACCCCTAGCAACCTTGCTTTCTCAACTGATTTTTTAACTAAATCATTAATCGGAAAGATCTCATCAACCAAACCTAATTGCATTAATTTCTCTGGAAGGTAAAAATCTCCTATATCGGTTATTTCACGAGCTCGAAATAATCCCACTAATTGTCTTAATATACAATCAGCCACATATGGTACAGGAACACCAAGTTTTATCTCATTGAGGCCCATTAATTTCTTTCCATCTGCAATAAAACGATAATCACAGCATAAAGCAAGTATACATCCTCCAGCTATTGCATGACCTGTTAAAGCGGCTACTACTGGCTTCGGGAATGTATAAAGGTCCAAAGAGAGCTTATTAAACTCCGTATAAAACTCTTTGAATTGCTCTTTATTTAGCTGTAATAATTCTGGAATATCAAAACCGATTGCAAAGAATTTTTCATTTGAACTTGTGAGGACAATACTATGTATATTCGCTTTCTCACGAGCCATTTGCAGTTTTTTTGATATTTCTTTTACAAGCTGAAGATTAATAGCATTTGTTACTCCTCTATTTAAGCTCATAATGCATACACTATCAATATATTCCAGTTTGACAATTTCTGATTCCAAGATTCGTACCAACCTTTACAAAATCAACTTATCAATAACAGGTTATTAGAAGAATGAGGTTTATGGTCAAAGAAATTTGAAAACTACTAAGATTTTAAAAATCTTTAACTTAACAAAATGCTAAAATATTAAGTTAATTCTAATACAAATATTGGTTAATGAAAGTGAATTCACGTCAAAGAGTGCTTTCCGCTATCAATCATAGACCTTTAGAAGATTCTTTTCCAATCGATCTAGGAGGACCGATTTCAGGTATATCTAAAATTGCTTATGACAGATATTTGGAGAGATATGCATCACATCTCTATCCATCAATTCTTTGTGATAGATTTCAACAGTTAGGGTGTATTCATGAAGAAATACTAAAACGATGGAAAGTAGATACACGCCATATCTGCGTAGGTTTTCAAAGTACTGATATAGACGAGTATCACTATTATGATGGATTCGGGGTCAAATATAGGGGTGTTTTTTCCCCCTATTACAACAAAATATTATATTTTGATCAAATTGAATGGCCTCTGAAAGATTCTAGAAATATTAAGGATATTGAAAGCTTTAATTGGCCAAAAATTAAAGAGGGGAAGCTTGAGGAAGTATCCAAGCAAGTTAATGAGCTTTATAACCAAAATGAACATGCAATCATTCTTGATGCACCAACTGGAGGAATTTTGGAATCTTGTACATGGATTGTTGGATTAAACGCGTTTTTCACTGATTTATATCAGCATTATGATTTTTTTGATTATTTAATTGACAAAATTGCGCATAATGTATTCATTCCTTATTGGGAAGAAACATTACGAGAATTAGGAGAATATGTAGATATTGTATTAATTGGAGATGACTTTGGAATGCAAGATCGTATGATTATTTCTCCTCGGATGTTTAGAGAATTAGTTAAACCAAGATTAAGGGATGTTATTATAACAATCAAGAAATCTGCTAATGTTAAAGTGATGTTACATTCATGTGGCTCAATATTTCCAATCATTGATGATCTAATTGAAATTGGTTTTGATATTCTAAATCCTCTTCAACCACAGGCAAAAAACATGGATCATCAAAAGATTAAGGAAAAATTTGGTAAGAAATTATGCCTTCACGGAGGAGTGGATATTCAAAGAGTAATGCCTAGAAGTACGCAAGAAGAAGTACAGCAAGAGATTCAAAGTGTTCTCACTACTTTGGGGGTTGATAAAACAGGATATATATTAGCTACAGCTCATAATATACTTGCTGATGTCCCCGCTGAAAACATCAATGCTTACATTTCATCTCCTCGGATTTATTAGGCTTGAATAAGTTCTAAAGAATATATACAATTCAAATATTAGCTTAAATTCGTGTTTCGATGACGTAATTATTTAAGTAAGCTCTAATCGCATTTCGTTTGAATCTTCGAAACCAAGCTCTTCATATAAGGGTTTACCTTCTTTAGTAGCATGAAGGGACGAAACAACAATGTTAGAATTTCTCAACCAGTCCAATATTGTTTGCATAATTCTTCTAGCAATACCACGACGACGATATTGAGGGATAGTTACTAGATTCATTATATATCCTATTTGCCCAGACAAGTTAGTAGGTCCAGGAGGGTGATGATCAATAACCAAACCACCGCTACCAATCGCATTTCCTTTCGCAGATATCGCTAACCAGCCGTAGAAAAGATTTTTGGGAATAGCGTTATTAAAATATTCGGTTGCAGCCTGATCTGCAGAATTCAATTGATTAGGATCATTGAATCCCATCGATTCAAACATTATTCTCCGCAATCGAACTAAATCGAAAATATCTGACATAGTTGCTTGACGAATAGTTATATTCTCTTTCATTGTATTTACAAATCCCTCTTATTTTATTAAAAGGTAAACAACATTTAAAAATAAATTTATTAAGATACTGAGATCAAAAAATAAGGTTACAACTCATTTCCACTAGACTTGAAAATAATTTACTATTTTTTCGCTGACTATTCTATCTCAAGTAAGGAGAAGTTTTTTTTATACTTTTATAATATTCATATCAGACCACATTATAGAGGCTATTGGGATGAATAATGATTCGATTGAACTGGGAAAAAAGATCGCTGCAGAAAGAGCGGTCGAAGAGAATGTTAAAGATAATATGGTATTAGGAATTGGTAGTGGTTCAACAGTAGTTCACGCTATTAGAAAGATTGTAAAAATGAATTTGAATCCATTGTGTATTCCTACATCTTTTCAATCTTATAAGCTCATCATCGATAATGGATTGAAATTAGTCTCTATAAACCAATATCCAGAAATTGATCTAGATATAGACGGAGCAGATGAAATAGATAAAGATTTGAACCTTATTAAAGGAGGAGGAGGTTGTCTTCTTCAGGAAAAAATAATTGCATCAAATTCTAAAAAATTTATTATTATAGCGGATTATAGAAAACAATCTACCATATTAGGAGAAAATTGGAAAAAAGGAGTTCCAGTAGAGATAATTCCTTTAGCTTACGTTCCTCTAATAACTAAATTAAAGCATTTAGGTGGAAAACCTCTACTTCGAATGGCAAATGCAAAAGTTGGGCCTATAATTACTGATAATGGAAATTTCATTATCGATGTTGACTTTGGAATTATTAATAAACCAGTAGAACTAAATAACTTTATTAAAGCAATACCTGGGGTTGTCGAGACTGGATTGTTCCTCGGAATGGCGTCAAAAGCATATATTGGTCAGAAAGATGGAAATATTTCAATTCTAGAATAGTTTTAAATATATTGAAATAC
>JBHLKP010000310.1:0-4325 GCA_048886525.1 Candidatus Hodarchaeota archaeon | reverse complement strand
CACATTTATCCGAAAAAAATGTTTAAATATAATATAACAACCATTCTCAAAAAAAATTGAAAAAGTGATCAAAATGGCCGAACTAGAAGTAGTTATTACAGTAGCCTTAATATTTTGGATAGGTTACGAAAGGTTTGTCGAATTAATACTAGACCCTATCATACTAAAACAGATACTTAAACCAAAACCTGAGGAAGAATCACAACTTAAAGCATTCATAGTATACGGGATAGCTTTCCTATTAGGTATAATTTTCTTTATATCAGGATTACACCTCTTAGAAGGTATATTCAACGATCTAGGCCTTACTTATCATTTTATAGCCTTAATTTTAGACTTTATTATAACTGTATTTATATTTGCAGCCGGTCCTGACGCATTTCACCAAGTATTATCTTTAATTCAACAGGTGAAGAAGAAACAAAAGAGAAGCTAAAAAATAAGGTATAAATATCATCCTCTAACATAATCCTGTATTAATCTAGCCCATTGAATGAATGAGTAAATCAACATCAACTTGGTAGTTCATAACGTTATTTTTGGATCTACTATTCTGATTCGCTAAAGAATTTATGATAGTTCCGTAAGTACAATTCATGACAATGTTCTTAGTCTATTCAACCTGATTAGATGACATTATCACTCTAATTCCCTTTAAACCATTTTAAACTTGAATATCTTCAAGCTGAAAGAAGTTTCCTAAGGAAGTAATTTCTTGGAGTCATCAATGAACAGATTAATAATTTCCCCCTGGCCTCTTACGTATCTATATAAATTAGGATTCCCCGCTTTTACTTGGACATAAGTATTAGCAGTATCACCATTTTTTACCCAAGATCCTGTGTTCAAAACATGAAAATTCTCTATACTATCTTTGAAGTGGAATGGCCGATGTGTGTGTCCAAAAACTAACTGATTCAGATTTTCCTCTCTTGTTAATAGTATTGCCTCCTTTTCAACAGGATTGAGGTCATCAAGGTCGTCAATTGATGGTACTCGAGTGAAACGATCTTCAGCAGTCTTTAATTCTCTTTTATCATCAATAAAGAATTGATTGAATAAACTTCGCTTGTGTCCAAACAATACACCTATTATTCTTTCTAGCAAACTTCCTTTTAATGAAAGATATAATTGCCAAGCATTTTCTAACTTAGTCCCAGCGTTATCATCTGTTAAACACAATCCATCATATATCGCCTCAATATTATTCTTTAAAAATTTCCAGTATTCAAGCCTATCTCCATGGAAAAAGAAATAATTCTTATTCTGGTATTTTAATAATAAGTTCTCCAAGAATGTGAAATTATATCCAAAATTCTGTTTGTTAATCCGTCTTAGCCAGTAATCATGATTGCCTACAATAAACTTTATTTCGATACCCCCTTTTTGCAACTCATCCAATAGCTCAAGAACATCTCTATTTTCCATAACGACTCCTGCAAGATCTCGTCTCCATATATCGAGGAAATCGCCAGCAATTATGAAAAAATCACATTTAAATTTGGGGTTTTGTCCGAGTTTTATTTCTTTTAAAAATCCTTTGAAAGCATCCTTATTGGAATTCAT
This sequence comes from Candidatus Hodarchaeota archaeon, assembly GCA_048886525.1. Classification (GTDB taxonomy): domain Archaea; phylum Asgardarchaeota; class Heimdallarchaeia; order Hodarchaeales; family Hodarchaeaceae; genus Hodarchaeum. Next base: position 2,759 of record JBHLKP010000310.1, on the reverse strand, counting down.
ATTACCGTTCTTTAACTTGTCTCTATACCCTAAGTGAACATCGGAGACAATAATGATATCCTTATTTTCTAAATCCACATCATTTTCTGATTTTATTTTATCTAATCCTCTATCCTCAAATCCCATCTTTATAAACTCCCTAAGCAATGAAAAAATCAATTAATTAGTCTTATACATTTCTCAGTTTTCTTCTGAATTAATATCTTGTTTCTTATATGAATGAGATCTTATAAAATATTCTATGGTTTTAACCATAAAATAAAGTATTGATGATTTCAAGGAAAAAAAAGGAAATAATAGTAAAAAATATCTTAAAATTTCATGAGTAAGGAGAACGATTTCGCCAATCAGTATTATTCCAATTAACTCTGATTCATCTAGCTATATTTAACTCTATTCTTTGTTTCTCCTGTACTAATAGACGGGAAGAATTGATCCAACAACAAGAGTAGTTGCAACTAAAAATAGCTGCAGACTTATATCACGCGAATAACCAGTGGTTAAAAAATAGGTTATAGGTAAAAAAAGGAAGAAAGAGAAAGGGAATATTTAATTGTAGAATTTTGGTTATCTACATCTTATTTACTGGTTTCTTCCTGTGGCAATAATAGACAATTGTCATAATTAGGATTGCTCCCAAACTGGCTGAATAGCTCCAATTCGTTCCCTGTGGCAGGGTGGTAGTAGTAGTAATAGTAGTAGTTGTAATAATGCAGTTAATACATGTGACTTTTACGTTCACCTCGTAAAAAAGTATATACCATGAGTTACACAAAATTTGAAAATTAATGTTTTTCTCTCTGACAGCATATGCCACAGATAGGTCTGTAACAATACAAACAAGAAGTTTAAAGAATCTACCTCAATTGCGAATGTGTCTTAATACCCATCTTTCCTACTGGAGTAATACATTTGCTCAACGACTGGAAAAGAAGAGGTTGAAAACCCTTTAGGGTTTTTGGTAGGCTTTAAACGGTTATTAACGTTCTTTCGACCTTGTGTGGACGCAATTCAGGTCATAACAACCTTTTAAAAGGGGGTTCCTAGTGAAAATTTCAAAAATAACTCGATCTAATATCTTTTTTTGTTTTTTATAATTGTCCTTTTAATCTATTCGAAACTGTGACTAACGATATTTGTGTTTCCAACCACCATTTTTGTTGTATAGAGGTTAAATAAGTAGAGTTTACCCAAAATTTCATCCACGTAACCACCTTCCCATCCATCTTCATCTAAAACTCCTTCTCCAAGAGTCACCTCAAATGTTCTGTCTTCCGAAGAGGTAGGAGTTGGGTCCGGAAAATAAAATACATTTGAGAATGTATAGAGAGATCTATTACCTTCACCAAACATAATTTCAGGGAGGGTTATATCATAACTCCATAATTCGCATTTCAGTCGAAATAGTCTTGCTTTAGGACATAATTTCATTTGACATAATTCAATAGAGTTGAAATTTACTGTACAAGTAACTTTCACATGAGCAAGTTTTTTCTCATGGTCATGTTTTATACTGAGTTTTCTATTTGTAATTCTAGCCATTTTTATTTCCCCATTTTTCATTTCCTTTATTCTTTAATACCTGTTAATTTTTGTAAACCAAATTATCTTATAAACGAATAAGATGTTAAAAATGCAAAATAAATATTTTTAAATTAGCACGGCCCATTTCTTCATCAATAATTGGAAAAAAATGATGCATTTCAAGGGAGGATGTGTAGTAAAAGAATTATTAACTGTTATATGCAGTAAACCTATGCATACTTGATTACTTATTCTCTTCATCTCCTCTTATTCTTATAAGAATAGTACAAGACTTAAAGTCGTGGGGATCTTTTGATCATAAAATCTATGTTTATTTTAGTAACCTTATTAATAATAAAAAATGCAGTTCTTATCGATTTAATAGTGAACATTTTGATGGTTTTTACTTTCATTGGCGGAATAATTTTATTGATTAAAGAGTCTAGAAAAGAAAGGAATATCCCAGGACTAGCATTAAATGATGATAAAAACTTATTATTCGATTCTTCTCAATTGTCCCATATTCTCATTTAGGTTATTTTTGTTCATACTAGTAACATTAATACTTTCTGACATTATTATTGGACCTCATGGGCCCATAATAGTCACTATAATTGGATACTTAGTTTTTGCCTTTATCCTATCTAGTATAAGATTTAAAGACAGTCAAAGTAAGAAATATCAAAAATTACCAAATATTTGGAAAGTTATGTCAATTATAGGACCGTTGGCAATATATCATTCACATCATAGTCCAGCAGAAAGGAAAAAGGGTAGGGAATTCTCCTTGGCAGGAAGATTTTTTTGTAGTAGCTGTTATGGATTGACAATGGGTATTATATTAGGAGCTACTTGGTTAGTGCTGTTTCTACTACTCAAATTGTCAATAGACCATATTTACCTATTATTAATAACCTTTCCTCTTTGGTTTATCTTAATAATTTTACGATATACTGTTTGGAAAAATATGAAGGCCTTTTCTCAATTTTTTGCAAACCTCTTTTTACCAATAGGTTGTGCAATAGGTGTGTCAATCATAGACTTTTTGTTAAATTCTGGAGTAGTAAATGGGTTATTAGTGTTTATATTGGGTGGAATTGCCTGTTTAAGGATTCATTCCTCAGCAAAATAGAGTTATGTCCCTAAAATCACAATTGAATCATTGTTGTAGCTTTATATAATATACGGACTGGTAATTGGAAGGTTTTAGATGCAATGGAAGCAGAAGAGGGTGC
>JBHLKP010000309.1:0-4330 GCA_048886525.1 Candidatus Hodarchaeota archaeon | reverse complement strand
ATTAGTGATGAAGGAGCATTTCTTATTGGAAGTTTAGGAATGGCATCAAGTGGTAATATTCATCCTGGTAAAATATCAATGTATGAGCCGATTCATGGTTCTGCTCCAGATATCGCTGGAAAAGGCATTGCAAATCCAATTGGAGCAATTCTAAGTGTCAAATTGATGATGCAAGAATCATTTCGATCCCCTGATATAGCAAACTTAATTGAATATTCAGTAGAAGAAGCACTTATTGAAGGCCGTACCATTGATATTGAAAATCCTCAAATTAAATCTCTTACTACAAAAGAAATGGGAGACTTGATAGCAGAGAAGCTAGGTAAAAAATTGAAAAAGTAAAATCCTAAATCCTAATACTTATCGTCAATATTAGAAAGCATTGATTTTAACTGATCAAATATATCAATACGAAAATCATCCCCTATTCTGAAAAAAAGTAAATCTACTGCTCTATTATCAAGATGTTCGTCAACATTTAATTCTCCAATAATTTGTGACCAACTAGTACTTTCCAAAGTTCTAATACCAATCAAAACAATACCATTGTCTTTAATGTTATTAATAATTCTTATTATAATCTCCTTCCACTCAGGCTCAACGCGTTCCTCATCTCTGGCATCAAAAATGCAAAAAACTCCATCAGAGCTGGAAATATCATCAGCAGCAGAATACAAATGTTGCTTTAGTATCAATCCATTTGAATATTGAAAAACTTGCTCATCGTCATAATCTCTCACTGTTGCACTTTCTCCCAATTTTTTTATTTTGACAAAAGTTTGTAGTCCTGGACTCCACGTAGTAGTCTTTGTAATAAATGAAAGAGTTAGAACGATTTTTTTCTTTAAGATGGATAAGATTTTTTCATATAACATATCACTCCTTCTATTATCTTCAATTTCCTTACTTTTCATTACGTAATGGTATGAGATTAAATTGAAAGCATCTTCTATATTATCCCCTGTCAATGCACTTGTCTCAATATAGGATAATTTAGTTTTTTCATTTTCTGATATTTTATTTGCTAATTTTACACCTTCTTGATAAAATATTTGACGTTCATCACGTAAATCTGACTTATTTCCAACCAAAACAATAGGAAGTTCCTCATCAGTAGTGAATTCTTTTAATTCTTGATACCACTCTGAAATCTTACCAAAGGATTCACGATTAGTCAAATCAAATACAATAAAGGCTGCTTGTGTTCCTGCGTAATAAGATTTTCTAAAACGTCGGAAATACTTTTGAGCTCCTAGATCATATAACGTGACACCAATTTCATTGCCAAAAAATTCAAATGTATGTGTCAAAACATTTAGTCCTATTGTTGCTCTATAATCTTGCGAAAACTTTTTTTCAACAAATCTACGGATAATTGATGTTTTTCCTACCTCATGATTGCCAATTATAACAAACTTAAAACGATATTCTCCTCGCGTCGCCATTTCCATTTGATAAAGCTGGTTTTTCAACCTTTGAACATTTTTTGCCTCATATTCAAAATTTGGAACTGAAACCTGAATTAAATCACCTTCTTCAGCAGATAAAATCTGAGCCGTTTTTTCTGCTAAAAATAAACCATAAGGTGATAGCTTCTCGATTGAGGCCATATTATCTAAAACTAGACTTAATATTCGTTCCTCATCAACTGATATAAACAAAAGGCGATGATCCTCTGTATCAAAGCTGGCATTCCCAAATTTCTTGAAAGCGAATTCATTACGCATACGTTGTAAAACAGGATTAACAATAGACGTTAAAACAGATACTAATTCAATATCAACATCTTTTCTTTTTTCACCGGCAATGATTAATCCTTCACTATCTGAAACAATTACTGCTTCAACTTCTTGATTTATCTCAAGAAATTTAGTGAAGAAATCAACAAATAACCTATTTTTACGTACAACCAAAGATACTCCCCAGTTTATTTTATCTTCAATATAATAATACTACTTATTATTTTTTATTATTAATATAAGATTTTTTTAGAGATATTTAATTGTGTTAAGCATTACTTTAAGTTGATCATATATTTCTAACCTATATTCTACACCTATTTTAAAAAATAACAATGATATCATTTTTTGTTCCAGTAATTCATTTACATCGAATTCTTCCATTATTCGGGACCAGTTTGTCTTTTCAGTAACCCTTATACCTATCAAAACTACTTTATTCTCGTCTAGATCGTTGATAATTTTCACTACAACATCCTTCCACTCAGAGGGTATATGATCTTCATAACGGGCATCAAATATGCAAAAGACACCATCAGATTTAGATACATCAAAATTTTTATATAGGAAATTCTTAACCATTACACCATTAGAAAACTTATATATTTTCTCATTATAATCATCTTTTATTTTCTCTAGTTTGTACTCACAATTAATATCTGAGAGAATTTGTAATCCCGGACTCCAGAATTCATTTTCTGAAATTACAGTCAATGTTAACAAGTTATCTAAATTTACGCCTTGCTTCATTCTTTTCTCTAATATTAAGTTTTGTTCCTCTAATAGATCAAGTTTTAATCTATCCTCCTCTTCTTGCTTACTTTGAGATATATAATGATATGCTATTAATGTAAAGGCATCTTCTACGTTTTCTCCAGTCAAAGCACTAGTTTCGATGTAGGAAGCTTTAATGTTCACATTTTTTGAAAGCGCGCCAACTAAATCCACTCCCTCCTGGTAAGAAACTGCCCTTTGATCCCTTAAATCTAGCTTGTTTCCTATGATAATGAGAGGAATTTTTCTTTGATCAATAAATTTTTCTAATTCTCCATACCAATTCATCACATTTTCAAATGAATCCTTCTTAGTTATTTCAAATACAATAAAGGCCGCCTGTGCGCCTAGGTAATATGTTTGACGGAATCTTGCAAAGAATGATTGAGCACCTATGTCCCACAGACTATAGGCAACCCTATTCCCATAGAATTCTATGTTATGACTTAAAATATTTAATCCTATTGTTGCACGATAATCATGGGAGAACTTATTCTCCACAAATCTTCTCACTAAGGAGGTTTTCCCCACTTCATGATCTCCAATAATAACAAATTTAAATCGATAAGTACCCCCTTGGTCTAACCTCATTTGATATATCTGGTTTTTAACCCTTTCTTCGGTTGCAGAAGCATCGGTTTCATATTCAAAATGAGGAATCGTCATCTCTATTTTGTCACCTTCCTCTGCATTGAGTATTTGGACCGCTTTTTCCGCTAGGAGATACGCATAAGGAGAAGCTTTATCAACAGAGGCCATATTATTTAGCACAATGCTTAATGTCCTCTTTTCGTCCAATGAGATAAATAAAAGACGATAAAATTCTGTATCAAAACTCGCAGTTCCAAACTCTCTGAAAGCAAATTCATCACGAATCCTTTCTAGTATGGGATTGATAATTGAAGTTAAAACTGATACTATTTCCATATCAATATCTTTTCGTTTTTCACCAGCTATGACTAATCCCATCTTATCACTTACAATAACAGCTTCAACATCTGTATTAATTTCTAAGAAAAGATTAAATAATTTTATAAAAAGTTCATTTCTATTTACTGACAAGAATTATTCTACCAACAATCAATTTTTTTGGTGAAATATGTATTCTTATCAATATAGTAACATCAGAACTATATAACTATTTTTCAAACTTGTGCTAAAAAGATACTATTAAAAGTCCTTAGTCTATAATTTTAATATATAATACCTATTGGATATAAGGGATAATTAATTAAAAGGCACATAAAGGGACTAATATGCCTTCTTGCATAGTTTGCCATTTAGACGTAGATGAGGTAAATCATTCTTATTTTGAATGTGATAATGAACATCCGGTTCATTTTCATTGTTTAGCAGATTGGTTATTACACTCCAAAAACTGTCCCTTATGCAGTGATCCTTATCCAGAAAATGTTTTAGCTAAATTTAAGGATTTTCTGAATGAAAAAGATAAAGAAAAACAAGACGCTAAGGATAAAGAGTTACTTGAAGAATCTAAGAAAAAAATGGCAGATGTTACTAACAAAATAATTTTTCTGAAATATATTGAGACTATTGAATCTTTAATCGAAGATAAGCAATATAATAAAGCCATTGATTTACTTATGGATTCTTACGATGACAGAGCTTCTGATGAAAAAAACTTGAAAGTTCTTTTTTTATTAGGAATGACCAATTATTTAAGAGGGAGATATGATTTGGCAATCAATTTCCTATTTAAATTAGTTAAACTAAAATTTGATTATCCTGATGGATTTCTCTTTCTTGGAAAGTCTTATGAAGCACTTGGAATGAAGGATAAAGCAGAATGGGCTTAT
>JBHLKP010000308.1:0-4361 GCA_048886525.1 Candidatus Hodarchaeota archaeon | reverse complement strand
GATCAATGATTGATGGTAAAGAGGAAAAAGTACCATCAGATGAAATTATTTCAAGATTAGCTGATCTAATTAACAAATCATCAAGCAATTAACATTCGATTCATATTAATTATTGTATATCATCATTTAATTAAGTTCTTGAATACTTTTTTAATCCGTGGTTTTCGGATGAACAGTCATTTTAGTGTTTTCCTAGTACTGGCAAATAATATTCTTGAAATTGCTTACTCAAGAGATGATTCCATAAATAATCAAAACAGAGATTTTAACGACCGATACATTAGTATATCTCAATTATTAGTTTTATTTAGTCTATTCTATTCATCACAGTGGAAAAAATGGTTATTCTTTGTTTTACAAGTTGCTGATGGTGAAAATTATAGAATTGATAGTTGTAGAGATTATCCTCGAGAAAATTTTACAGGATTGGATATTAGACCTTTATTGTTGAATGAGTATGATTTAATTGTTGATCAATCCTCTGAATCTTGCTTTCTAAGAGTCGATAAAAACGAAAGAGAAGAATTACATTCTCTAATCGAAAGCTATATGGAGGTTTCCACATTCTTAAAGAAAGCAGTAATGAATAAAGAACCTCTTCATTCCGAATTTCAAAAAAACATTTCACAGATTCGAACTTTAGACTTAAAGTTAATTCTAAAAAGGATTTGCTTAATAACTCCCGAAATCCAAGATGTTCGACAGTGGATTATAAAATGGAATCCAATTACTTCAAAGGAATTCAAAGAATTAAAAAATGAATTCTTTAAGAATGAATTTATTGAAGGAATTCAAGCTGAACCCCTGTTGCCAATATTTAGTCAAGAGGAACTAAAAAGTCGAAATTGGACTATCTATCGTCAAGCTCGACTTGAACAGCCATTTGGATTGATATGTCCCTCATGCTTATTGCAATATGAACCAAATATTTCAGCTAAATTTTGTAATTCATGCAATAATCTTCTTAGAAAGGCTTAATAATCATATTGGTCTAATCTTGGTTCAAAAGTTTCAATAGATATTGCTTAAAGAAGATAATTAATCTAAGTCTTTTTAAATTTTGCAGGAAACTAATTTATAATTATTATTTTCAACTTTAAAGGCTTTACCAAAGAAGCTTTAATAATAATTAACTATATCAATTCAATATATAATTATACCAAATTTAAAATTATCGAATAAATAATACTAAGAGAATATTGGTTTTGTATTCAAATGAACATGAAAACTGAGTCAAAATCTATTCAACAATTTACAAATGATTTTAAAGACATGGTCAACACCGTTACATTTAACAGCTTAGGTTTTTTCTTTTTAGATTTTTTAATTCCAGTCGTAGCAATTTACCTTAATGCATCTGGGGCTGAAATGGGAATTCTCTTTTCTTTGAGAACAGTTGGATATCTAATCTCATCATCTTTCGTAGGTATTCTCACAGATCGATATTCAAGAAAAATATTGGTAATGGTTGGTTCGATTGGGAGAGGAAGTTCATATTTTATATTATATTTAGCTATTGTTTTTGAAACGATTGCTGGTCTTGCATTAGGAACAACAGTTCTTGGATTTATGGTTGGTTTCTATTGGATACCCTTTAATTCTTTAATTGCTGATAAAAGTCATAAAGCAAATCGTTCGAAAGCTTATGGATTTAGAACTGCAGCACAAGGACGTGGTAACTTATTAGGTGGTATTATTGGTTTTACAATATTCGTATATGCGATGGCCTATGATCTAAGCAATTTTGTTGCATATCTTGCATTACCAATATTTGGTTTAGCAAATTTTTATGCAGCTTATATTTTTTTAAAAAAGGTGAAAGAAGAGGATAAAATTTCTCTTTCTCTTGTTGATTTTTCAAATAAAACAGAGAATACAAAAAAGCAAGCTTTTCCATTGATTTTTCTTGGTTCAGGTCTGTTATTGTTATTTGTAATACTTCTCAGTTCTATCAACGGTTCTATTGCAAGGCCATTCTTAATACCATACTTACTTGAAACGCTTTCGAGTGATCCATCAATTGCAACCTTAGTATATGTTCCTTCAGCTCTTATTTCATTATCCCTTGCCCCGAGAATTGGTGAATTAGCTGATCGCTTAAATATATATCTAGGTATCAGTATAGGTAGTCTATGTGGGGCTGGTATAACACTATTGTTAATCACTACAAATAATCTGCTAATATTTGCCATCTTATTGACATTAGATACAGCAATAGCTCTAACAACTGGATTAATGCTTACTAATATGTTTAGTAGAATATCTTCAAGACATCGTGGCAAAATATTAGGTATTAGTTCATTTTTTGGTGATATTGGTACTCTTATTGGACCAATTGGCGGAGGAATACTATGGGATCTATTTACAAAGCAAACACCATTTATTTTATCAATTGGTGTGGAAGTTCTGTTAATTCCATTCTTTATCATTGCTATCTATTATCTAAAGCCATATTTGACTGAAAAGTACGATTCTGATAAAAACTTTAATGCTTCTAATTAATAATACTAATCAATCAATAAGATAGCATAACGGTTCATCTTTTCAGTGGGGTCTCTGAGTACTTCAATTGGATAATTTACTTGTTTAACTGTACTAAACACATCAATACCCAACGCTTCAGGAGTAGGTCGCGATTTCTTTGGATATTTACATGTTTCTCTTTTTTCTGTACATTCTTGGCATAATTGGCATGAAGCAATCAAGAGAAGGAATACCTTCACATATCCAGCTAGAAATATGTCTTTTTCGAGCCTTAATAGGTCTAAATCAATTTTTTTAGTCCACTCATGACGATCCTCTGGATTAGAGAATGCTTTAGCAAAATGAAATATCACAGCTTTCTTGTAATCAAGAATGAATTTTTTAGAATCATGAACAGATGGTACATTTGGAGGACAAGAAGCTTTTCTACCATATTCAGGGCAACCGTACATACATTTCATTCTTACCCAGTAGGAAACAACAATTTTTTCTGTGTCAATCCATTTATAATCATTAAATCCGTTTTTAACAAAATTTTTCTCTAATTCTTCTTTATTGATCATATTCTCGCCAATTCTGACATAAAAAATTGCTTTTTAAAAATCATCTACCTGGTTATGGTAGAATGTAGTAGAATTACATTGTTTCATTGAGATTTGTAAAATTCTCAAGCTTATCAATCTTATAAAAAAAAACAATAACGATAAGCGTACCGAAAATTGTCACTAATAATAGAGGAGAGAATCCAAATAATGAAAAAATTAATCCACCTATAGCCGCTGTAGGTACCCAACCTAATCGTTGAATAAATGAAAGTATTCCGAAATTAGTGGAGACAACTGAAGGATCTAACGATATAAAACTTAGAGTAACCGAGGGTCTCCAATAAGCAATACTAATTCCTAGAAATGCATAACCTAAAAGCAATAACTCCTGAACATTCTCTGGATTAATAAACGCTATTTGAACAGAGAAAATCCAAAATATTCCAAAGATTTCTCCTATCAAAAGTCCTAAGAGTCTACCCCAATGATCGACCATAAATCCAGCAGGATATTGAAATAGAACTAGAAAGATTGTTTGGAAAAGAGTTAAGCTAGCGATAAAACTTACATCCACTTCAAAAAGCAAAATAAATATCCCATTAGCTATTGACAAGGGTAAACCCCATGAAAACGAATCAACTGCAAATGCAATTGCAGTAAGTCGTGAGAGAGGTTCTTCTATAATTTTTTTCAGAGGGAAAGTGAATTTTTGAATATTTGGTTTAATATCTTTAAGTAAAATGAAGTTCATAAGTATTAGGATGATAAATAAGAGACAACCAGCCTGAAAAAAAAGTAAGTAGCTATTACCATCTGTTTGAATAATTAATGACGCTAATATTCCAGCAATTGCTGAAGAATTATAAATAGCTGAAAAAGCTAATCCTCTCCTTTTTTTATTAGAAGACTCGTAGATTAAACCATTTAAGGGTGGATCATGAATTCCAATTCCTGCATTAAACAATATAATGCTAATAACGATAAACAGAATATGATTATTAGTAAGAGAAAGTCCAAATAGTCCAGATAAACTTAAAAATTCACCTAGAATAATGAATAATTTTCTTCCATATCTATCAGCAAAAAATCCTAGCAAAACTGGTAGAACTGCTGAAAAACTACCAATTGAAAGAATAACTCCTAAAGCTTTCGCTGCTTCGTCAGCAGTTCCTTCATGTATAGATAAGATATATGGCTGAATTTGTATTAAATAAATGAAATTAACAAATCCCCACAGGAAATAGGTGATAATTAGTGTTAAGATGTTTAAATGAGCTTGTTTCGGTTTTTTCAACATATATCTTACCTAATCCTAATCTAAACTAATCCATA
>JBHLKP010000307.1:0-4396 GCA_048886525.1 Candidatus Hodarchaeota archaeon | reverse complement strand
ACAATAATAATTAAAGAATAGTTCTGAAGATACGTTGGTCAGATACATTAACGCTTTTCTTACAGAAAGAATATATCTTTTAATTAATTATAAAAAATCAATACGGTAAAATTCTATTTTGTGCTTTGGATAAATGGTTTATTTTTTTCCTGATATTTTTCCCATTTTTTGCGTTCTGAACGCAGTTTAAAGAGGTCTACATCTTTATAGATAATGCTTTCCTCTTTTTTTGGTATTGTTCGTTCAATACGCTCCTTTTCAGGAGTATATATTAGGGAATCACCATATTCCGCAATGTTTGCGAAAAAACAGTAAGCATAAATTGATCTACGAGCATCAAAGTGTGCTGCTTTGAAGTCAGCTGTGACAGGAGTGAAAGCTGGGTTGAAGATTAAATCTACTGGTGGTTCAAAGTTTTTCAATTCCACTCTTAAATCCATATCGAGAAAGTCTCGGCAAATGGCGATTGCAATCCTTCCAAACTCTGTATTGCAGACAATGGTTTTTCGTGGGACAACTCCTACATTTATTCCCTCTTTGAATCGTTTTCCTTTATAATGAATGGTAGCTGGGATGTGTTTTTCTTGTTCCCAAAGGATTCCATTAGAATTTATGACCACACTAATGTTTCTTTTTGTATTTTCATCATGAAAAGAGCCTGGAATAATGTACATATTGTAGTCTTTAGAAAGATTTGATATGTCTTCTAGTATTTGATTATAATTGAGATCGATGGTCAGTTCTGGGAAGAGTAGGATATTGACTCCTTTTGAGAAAGCGATTTCTATCATGTTTTTGACTTTTGATTGTACGATTTCAATCTTATCATTTTTAATACCGAAAAAACCTGGAGATTTTTCTTCATATAAATCGTTTAGGATATTTCCTGTTTTAGATACGCCTATTTGAGCGATAGCAACTCTAAATTCCCTTCTCTGGATCTTGGGGAATTCTTTGAATAAGTCTTTATAGACTAGTTCATATTTCTTTTTTAGTACCTGTTTTTCTACCACTTTTCTTACTTCTTCTGCGAATTGCTGTACTTCACGAAGATCTGGTGATAAGCCGGTTTCTATGGGACTTGTGGGAGTAACTATCCCTATAGTGCTTTTAGAGATGGAGGGTTCTTTGATAGTGTTTAAAGCCGAAACTAGTATTTTTTCTTCCTTTTGTACCATATCTAGGAGTTTTAAGACTTCTATTCCTTTACTAGTATAGCCAGCTTTGCTGAAAAGTTCGGCCGCAGATTTGAAATACCTAGATACGATTCCTAACATTTTTTGCTTTTCATTAAGTTTTACTTCCTTATCTGTTTGAATTAAGTGCCATGCTGCATCGAAATAGGTTGCTGTTGCCAAAGCCCATTCAGCTCCACTTTCAAACCCCCCCTTTCGATATGAAGATGCTGCTTTTCTAAGGATCATTTTTATTTTTGAGTATAACTGGGCTTTATTCATTATTTCAGTTGATTCGTCAAACTTGCAGCCATATTCCAGAGCTTGGCAGAAAGCTGAGTTACCTGAGGCCAGTAACTTTAGTTTACTGTCAATGAAGAGTTTACTAGCTTTTAAAAAAAGTGTTGCCGCTTCTGCGAACCTGTCGGGATCCTCATACTTTTCTGCGAGTTCCATACTTTCCCAAGCTCTACAAAGGTAATACCCAGCTTCAAGTTCGTCTCGCTCCTGCTTAGTTTTAGTTAAAGTGAAAACCTCTCTGAATTGGGAAGCTGCAGAGCCAAATTTTTCTGCAGCTGCAAGAAGGTTTCCCTGTTTTTCTAGAATTCTTGCCCTTTCAATGGTAGCTCTGGCGGAGCAGTATAGAATTCTTACATTAGCTACTTTTTCAAGGTTCTTGATTCGTATTCTTTCCCTTTTATCTGTAGATTGCTTGTAAGCATTTTTCAGCGATTTTAAAGCATTGATGAAGCTTTTTCTAGTCGTTTTATATTTCTCTATGGCTTCTTCATGTCTTTCTTTCTTACTGAGATGTTCTGCTTCCTCTTGGGAAGCCCAAGCAATATAATAGGGTGCCTCATAATTGTAGGTAGGTAGTTCTTCAAGAATCTCACATCCCTTCTTATAGGATTTTTTAGCTTTAAGATGGTTTTCCTTTTTATGATAGGCTTTTGCTCTCTGAATTAAGCTCCATGCTTTTGTATACTCTATTTTCTCTTTGACTCTGTTTTTCAGGGGTTTATATTCGATATTTTTCAGTGACTCTATGTGTGAATCTTGAGCTCTTTCGTAATGTTTTGCCGAAACTATGTGATTGCCCATTCGATCATCAATATGCGCAATATATTCGTGAGCTGCTGCTGAGTAGGAATGATACCCTCTATCATGGCATTCACTTACCACGCTTTGGAATATTTCCCTTGCATTTATTAGAGATTTAGTATCCTCGGTCGTAATACCAAGTTCTTCGTAGAGGAGTCCTACTCGAATTTGAGCAACAATATTACCAGTGCGTGATTCTACAGAATATGTAATGTACTTTTTACCAGCATCGATGGCTACTGATAACATCTTAATTCTTTCTTCTTTGCTATCCGCTATGTCTGCAAGAGTTTTATAGGCTCTATAGATAGAGGAGGAGCCCGCAGCCTTGGACCATCCCCCTTCGTACTTTTCTGCATTTTTTTCTGCCTGTTTCGCGTACTGGAGCATCTTCTGAGCGTATTCATCTCTTTCCTCCTTTGTGGACGTGATAGCAACTAGTTGTGAGTAAGACCATGTCAATGTTTGATATAGCCAAGTCGAAAATGGTAAAAAAGGAGAAATCTTTAAGCCTACTATCGCGTATTCGATCGCTTTTTCAGCATAAGATTTCCTCTGGGCTGGGGTGAAAAAGCTCCTTGCTGCAAAGTACGCATAAGTAAATGCAGGGTAATAGTTCGAATAGAAAGAGCAGATACTATATAAACCTGAAAATAATTTCCCTAGCTCTTCGATCTCATAAAGATCATCTAGTACTCTCTTCAGAAGGTAATTAAATCTACCTGTACTTGAAATAGACCAATCAAAGAAAAGAATGAATTCAATTAGCAAAGTTTTATCTTTTGTTTTCCTAATGAAAGCCAAAGCTTTTTCTATTGACTTTATCCCTTTGTCTATAAATTCTCTCTGTTCTCTTTCAACTTCAGAAAAATGAATTCCAAGGAAAAAATACAGAGTACCACGGCAATAGTGGATTATTCCGAGAATTCTAGAGTCTTCACAGTCTGCAACAATACTCAAAGTTTCATTCCACCTTAAAAGAAGACTCTTAGCCCTTTTCCTCCAGCGTTCATCCCGTCTAAAAGGTTTAATAGTTGTTTCAAGAAACATTAACCGCATTTCAGCAAATAGTGATTCAACAAGAGACTGAACATTACCAGTCTCCTTTGAAAGGTTCCAAGCTATACCTGTAAATTCTCTACATTTGAGGGAAAACCTCACAATCTCCTCTTGGGTGCTACAATAAGTTACTCTGTAATAAGAGGCCATTCCTATTCGACTCATAATTCTTGCATTACTCTCTTGATCCTCCTCCTTTGAATAAAGTTCATTAGATTTCATGAAAAGTTCACAAGATCTGCTAAACGCCTCTTTTGCTTCCATGATCGAATTCATAATAAATCCGTTGTTGTATAACGCCTCAGCTTCACATTCTAATTTCTCAGGTTTATTTCCAGTTTGTTCAAAGAGATCTGCAGCTTTTTTGTAAGCTTTGATAGCCTCTCTGTTTTTTATTATATATTCCTCTACGTTTTTCATCGTTCCAGCTGCCTGCGCATAAGCATATCCCTGCTTCTTGTAAGTCACAGCAGCTTTTTTCATCATTTTTTTACTCAAATAAGACTTTGACGCTTGTGTGTACAGTTTTACAGCCTTCACCCATTGATAATCTCTCTCTTCATCTCCCGCCATTTTTAACAAGACTTGTTCTCTTTCATTTTTGTTATTTTGCGTTATTTTCACCCTTCTATTTAATTTTTAAGAGAACTTACAGATAATTAGGTGATCTTCCATTATCAGCTATAAATGTTATTCTTCTTGTGTGCTTGAATATGTTTCAGACCATTTTTAATCTAAATGTCAGTGAATTGTCATACTTTGTTTATTTTGATTATAATTTATTATATTGATCATTATTTGTTCTTGATAAAACATTTAATGTCATCTTTTCATTAAATTGTGTTGGTAGATACTCCTACTCCAAAGAAAATGTTATTGTTAATTTCCTGATCACAATCTTCAATGCAGAATATTTACTAATTTTCGAATCTCAGTTTAATTTTTCAATAAAAGTTAAAGAACAGCTTTGAAGATACGTTGGTTATACGCAATTCATAGAAAAAAGAAGAAAAAATTATTTCAAATCAACTCCCTCCCAGAGCCAATCTAACCGCAACAGA
>JBHLKP010000306.1:0-4417 GCA_048886525.1 Candidatus Hodarchaeota archaeon | reverse complement strand
TTAAAAATTATCGAATATTAATTGTAAGTGATTATATTAGAAGAGGTGGTTTTATAGATATATTATTCCGAGTAGCAGAGGATAGTGATGCTGAAATTCACTTTCTATTTGCAGTTATGGCCGTTGGGACTCTCTGGAAAAGATTTTCAACTGAATTGGAGGGGAATATTCGAGTTATTCACTACGTTTAGGTTTAAGACTAGTTTTTAAGTGGTTCATGCTGTTTAGCTAATTGAAATCCTTTCTTGATGAACTCAACCCAAAAGATCTAAATTTCTGATGAAATAATGCAATTAAAAATAAGGGGAAGAAAAGCTCAAAGAAATATATCGGAGTTTTTTGGCTTTTGATAATCTGAACAAATATTGAACTTTTTTCTAAATCCCCATCTAAATCGACAACAAGACATGTGAAATTCCAAGATCCTGCAGGTGTTCCAGTTATTGGAAATTCAATTAATTCGGGTATCCAGTCTTCGTGTACTTGTATTGTATCATTCCGATAGATTTCATAGAAATTAGGATTCGATGATATTGCACGCCATTCAAGAGTGAAAGGCTCATTTAAATTAATGGTGATATTTTCAGTCCATGGTATTATTATCGGATTAAGTATTAATGGGATTTCTGACGAATTCAAAGGTGAAGAGCCAACATAAACTTCAGCCCAATCAGAATATCCATCTGTATCACTATCAGTATTCTTGGGATCTGTACCATGTTTGTATTCCAAGAAATTATTCAAACCATCTTTATCCAAATCTAATAATGAATCATTATTATTAGGATCCAAACCATGACGAAATTCAAAGTAATTTGGTAGTGTGTCTTCATCAGCGTCGTTTTGATCAAATCTATATTTACTATCATTAATTAATTCGAAATTGTGTTCATCTATTGGTAGATTTTCTCTATCCCAGCCTTGATTATGGAGAGTACTCAAATCAGTATAATTCATGATCGAATATTCTGCATCACCGTACCAAGACGAGGGGATATATCCATCTTCAAGGTGTATGGCCCCAAAAATATGACCGATTTCGTGTAGCAAAATTAATTGTTTAGATGTCCAATCAAACGGTTGATTATGGGCAATAATCAGAGCATTCCCTTTTACTGCATTAACCCTGTTTCGCCCTAGCCCATATAGTTCTTGATAAATGATAAGCCAATCATATCCATTTCCATTGACGTTAGGATCAGTAATACCTGATGAAAGGTTCCAAGATAATTGATTAGGTACTTTCACAATACTATCGTCAAGTGAGTCATTAAAAGCTGGAATAAAGGTTGTAACATTCTTAACATGAAAATCAAGATGGAAACGGAGTTCAAAAGGTTCAAACCATTTTTCAAAAACCTGAACAACATCTGAAAAATCAATAAAATATTTATCTGAACCAATAAGATTAGAGTCTATTGCGATTAATACAGAACTATTACCATCTGGAAAATATTTATTATGTACAGATTCAGTTTCATAATTAATTATCCTAAAATTGGAATTATAAGTAAAATAATATGAAGGAAAGCGAAAAAAGGACAGTATAAGAGGAAAAACTAGAATAAAGGCAGTTAAAAGAGTAAAAGTAAGATATTTTTTTCTATGGAAGAACATCACTTCTCAAATTAGATTTAAAAAATGGATTTATTAATTTTAAGATTTAAAATTCCCTTAAGAATGTATTAATCGCTTTTAAAAAATACTAATATTCATATGAGATTTGGTAACTAAAGGAATCGAAGAATTCTTATTAAATTATTCCAAATTATGTAAAATCATTCATTTTTTATTTTATTTCGGTGAATAATGCTTATTACTTGCGGAATATAAATAATACTGTTCATATTATATCTTTCTAACAGTTTGGGGAAAATAAATCAAGTTTAGGAATATTTTAAAAAATAAAATAAAATTTCTGCAGATATATATAAATATGCCAAGGTATTCGAATGAGCTCCTTTAAGATCGCAGTAATCTCTGATATTCATTCTAATCTAAGTGCTCTAAGAACAGTCTTATCAGATATTCACAATAAAGGAATCAAACGAATTTTTTGCCTAGGTGATTTGGTTGGGTATTATACACAGCCTATTCCTACTATTCATTTATGTTTGGCTAAATGTGAGATGGTAACAAAAGGAAATCATGATAATTCGGCTGCTTTAGGTGTAATACCGAATCATTATCGATCTGACTCATTAAAGCCAATAGAATTTACAAATCAGAGTTTAACTGTTCATGAACGAAAAATTCTTCATGCTTTGCCATTAATGCATACAGAGGAATGTAATAAAATAAAGAAAAAGATGATGTTTATACATGGAGGGCCAGAATATCCTTTAGACCAATATATTTATCCTGATATGAATGATGAGATCAAAGAATGCTTTGATTTTATGGATCTCATTAAAGTAGATACTCTATTTATGGGACATACCCATATTCCTTTTAAGGCTGAAATGAACGCCAAATTGATTTGTAATCCCGGATCTGTTGGTCAACCGCGGGATGGAGATTCACGTGCTTCGTATGTAGTTTATGATATGGAAAAACATGGTGTAGAATTCTGTCGTGTATTTTATGATCCAACAACAACTATCAATGGAGTCAAAAAACACCATTTTTCATCAGAACTAGCTGAACGACTTTTAATAGGAAAGTGAAATTCAATGACTGAGAAAGATGGATATTCACTAAAAATAATTTTAATTGGAGATGGGGGTGCTGGTAAAACTTCTTTAATTAACCAATTTGTGCATAAGAAATTTTCTAGCATTTATAAAACGACAATAGGTGTTGATATAACTCCTTATCAGGTAGATGTAGAGAAATCAGGAGAAAGTATCAGGTTCATGTTATGGGATTTAAGTGGACAACGGCATTTTGCGCGCTTTCGTTCGCGTTTCTATGCTGGTACAAGTGGTGCACTTGTTGTTTACGATCTTACAAACGCGCCCTCATACCTTAATGTCCCAATATGGGTTAAAGAATGTCATGATAACACTAGTCGAAAAGTACCAGTGATCATTGTTGGAAATAAAGCCGATTTAACCGATCTCCAAATACATCAAACGAAACCACCAATGTCTGAATCAGGATATCCATCATTAGTAACATCAGCTAAAACAAATTTGAACGTAGATGAAGCCTTTTTTGTCTTGTTTGAAAAAATTGTCGATAGAAAATTAGTAAAAAAGCCAGATCAATCTATTAAGACCACACATGTATCATATGATCCATCATTAGATTCAGGGTAAGAATAAAGTCCTTATTTCATTTTCCACTGTCAAAATTATTTTTTCATATTCTAATATCAAGAATTATACGTTATATATAATGATAATACACACTATTTACTCACGATTATTATGAACTTAGATAAATAATTATTTTTTGCTTATTATGATTTTTAAAATGAGTTAAAAAAGAATTAAAGAACATAAAAAGGATTTATCGAATTTATTCACATGAACAATAAAATATTTAAACAAGATGTGAATATATTCTATTTAGAGAATTACTTATCATTAAGAAATTTATGGAAGTGATAAAATGCGAAATGATAAATATAAAAGAAAAGAAGACGATTGGAACTTCTTTTGTGATTTTCCACCTATAGATGTATTTTTAAAGGCCTTTCCGCATAAAGGACATCCACACGGCAAAAGTATGTTCTTTAGAACAAAATTTAAACACCCATTGACTTATGTTGAGCGTGGTGATAACGAGTATATCATTACGATGGAGATACCAGGTATTTCTAAAGATCAAATCAACCTTGAAGTTACATCTGATGAATTATGGTTCAAAGCTGTAAATGAAGAATTAGAAAAAGAATATCAATATCATTTGTACTTACGAAAACCTATTAAGGCAGAAGAAATATCTGCACGGCTTAAAGCAGGAATTCTTACCATTAAAGCTCCCTATTCCGAGCCTAATTCTAAAAGAAAGGTAAATATTGATTAGAATCTATATATTTTATTATTGGAGATGGAAAGAGAATGGAAAATATTGAGTGTCGAGTACGTGAATCAATGCCTAGAGATGTTGGTCGGGGAATCATTCGAATTGACCCACAACTTGCTACAGACTTAAACCTCTCAGCTGGCCAAGCTCTTCAAATCATTGGTAAACGAAGGACGGCCGCTATCTATTGGCCAGCATATCCACAAGATCGAGGAACAGGAATCGCTAGAATAGATGGAAGTACTCGAAGGAATGCGGGTATTGGCATAGATGATATGATCGAAGTTATTCCTATTGAACCTAAATTGGCAACAAGAGTTGAATTTGCTCCATTACAGAATATTCTGATCCAAGGGGTTGAGAGATATCTTAAACATACATTGATGGATCGAGTATTGACTCTGGGTGATTATATTGAAATTCCTGTTTATAATCAACGAATTAT
>JBHLKP010000305.1:0-4427 GCA_048886525.1 Candidatus Hodarchaeota archaeon | reverse complement strand
AAAATAGAATTAAAAGATAAATTAGAAAATGAGACCTTTTCATGGGATGATATGCAGAATTTCATCATTTTTTCTACCTATGTCGGAGAAAACAGCCCAGAAATACAGAACTTAATCACTGGGTGGGAACAAACGGTCTTATTTGACATTAAAAATTCAAGTAATGATATGTGGTGGTTTATCGGAAATAATATGTTCGAAGTTGAAATCGGTACAAATCCTCCTCAAGAGTACGGAATTTTGATTGAATTATCAAGTTTTCAAACCCTTATTGAGATTGTAAAGCAAGATGAAACATCATTATCAGCCTTTCAGAAAGGAAAATTGAGATATGAAGGCCCATTTAATGAAGTGCTTAAGGTTTCTCAAATTACAGCAATAGTTAGTGCAACATTAATGGATACAGTTTACACACCACCTCAAGCTAACGAATTTAATTTCCAAATTACTGTAGATCAGAAGGACCTCTATATAGAAGAAGGGCTAACTCTTTTTCCATGCATTGAAATTACCATTAATCCCGATCATATTGGAGAACACCATAGATCATCTGTAGGTTTGGGTTCAGCCATCATCATAGATCATAATGGAAATATTATAGCAGAGCTAGAAGATACTGGACATACAGTCCATGAATTTATCAACTCGACAACAATTATGATGGGAGGGCAAGAGGGGTATATGGAATTATGGAATTATAAGACCAATAAATTAGAAACTTTAACAGTTCCCGGAGGACATCATGAAATCAATTATAATCCAGAAACAGACACTTTTATGGTTTTAGAATATGTTGTTGGTTCAGAAATCTATGATGGTAAGAATGTGATGTATGATCTTCTTTCAGAATATAATCGGGCAGGAGATCTAGTATGGCAATGGGATCCTCGAGTTTATTTCCCCTTTAATGCTACAAGACACGCCTCCTTAGGTACTAATGAAACTTTCCGAGGAGGAGCCGATTGGATGCATTCTAACAGCTTTACTTGGGATAAAATCAATAAAACCATATATTTGAATGTTCGCAATTTAGATACAATTTTGAAAATAAATTACACAACAAAAGAAGTTATCTGGGACGCTGGACGTGAAGGGGAATTCACATTATTCAATAAGGCAGGTGAAGAAGTAAACACTCTTTTCTGTCATCCACATAGTCTAGAACGACTGACTTCTGATAGATTTATAATGTATGATAATGATCTGTTCAACCAATCTAATCCAGCAACTATGGGCCTAGATAATTCTTCAGGTTATTCTCGATATTTGGAAATCGAAATAGACGAAGAAGAACAAATCATGAGAGAAGTATGGTCATACACTCCTCAAAACCAAACTTATTATTTCCCTGAATCTGGTGGGGATGCCGATAGATTACCAAATGGAAATACAGTAGGTACCTTTGCTGGAAAAGCTTTGGTTTTGAATGTACGGGATCCTGTAATAATCACAGAGGTAACAAAAGATGGGGAAATTGCATGGGAATTGCAAATTCCAGGAGCAAATAACACATATTATTGGGTCCATCGTTTAGAAAGATTCTATGAAAAACCAGTAATTTCCATTCATAACCATTCGATTGATTTGGAAGAAGGAAATTTATGGCTGAATTTTACGACTTGGAATACTTTCAAACAGGAAATAATCTCTACGGGGAAAGTAAGCATAACAGCTGATGGAGAAGAAATTTATCAAGAAATTTTTGAATTCTTACCACAATGGCAACCAAATACTCTCGAAATCACCGTGAACGACCTCTCAGCTAACGTAAAAACTGTAGAATTAATAATCGAAAATAGTGATGGTATTAAAAGCTCGATTATTCTATATCAAAAGCCTAGTAATTCTTCTTTCCCACTTGAGATTCTTATCATATTAGGAAGTATTATGATTGCTATTCCAGTAATTACTATTTCATCATTTGTAATCGTGAGGAAAATCAAGAAATCGCAAAATAGTGTGGAACCAGATCAGTAAGAGAGCAGTTAATATATATCACACAATGTCTGGTGAAAATATTTGGATATCGTAGTCTTCACAGGCCTCATAACGTTGGGATTAGCAGTAGGAATCGTAATTAGTCTTATTGGAGTAAGTGGATCAATATTTGTAATACCAATTCTCTTATTATTTTATTCGACTTCTATCCATGCTGCGATTGGAACAAGTTTATTGATTGATATGATTGGAGCGTCGATCGTTACTTTATCGTATTTTCAAAAAGAACGAGTCGATTTAAACACAAGTCTTCTATTAATTCTAAGTGCCCTAATCGGTTCTCAACTAGGGGTACTAGTAGCAGTAAATACTGGCGAAGAGTCCTTAAGTAGCGCAGTTTGTTTTATTTTTATGGGAATCGGAGTAATAACACTATTTAAAGGGATCAGGAAAACTAAAAACATAGAAACAATGACAGAACCTCAAAAATTTATTTTGGAATCAAATTGGTTGAAGAGGGGGATCATAGTATTATTGGGCCTTTTTATTGGTTTAATGAGTGGTATATTTGGAGCAGGAGGAGGAATGATGATTATTTTTGTTTTACTGATATTATTTCAATATCCACCTCATACAGCTATAGGAACTGCCACTGCAATAATGGCAATCATTGCTTTATCTGGCGTAATTGGTTATTCAATTCAAGGTCACATCAATTTTGAATATGGTATCATTATAGGCCTTGGCGCTATTATTAGCGGTAGGTTAGGCTCTAAATTTACTAATAAAATGAATGAAAAAAGTTTATTGATTTCTATGGGATGTGTATTTATATCAGTAGGATTGGCAACATTTTATTTATACGTATTCCTATAAGAATAAGTAGACGGCGGTATTTTTTATTAAGAATTTGAATCTGTGAAAAAAACTACTGAATATATCCATTATTCTGTAAATAATTCATTATTTTCTCAACACTTTCTTCAGGAGTTTCCTTATCAGTTTCAACTATTATCTCAGGATTCGGAGGTTCTTCATATGGATGACTGATACCAGTAAAGTCCTTTATCTCTCCTTTAAGCGCTTTCTTGTATAGGCCCTTGGTATCTCGTTCTATACAGACTTCAACTGGACATTTCACGAAAACTTCAATGAAATTTACAGTTTCTTGACGAGCAGCCCGTCTAGATGAGATATAAGGAGAAATAAATGCCACTAGTGTTGCAACACCATTTCGACTCAAAAGCTTTGCCACGAATGTAACTCTTTCTAGATTTGTTTTTCTATCAGCCTCTGAAAAACCTAAATCTTTTGTAAGACTTTGGCGAACCAAGTCACCATCTAAGATTTCAACATTCATACCGAGTGCTTTGAGTTTTAACTCAATTCTAGTAGCTAATTCACTTTTTCCAGAACCAGATAGACCAGTAAACCATAAAACAAATCCATTATGTTTTTTTGACATTGTTAATCACTTTTCCATCGAGATCTTTAGGTATATCTTCGTCCATTAAATAGAGAATTGTAGGAGTAATATCCTCTATTCTAGCGTTGATTCTTCCTTTAGAAAATTGAGATTTAGGATCATATAGTATAAACATTCCATCCCAATTGTGCATCGCATCACCGGATGCTGTGTTTTCATCAAAAAGAAATAAAGAATTATTACCAACTATTCCTGCTGCTCTCCAAGATAAATCATCGTATACCACCATTAAGTCAGGAAAGTTGCCTTTTGGAGAATCGTACAAATCTTCTGGTTGAACAACAATATTATTCATTATCAGACCATGATGATCCTTCAGATTCAATAATTTTTCTTTTAAAAAGTTAATTTCTTTTGAATAATCCTTAGGATCAATTATTCCATTTTTTTCCCTTCCCTTGATATTTAAAAATATTCTTGAATAATAACCGCCCCATGCCCAAGCTTTGGTTTTATCCCAATTGATATCTACTTCTGAAATATTAGTCGGCTCCTTCGGTCTCTGGTTTAAAACGAGATAACCTTCTTTTATCAACCATTCGTTTATACAGAAGGTTCCTTTCATAGGTTTCACACCATGATCAGAAGCTACCAAAACAAAGGTATTTTTATCAATTAATTCAAGAAGTTCTCCAAGATAATTGTCAACTGCTTTGTAATAATCACGAATGACGTGTTTAAACTTACTATTTTCTTGATACAGATTATGTGTTTTATCAAAATATCGCCAAAAAGCATGTTGAACTCTATCAACACCAATATCTACATAAACAAAAAGATCCCATGGTTTTTCTTTAATCAAATATCTTGTAATCTCCATATGATTATCCAACATCTGAAAAACTTGTTTACAGATAGCGGTAAGATCTCCTGTTCGAAATTCAATATCAGGGATGTAGGGATTACAAGACTCTTCTAATTCAGCTTTAAGTCCTACTGGAAATGTGTAATTCTTCTCTGAACTAGGGGTCAAAAAACAGCTAACTAACCATCCATTAACATA
>JBHLKP010000304.1:0-4428 GCA_048886525.1 Candidatus Hodarchaeota archaeon | reverse complement strand
AACAATGTGTAAAAGGAGCCCATTAGAACACCAATTACGAAATGCACTCCCATTTGCACTAGAATTACTCTAATTTTAAGAACTTCAGGATATATTGTCATCATATAATTACTAGTAAAACCTTTACCAAGAAATTTCTCGCGAACATCACTTGCCCCAGCACCTGCGATGTTAACTACAATCAGGGTCATTTCAAAGGATCTAGAAATTTTCCATATTTATATGATTCATCTAGCTAATTCAGGTAAATTCTTAGAAGGATTGCATTTAATTATAAATTAATAAAGAACTGTAACTTCATGAATCAAGAGTCTAAATGAGACAGAAAAATCTAATTACAGCAAGAGGGGGGATTATCTTTGTGGTTACAATATCAATCTCTTTGATAGGTATAGTAATACTCTATAATCAACTCTCGGGGACTGAAATTATTGAACAGGACTATTTATACTATAATAATGTTAATATTACATGGAATGGGTGGGGATGTTTTAAAATTAAGACCGATAATCAAATTATTTTCATCGATCCCTATGATATTACTCCTGAACAGGTAGAAATCGCAGATATAGTAATCATAACCCACCACCATTTTGATCACCTTTCATTACCAGATATTCTTAATGTATCTGAACCACTAACTACTGAAATTTACTACCCTGATTTCTGTTCAGCCAATTTAGGAGACTTAAACAGCTCTTATAACCATAATATTGTTGCGCCATACGATAATATCACTGTTAACGGAATATCATTAGAGTTCGTGCCAAGTTATGATGATGGTACTCATCATGTAATTTTCGGTTTAGTAGGGGTCATTATAGATTTTGGAGAAACAAGGATTTTTCATCCAGGAGATACAAAAAATATCCCAGAATTAGAATCAATCAATACAGATATCGCGTTAATTCCAATCTATAACATGGAAGAAGCATTAGAGATGGTAACTTCAATTAAGAAGAGTTCAGATCTAAAATACGTAATACCGATGCATTTTAAAGATATCGAAGATGCATTTGAATTCATTCAAAAAGCGGAATGTCATTCTATCCTATTAAAAAATCTTTGACTGCTAGATAATTCTTAATACTAAATAATTCAGAAAAGATCCGAAAACAATCATTCTTTTTAATTAGAGGAGGAATTTATCATCGAATATCGTTGGATATTTTTTTCTCCGAAAAATGAACAACAATCTCTAGCCACTCAGAAAGAGTTAAAACTGCAAATAACCATCAATCATTTGTAATATTTTTAATAAATACATATTATCAGAAAATAACGAAAACAATTTATGCCTCTAACATAATATTAAATAAAAAATTCGCTTTTTTCTTTTTTATGGAGAATCCTAACCAAGAAGAAATTATATCTCCAAAACTTGACACTAAAACACGCGCTTTCTTGATTCGTTATCTTATAATTGATTCAACTAGATTAATTGCTTTTAGTATCTCTGGAATGTTTATAATCTTATATCTACTTGATACTTTAACGCCAACAGAAGTAGGCTTATTATTTGCAGTAAATTACCTTATTTTAACATTAGTTGATTATCCAACAGGTGTTTTGGGGGATGTGATTGGTCATAAAAAGGTAATGCTAATTGCATACTTCTTACATTTTGTATCTATTCTATTCTTAATTTCCTCAAAGGAGTTGACTCCATTATTATTATATAGTACTATCTCAGCACTAGCCACCTCACAAGAAAGTGGTGCTTTAGAAGCTTGGTTTGATAATAATTATCGAATAATGACTGAACTGACTGATCCTGATCGGAAAATCTATAAATCATTCCAAGCAAAAAAAAGTATACTAGAATATACATTGTCTGGTCTCTCCTTTGTTATCGGAGGAATTATTGCAGAACATTTTTCGAGACAATTTCTTTTTAGTGGAAGTCTACTTCTTGTTGGGGTCGTTTTTTTTCTATTGATATTCTTTATGGGAGAAAATTTACTTAATCAAAGTGAAAATACCTTTAAAGGTTACTTGAGACAATTTACTAAGGGAATACATTTTCTAGTTTCAAAAAAAGGGGTTCTTTTCTTCTTTATAGGTTCAACTGTGATCTGGGCTGCAAATAATAGTCTATGGGTAAATTTCCTTCTTTTTAGAATTTATGGAGGATATTCCGGTAATCAAGATGACACAACAGCGTTTTTAAGAACAATATTATTTGGAACGGGAGTATTTTGGCAACTCGTTATTTTACGATACCTACCAAAGATTAGAAACCTGAAATTCTGGATTCCATTTACAAATGCATTATCTAATACAATATTCTTTTTTGCAATTTATATTTATTACCTAGTGTTTCCACCTATGGGGGTGGACATATTCCTTATCCTTGGTCTTATAGTAATTTTCCAACTCCCCTCAATATGGGAACCCTTAGAATTCGTTTTACGTAACAGACTTAATTTGGACTTAGTTCCCGATGATATAAGAAATTCAGTTTATTCATTACTTCCAAGCATTATGAATTTTCTAGGTATTTTTATGGCTTTAATTGGAGGAACCTATATTAAATCATTTGGTTTTGCTTCAACAATATTGTTAACAAGCATCATAAGCGGAATTGGACTGATATTAAGTATTTTTGGGATAAACTGGATTGAAAATCTTGCTGTTTCAGATAATAGCTCAGAGTAAGACTTCTACAAGATTAAGTCTGCTATCTTCTAAGATAATTATTCCGACACCACTGTACCTGTACTTGAAAGCTAAAAAGCTGGAAAAAACATCTAAAGACTGAGGATGATGGTTTTTCTAAATAATTAAGTCGAAAAAACATTTGCTAAATTTTGACTGAATTCTATGGAAATGAAATTATCCCTTTGAAATTTAATTGATCAATAAACCAATTACCAAATTTGACAGATAATTCGAACCCTCTTCATTAGCCCAACGAATTTTAATCCTTATATAACATCAATGTTCTATATGATGAACATATTGTTCTATTCTATAGTCTTATGTAGTATATTACCCCTTTGTCAATTGATGAATATAATGATCATCACTAAAAAGATAATCTTCGTAATCGTGTTAACAATAACCATTCCAAGCACAATAGCTATTGGGGTTTATACACTAAATTTACTTAACCAAACAGACTTATCAGGTGATCCTGAGATACTTCCCATTATTCTGAATGGTTCCTTATTTGAAAACGCTCCTCGTGACGAGGTAACATTTAGAAACATATCTCTAAGTGGAGACAAGTTGATTCTTAAGATTTCATATAGTGGGGGTTGTCAAGAGCATGAGTTTACCCTTATAGGAGCAGATGTATTCATGGAATCACATCCAGTCCAAACTGAAATTGTCTTAAGCCATAATGCTAATAATGACTTATGTGAGGCATTGTTAATGGACATACTGGTTTTTGATCTGTCACCTCTCAAAACAGCTTACCAGCAAGATTATAGTAACTCTTCTGGGACAATTCGGATTCATCTAGAAGGAGCAGATAGTGAAATTATTTATCAGTTCTAACTAAACTAATATATTTACCTTATATAAACCTTGATAACATCATTTTTTTTTTCTACAGGTTTATAATAAGGAAAATTCTCATAAGAGAAATCTAATTGCAATTCAGAAAATATAGAATCAATTTAGTGAATTAATTTTGGTTTCAATTTTGAACGAGATCAGCTTTACACAAATTTGAGCCTCCCCCTACAGGACGGACACATATTGAACCCTATAGATTGATGAGAAATTTAACATTGAAGACATAAAAATAACGCACAATCGAGATAGCGATATCTACCTTTAGTAAAAGGATGAATTTCTTGATCAATCTGACAAAAGAATGATTTCATTCAAGATCTAGCTTATACAGCACTTTGGGAGGAAAAATACCTTCCCCAACTAAATCATCATTGACGGCCGCCAAAAAACATTGTGACGATCCTGAGAGATTTTTGCCGCGTTACACGAATAAATAGGTGAAACTTAGAAAAAAGAAAAAGGAAATAAATTATACTCAAATTACCACTTCCCTCCCATCTTGAAGGAACCATAAGTTCCTTCTTAAACCAGTCATATTTTATTTTTAGAGTACAAGCCTTTACTTCTCAAGAGGAAGAGAATGACCATACAACCAATCGCAGTGCTAAGAACAACCAATGGAGTATAGAAGGGTCCGTTACTAATTCCAGGTGGATCAATATGGAATTGAATCATATCCATGACCACAGGATGATAGAATAACTGAGCTTCCGCGATCACAATATAGATCCCTTTGGGAACATTCCAATCTGCCATAGTATACAATGTTCTATTCAGATAAACCCCTGTTCCGATCACCTCTTCGCGAAGGATATCTTGTAGAAAAATCTGGCCATTTGGATCATAGACAGTAAAGGTAACATTTGCTCCTGAAATGGGTTGGCCCGTCTCTTTGTTTGTTAA
>JBHLKP010000303.1:0-4434 GCA_048886525.1 Candidatus Hodarchaeota archaeon | reverse complement strand
AAGCTTATTATTAGCAGGAATTTATCATAAGCCTTGTACCCTTTCAATCCTACGAGATTAAAAATGAAAAGTATAATAGCTACGATTACATTTAACCACTTGTTTATGGGATTCTCTAGGATAATAGTTAAAACCACCATAAGAATAGGTATTAGCATTATTGCTGCTGCTCCAAACCACATACCCTTTGTAGCGGATTTACTATCAATTTCACCAGGTGTAAAATCTCCCGCAAAAATTCGCATGACATCCCCTAATAAATAAACTAACATTGTGGCTACCCATATAAATGAGAGTATAATTTTCACATCTTCCATTTATTACTTCCTCTATTTTGTAACCGTTATTACTACATTTCCTTTTTTGTGGCCCTTATCAACGTATGTATGAGCCTCGACCATTTGTTCTATGGAATAGCTTCTATCTATAGCAGATTTTAACTTTCCTTCTTCAATTATCTTCTTAAAGAAAATTAAATACTCGTTTTTTTCATTTGAGTATCCTTTTTTAACCGTCACAAATTCTCCATCTGATTTTAAGACACTCTTATAATTTGGTGGGATTTTACCTACGGCATCAAAGATGAGATCATATTGCTCCGCGAGCTTCGTAAAATCTTCTTTAGTATAATCAATTACCCTATCAGCCCCCAAAGATTTTACCATTTCCAAATTCGTTGTACTACAAACTCCCGTAACATCACAACCATAGTACTTAGCAAGCTGTACAGCGAACGTCCCATTACTCCCAGAAGCTCCATATATTAGCACTTTTTGACCACTCTGAATTTTTCCTTTTCTGAGAAAATTATAGGCTGTACTACATCCAATTGGAACCACAGCAGCTTCTTCATAGGACATATTAGTTGGCTTTAGTGCCACCATTCCTTGTTTCCATTTTTCTGGAAGACACACATACTCAGCATAAGCACCCGCCTTCAATCCGGTTGTAGTGCCATACACTTTATCACCTTTTTTAAATTGCGTTACTTCTTTGCCTACGGCTTCAACTACCCCAGACACCTCATAGCCAAGAATAGGTTTTTTTGGCTTTTTGAGACCGTACATTAGCCGCAACATAAATGTGAAAAATTTGGAATCGGGGTGTATGCCATTTCGAACCCACAATACTCCTGCTGAAACTGATGTTGCATATATTTTTACCAAAATTTCATTATCTTTAGGAGTGGGTTTTTCTACCTCCTTGAGTTGAAAAACTCCCGGACCCCCGTATTCTAAGTATACAATTGCTTTCATAATAGGTCTTAGAAGAATCCATTCAATATAAAATGATGGCTTATTTAATAAAAGATTATTATCTAATAATCAAGAAATTATGTTTCGTAATTTTGTTTCACAGTTATTACTATATTTCCCTTTTTATGCCCTTTATGAAAAAATCTGTGAGCCTCAACTATCTGTTCGAAGGGATAGCGTCTATCTATAACCGATGTTAAATTTCCCACCTCAATAAATTAACATAGCTGCTACCCATAAAAATGAGAGAATTTTCTTTACGTCTTCCATTTTCTTCTCATTCCGCTATAGTTATTATTACATGCCCTTTTTTGAATCCTTTTTCGACATATCTATGAGCCTCAACAATTTGTTCCAACGGATAGCGTTTATCTATGACTGATTTTATCTTTCCCGCCTCAATAAGCTCTTTAATGAATACTAGATCTTCAGGCTTTTCATTTGACAATGCACATATAACTTTCTTATTACCTCTCATTTTAGTCCATAGCATTTGAAAAAGCTGTCTTATCTTAAAATTAGCTAAAAGATAAACTCCATTTTTCTTTAGTGATCCTTTACAATGTGAAAACGAACTTTTACCTAATATATCAAAAATAAGATCATAAATCTCACCGCTTTCTGTAAAATCTTCTTTAGTGTAGTCAAATACCTTATCAGCTCCAAGACTTTTCAACAATCCCAATTTCATTGTACTACATACGCCTGTAACTTCTGCTCCAAAGTACTTGGCGAACTGCACTGCATAATGCCCTATCCCCCCAGAAGCTCCATTGATAAGAACCTTATCTCCATTCTGAATATTTACTTTTCTAAGGATACATAATGCGATTAAAGCTCCATAGGGAACACCAGCGGCTTCTTCATTGGTCATATTGCCCGGTTTTATTGCAACAAACCCATCCTCAGGCATACATAGATACTCCGCGTAAGCACCAAAGATAGCAGGACGATATCCAAATACCTGATCACCTTTCTTAAATAGGTTAACTTCTTTGCCTATAGATTCAATTTCCCCGGCAAACTCGCTCCCCAGTATTCTTATTTTTTTTTTTGGTTTTCTGATACCAAACACTATCTTCGTGATGAGCCAGAATAAAAATGGCATCAAGAACTTGCGCGGAGAGATGTTTCTAAAATTTCGTGCAATAATGTCTCCTGAATTTACTGGTGTCGCATTAACTCTTATTAAGATTTCATTGTCCTTAGGAGTAGGTTTTTCTATTTCTTTGAGTTCAAGCACCTCTGGTGGGCCATATTTTTCATATACAATCGCTTTCATATTAACTACTTCTTAATTTGCTTTTTTAATAATTTTATTTTTTTAATAAAATCAATAAAAATTTTTGAATATTCCTTAAATAATTTAAAAGTTCCACGTTCAAATGCTTTTTCTGCTCCCTTTTGAATTAAATGTTTTGATCTAGAAGCCGGGAGTTCTATACGGATATGATGGATAGGCTTCAATAAAAACAGATTTTCTCTTTACAATTAAGATGATATGAATATACACCTAATAAACATTTCATTAGAGATAAAACCTATTCTATTATATTTATAACTACATTTCCCGTTTTCTGCCCTGTTTCGACATATATATGAGCCTCGGGAATCTGTTTCAATGAATAGCGTCTATCTATAACTGTTTTTATCTTCCCCAACTCAATAAGTTCTTTGAGGAATCTTAATTGTTCAGTCCTTTCATTTGTGTCATCCATGTTCCTACTTATTAATTTCTTATTGTTTCTATTTGCTTCTCTTTTCTGATGATTAATCAAGGTCATCTTAGGGTTAGCCAAAAGATAGATTCCATTTTTATTTAGCATTCGTAAACCAGCTGAAAATGAAGTTTTACCAATCACATCAAAAATAATATCATAAGTGTCATTACTTTGAGTAAAATCTTCCTTAGTGTAATCAATTACTTTATCAGCTCTCAAAGACTTCATAATTTCTAAACTCTTCGGATTTCCTATCGCCGTTACATTAGCTCCATAATATTTAGCCAATTGTATTCCAATAGTACCAATACTTCCAGAAGCTCCTATGATAAGCACTTTTTGCCCTTTATTGATATTTGCTTCTCTTAGATAATGCACTGCCTCAAGCCCTCCTACTGGGATTGTAGTGGCTTCTTCATAGGTCATATTACTAGGTTTAATTAGCAAAGTCTCACTTTCACGTAGACATACGTATTCAGCATAAGCACCAAAATGAAAACTTGTAGTTCCAAAAACGGGGTCACCTTTCTTAAACAGTTTTACATTACTGCCTACTGATTCTATTTCCCCGGCTAGTTCCTGTCCTAATATAGAAAAACTTGTTCTTGGTCCTCTGAAACCCATTCCTAGTCGCATAAGGATTTTTAACCAGCCAGAGAACTTAAGACTTCGCATTTCGCAATCTCCCATTGTTACTGTTGCTGCATGTATTTTTATAAGCACTTCATGGTCTTTGGGAGTAGGTTTTTCTACTTCTTTGAGCTGTAAAACCTCTGGTGGTCCATATTTTGTACAAACAATTGCTTTCATAGTATTCACTTTAGACTTTTTTACCATTTCTCCTTCACTCATTTTACTCAATCCTCCATAGTTATTACTATTTTTCCTTTATGGTGGTCTTCTTCAAAATACCGGAAAGCATCAGCAGCCTTACTTAAAGTGTAAGATTTATCTATAATAGGTACCAATTTACCTGTTTCCAGTAGTTCAAGAATACAACTAACATCTTCTTCTTTGTTGGACCTCCAAGCAGCAATACTTATTTTTTTATTCCCAAATAATGAAATGAAAGGCCCAAGGAATAATACTTGTAGAATTGTTTTCCCAGAACCTCCAATCATTCTATAAATTCCTTTGGGGTTCAAACAACGCTTATAATCGAAAATTGAATGATGTGCCTGCATATCAAGAATCAAATCATATTTTTTACCACTCTTTGTGAAATCTTCTTGAGTGTAATCAATGACATGATCGGCACCAATCGAGTGTAACATGTCTAATTTCTCTGAATTATCTATGCCAGTAACCTCTGCTCCAAAGTATTTAGCAATCTGCACCGCAAAAGAACCCATCCCTCCTCCTGCACCATTGATTAAAACATTTTGTCCTGGTTTGAAAAATAGAATCTGTTTTTTATTGCGAAGACCTTGGAGTGCTGCGACTGCCGATTGCGGTAT
>JBHLKP010000302.1:0-4436 GCA_048886525.1 Candidatus Hodarchaeota archaeon | reverse complement strand
TTGATGTCACAGATATTATTCCTAGATTTCTGGCTTGAGAGATTGAGTTAATCGGTTCATAAATGGACGAGAACGGTAAAATTTTACTGTTTCCTTTGCAGGTTGAAAACTAATTTCAATGGGAGGAACATATTCAAGACTAATTTGTCCATCGATTACGATTTTCAGCGGATTGATACGAGTAGCACATCGAATTTTTATTTTACGAGATGAAGATATAATTAAGGGCCGGATAGCAAGATTAATTGGATTTATCCAAGAAATTTCAAAGTTATCTAAAATAGGATCGACAATACAACCTCCACTAGAAAGAGAATGTCCTGTTGATCCAATTGCTGTTGAAACAATAATACCATCAGCGAGTGAACTCGATATTACAATATCATCAATTAAAACTCGGAAATCAACAGCTTTTAATAAATCTAAAGAAGTAATTACAATTTCATTTATCGCGGAACCGATGCTTTCAGCTTCAATAGAGGCTTCAAGACGCCTATGTTCCTCTAATTTATAATGTCCAGCAATAAAACGACTAAACTCCTTAATAACATCTTTAGGTTCAATCTCTGCCATCACACCTCTTCTTCCTTTATTAATAGAAAGAATGGGTATATTAGGCCTAGCTCGTGCTACTCTAAGAATAGTACCATCTCCCCCAATAGGAATAATACAGTCTACGCTCATATCTTCAAGCGTTACTTTTTGAAATCTTGGTAGACTGCTGTTTAGATTAGTCACAGCTAGAAAGTCATAAAGCTCTGGATTCATGAAAAAAGAGATTTGAGAATTTCCATCAACAGTAAGTAGATCGTTAACTATATTAATAGTCTCTTGAAAGAGTACTTGTGAGAAAATGCCTATTTTCGATACTTTCATCGAAGTAACATCTCACTGGATCCTTAATATCATATTTAAAGTTCCATTTCACGAATTTGTATTATTTTTTTTCGATCCATTACAACCCAATACTCAATTTCAATTCCTTTCCCTGTTGAAAAAAAAGATTTGAGTCGATTACTTAATTCTTCTTCAGTAGGGGGATCAGCTACAAAACTTTCGTACGTTTCACTATCCATTATATGAACAAAGCCAGTACCATCTTCAACATTAGTAACTTGGCCGATACGTTTTTCAATAATTGGTACATTTACTCTTTTATCTACAGGGGATATAAATTGTCGTTTCTGATTATCAAACAGCCCTACCATCATCATTCTCGCTTTAGCTGCTCCATGTTTTCCAGGTTTGCTTTTATCGATAGAAATGACCTTACATGGCTCATTTGAATCTGGATCAATGATATATCGTCCAACCTTTATGGTTCCAACCTTCTTAGGTTCATATGACATTATTCGACACCAATTTTGTTATTTCGAAGTTTTTTTATACTCATCATAATTATTAATGAATAGAACTTCAAAATTATATTTAATTCTTTTCAAAGAAGTTGCTTCTAAATATTGAATTTATTTTTTTTTGTTTAATTAACTAAATTTAAAATTAGAGTGAAATATTAAGTAAATTTTCGTAAGCATTTCTCTTCATTTTTAATGTTCCTTTTTTTTTAGAAATTATTTTTACAATAATCTATTTTAAGCCGATTCAAATAGAAATCTTTTCCCCAAACTTCACCACATATATATAATAATTGTTTTAACGTAATATACACTCCATTAACCGAATACTAATAACTATATATGACATCTAAAATCAAAGGAAATGAAAGTGAAATAGAATTAAAGGCATTTTACGTCCAAAATCCAAGGAAATGATAAGATAATCTGGTGGAAAAGAGTTGTTTGCGCCAAAGGGTTTAGGTTATGATAGAGGAAGCACTATATTCAGTCCTGATGGTCGTTTATTTCAGGTTGAATACGCTATCGAAGCAGTTAAACGAGGAACAACCGCTATAGGAATAAAAACTCTGGAAGGGTGCTGTTTAACGGTTCAAAAAAGATTACACACTTCTCTTATTGAGAAAGACATGGTTAAGAAAATTTTCAGTATTGATGAACAGATTGCAACTGCAATTGCAGGATTAACTGCTGATGCCCGTGTACTTGTAAATCAAGCACGCATCCAAGCCCAAATACATAGAATCACCTATAATGAACCTATAACAGTAGAGGCATTAACCCGACGATTAGCAAATCTTAAACAGATGTACACTCAACATGCAGGTGTTCGTCCCTTTGGTGTTTCATTATTAATAGCAGGTTGTGATGAAGTGATGGGTCCACAGTTGTATATGACTGAACCAAGTGGTAGTTACTGGAGTTATCGCGCAACTGCGATAGGTTCGAGTGCACCTGCAATTGTTGAATTCCTTGAAGGAGAGTATCAAACCGTTGCCAAAACAGTTGCAGACGGAAATTTAGTAGCATTAAGGGCCCTCAAACACGTATCTGAAGAATTATTAGATGCAGACATGATTGAAATCGCAATTATATCTAAAGATATTCGAGCTTTAAATTATTTAGGAAAAGAAGAGGTCGTCGATTTAATTAATCAATTGTAGGAAGCTGAGTTATGTTACGAGATGCTCGAAGGTTTGATATGACGGGAAAATCGGTTGTTAGAGTAAAGATTCATGGAAATAGGTTTGAAATTATTGTTAATCCAGAATTAGCTTTAAAGTACAAGATGGGATTACTAGAGGATACGGTGGATATTAAAGATATTCTTGAGTCCAATGAGATATTTCAGAATGCTAGCAAAGGAGAAAAAGCCCCTAATGAAATTTTAATGCAAAGCTTTGAGACAACAGATTCACTTCAGATAGCAAAAATAGTCCTAACAAAAGGTGAACTTAATCTAACTGCTGAACAACGACAGGAATTTTTTGAAAAAAAGCGGAAACAAATTGTTACATTATTAGCGAAAACTTGTATTAATCCTAAAACAAAAACACCTCATCCTCCAACCCGTATTGAGAATGCAATGAGGGAAGCGAAGATTATGGTCGATCCATCTGTTTCTGCAGAAAGTCAGCTAAAGGATATCATAGGAGAACTTCGACGAGTAATCCCTATTAGTATGGAGACGGTAAAATTGGCCGTTAGAATACCACCTGAATTTACTGGAAAAGCATATGGAGAAATAAAGAGAGATGCACAGATTATTAAAGACGAATGGCAGAATGATGGACATTGGATTGCAGTAGTTAATGTCGCTGCTGGAATTCAGGGCGAATTCATGGAGAGAGTTCAAGGTATGGCAAAAGGCCGTGCTGAAATAAAAGTTCTTGAACGAATTCGACTTTAAAGCTGCTAAAACAAAATTATAATTTATATTAGAAAATATTTATGATAAATAAAAGGTAGTGATATATATGTCAATTTTTGTAGAACGAAACCAGTTGGTGATACCTGGTGAATTATTAGCCAAAGGTTCTGGGTTTAAAACGGGTGGAGGGGTATTTCGTCGTCAAATTAAAAATGAAACTGGAATTTTTGCGTCGATGATTGGATTAGCCCAAATAAGGAAAAATAGGGTTGGTGTAGTACCTTTAGAAGGATGTTATATTCCATTAGAAGGGGATATTATAATAGGAAAGATTACTAGGGTTGGTATTACTTCATGGAATGTCGATATTAGAGGTCCATATGTTGGGACTCTTCGTGTTAATAATGTAATTGATAGAGATTTTGATTCTCTTAGAGAAAATATTAATCGAATTCTACAGCTAGGTGATGTCATTAAAACTCAAATTACGTACTTTGACCGAACACGTGATCCTGTACTTACTTTGCAAGGACGAGGGCTTCGAAAAATTAATAGTGGCCGTTTAATTGAGGTTGATCCTGTGAAAATACCTCGAATAATTGGTAAAAAAGGAAGTATGATTCAACTATTGAAAAATATGACTGGTAGCCAAATTCATGTAGGGCAAAATGGCAGAATTGTTATTAAAGCTCATAATATTGATATAGAAAAACTTGTTGAACGTTCAATTAGAAAAATAGAGGCTGAAGCTCATACAAGTGGATTAACTGATCGAATTCGAGAATTCTTAGAAATTGAAAAAGCAAATTTATCTGAAAGGAGTAATAAAGATGAATAATGAAAAAAACTCTCTTTTACTCGAAGATGGACGACGGTTAGACGGTCGTCAACTTCATGAATTAAGACCAATAGCAATGAGGACTGGTGTTCTTGAAAGAGCTGATGGTAGTTGTTATCTCACTTGGGGGAATAATAAAATCATATGTGCAGTCTATGGGCCAAGAGAATTACATCCTAAACACCTTGCTCACCCAGACAAGGCAATAGTTCGAGTAGAATATCGTTTGGCTACATTTTCAGTAGATGAGAGAAAAAGTCCTGCTCCTCGTCGTCGGGAGTATGAATTAAGCAAAATAATCTCTGAGTCTATAAATTCTATAATTTTTTTAGAAAAATTTCCAAATGGTACTGTTGACGTGTTTATCACTGTT
>JBHLKP010000301.1:0-4444 GCA_048886525.1 Candidatus Hodarchaeota archaeon | reverse complement strand
TGGCATCCACTTTCGTCAAATACCACGATCTTCTGGATGTTCACTATCAATGGGACGTCACCACTGGTATTCTGGTGTGTAAGGAGGTGACAGCCCCTTCGGGGCTGCAACTCATTGTGGTCCAAGGCAAAGGGAATATCTTCCCTGCGTGGGAGTCTCCCCTTGTCCTTCTTGTGCTTGTCATCCTTGTTGGATGGTTCCGCTCTGTCAAAAAGCGAGCAGAGCTGAGATGAAACTCCAGTCTAAAGAATGTAATTCCTTGGTTTAAAGAATCTATTTTAATGAATTCATACATCCAATATCTTCAGAATCTGAAATTACTTATTTAGGTGGAATGCGAACATCGGTAAGGCTCCTTCGGCTCCCCAAACATAAATTTGAATGTTATTTCCTTGTGATAATACTATTTTGGACTTTGACTTAAAGCTTAAATATTGCGAACAGTGTTATTATGAAATTGATTCATCTAAATTCTTGAGGAGAATAATAATTGCCAGTATTGAAGTGGAGGATAGTATTCGTCTTTTTTCTTTTTTTCTCTGCGATATCCTTTCTTGGCATTGATTATTGGTTTCTTAATCAAGATTATACGAAATGGATAAATCTATCTACTTCTTCGCAAAAACCTATTAATGATTCATCTTTAAGGACTCATCCATATGTAAATTTCGAATTTACTAGCCATGATCCTATTGTTATTGATGGAAATGACAATTTTAACGTTACGGTAATTTATGAAGGGTGGAAAGGGAATGGTACTGAAGTAAATCCATATATAATAGATGGGTTATTGATTGATAACGATTCAGAATTTTTACTAAAGATTAGTAATACTGATGTCTTTTTTCAGATAAACAACTGTGAGTTTAGAGGAGGAAGCTACGGTCTTTATCTTGAAAATGTTTCTAACGGCAAGATTCTTCGTAATCATTTTACTAATAGTTCTTCCAATGAAATTAATCTGCGAGAGTCATACTTGAACGAAATTATTGACAATCAGATTGTCGATTTTGAACGTAATGCAATTGATCTTGAATTTTCTCACAACAATACCATTTGTAACAATTTTATCAATCAGTCTGGTTATATGTACGGGATCTATCTTTATTATGCAGACAATAATACATTTTACAATAATACGATAAGTAATTGTTGGGCTGGAGGAGTGAGTATTGGAACTGAAAGCGATCATAATAACTTCACGAGTAACCTAATTTCACACCAGATTCACGGTTCGGGGATTTTTGTATATCCGACTGCTCATAACAATTCTGTGACAAGGAATACTTTCTATAGGAATCCTGGGTATGGAATAGAAATTGAAGGAAATCATACCATAATTGAGTGGAATAATTTCATTGATAATTTTTTCCAAAATTTCCGTTATTTTCAACAAGCTAGGGATGATGGGGGAGCGAATACTTTCCGATATAATTTTTGGAATGATTGGTTGAATGTGGATGTGGTTCCCCGGATTATTGGTTCAACTTTGAATCCTGATAATAATTCTGACGGTATCATTGACAATCCATATCCTATAGATGGTGACACTGGCAATAATGATGAATATTCCTTAGTGTTCCCCGAATCGTGTTTTATTGATCTTCTTTCTTACCCGGTACTGATTAATCCCCAGAATTCTATGATTTTAAACGGCACAGTATTGATTGAATGGCTACCCTGTCAGCATACTCTTGGAGGGGAGATTAAGTATTCAGTTTATATGTACCTTGGCTTTGGAAGCGAGTTAGTAATTGCAGAAGACATTACTGAGTCGAGTTGTTATTGGGATACTACGACTATCCCTGACAATTATTACAGGCGAATTCATGTAAATGCTTCAAGTTCAACAGGGTTAGTTGTTGAAGACCGAGTTAATGATATTTATGTTGATAATTGGCGGAGTCCAGCTATTACAATTCTCAATCCGAAAAATATAACCTATTCTGAAGGTGTTGTGTCTTTGGATTACAGTATCTTTGACACGGATATTATTTGGATCCGTTACTCTTTAGATGGAGGTAATAACGTGAGTATCTCTGAGAATATCACCTTGGCCTCGCTCTCAGATGGATTACATTTCATTGAAGTTTATGCAATGGATACAGCTGGTAATGTTGGTGTTGCATCTGTATGGTTTTCTATAGACACACCAGTCTCGATAACTACAGTCCCTCCTACAACCACTGTACTCCCAACAACGATTTCATACTTCAGTACATCTCCGTATACATACCTTCCCCAGTCCTCAAAGAATACATTCCCAACAACCACTCCTTCGAGTTCCCACCCCACTCCTTCCAGCTCACCAAAATCATTCACGGATACATCTACAACCCCTACCTCTTCTCATGCAGGATCCTTCCCCAGTTTATTTTTGATTGTATCAATCTTAAGTCTTTGTGTGATTTATCTTCGTAAGAATATCGATTGAGATATATGGAAATTAATTCTTTTCTGAGAAAATTCTATCCTCAGGTGGCTTTAGGAGTCAGCAGCTTCTCCTAGAGCACTTTCGGTCTGATATCTGTCCGCGGTTGAGTGGATCGGCATTGGTGGGATAGATTTATGGTTGAGCGGCTTAATTGAAAAAGTTAAACATATAGAAGAGAATATTAAGAATTTAACCTTACCCGATGTTAAAGTAATTGGATTAGTTATTACCCGTCTATATCCTCCATTTCGATTATATAAAGGCTGTTTCTTTCTATCCTATGAAGAAATTTCTAGGACAAAGATAGATAAAATTTTGGACATGATTTAATAAATGAATTACTGTTTAATTCAAATAAATCATTTTCTTAGAGGGATCAAATAGGGGTGTAAGAAAATGACTAGAAATATCAAACTAAATGTCTTAATAAAATGGAAAGAATTGTTTCGAACTTATTTTTTAGTTATTAGCGTCTTTATGGTTTTCTTAATTCTTTCCGATAATATAGTAGGATTTAGAGAGTCACTACGTTTAAACACAAATACTTTTCCGATTACTGCTGGGAGTAGTCTATTAATTCATTCTGATTGGAACCACTTCTATAATAATCTGTTTCTCATTATTTTACTAGCACCAATCATGGTTATTTTAGTTGGAACGAGAAAATCAATTTTTTTATTATTTGCAATTGGTTATGCAGGTCATATAGCTGGATTATTGATGACAACAATAATTAATTTTTTCATAAGCCTTATCTATCCGCTTATACTATATAATTTAGGGTATGATCCTTTCAATGGAGATATTTTTGTAACTTTGAGAGGGGCGGGAATTTCGGGAGGGATTTCAGGTTGGATAGGGATTATAGTTTATCAATGGATTAGGTTTCTTAGGAAACAAGATTCATATGATAACGAAGAGGTTTATTATTTTTATTGGATAGTTTTGTTAGCTTCTATTCTAGTATTAAGTATTACAGATATCTTCAATTTCCTTGGATATTATTCTCCTTTTCTCTTCATGATGATTCCAGGAGATTTTTTCTTTCAATTCCCTATAAATCGTGGGACTCCATTTCTTACACATTTGATCTGTATAATTCTCGGCTTAATAATCAATATCAAATCGATAAAATTGAAATTAATGACATGGACCATTAAGATTAGTGAGTATATCAAGCTTGTCTTCGAAGAATAGCGAGAGACTCCTAGCTCTAATCAGGTATCCTAGTAGAGAATGATAATTCACCAATCAAAGGAGTTTGCCAAGTTTCTTCAATGATACTCCCTTTATGACTTGAATAGACACCTCTTGTTACAAAAATTCCTCCAGTCAGCTCTTTCTCAATTGGTACCTTAAAAGTAAAACCATTAAGAGTTTGCTCTGAAGGCTGAGCTTGCCATTCCCATTCTTCTGGGTTTATCATTGTAATAACTTCATCCTTCAATTTGATTTGAATTTTTTCTCAACGTAAGTACCCCATACGATTCCCAAGATTTTGTATCAAGATTTTTACTGTTGTTGAGTCATTAATTCGATCTGTAATGCCAACCCTTGCTTCAGCTAAATTAAATTCTGGCCCACGAACTCTTTTGGAAATTAAGTAGTCCTATCGTCAGGTGGCTTCAGGAGTCGTTAGCTTCTCATAGAACGATGTCGGTCTTATCTCTGTCCGCTTTTTTTATTTTTGGGGGAGTGATATCTTAAGCTGTTGGTCTTGTGATACCTTTATATAATTCAAATTTGTGTAGTGAATAATGGTATTGTGCATTTAATTACTTTAGTTAGAAACACAAAGGGAGTCAAGATGAAAATACCGAGGAAATGGGAGCTTTATCTATTAATTTTTGTTGTGGTTTTATTTTCAGTAATTACTGTAACAATTGGCAGAGGGACGATCTTATATCAGAAAACATGGAGTACTGACAGAGGGTCGCAACTAAGAATTGAAATCACACCTACTACTGCAAGTTTCCAACCAAATAAAATCTATTCCTACACTTTTATCTT
>JBHLKP010000300.1:0-4492 GCA_048886525.1 Candidatus Hodarchaeota archaeon | reverse complement strand
ACTATGCCTTCGCTGGAACCAAAGATGGACGACTCTATCGATGGGATGCTGTTTTAGGTTGGAAGCTCATTTGGGAAGATCCAATATCTCAGTATGATAATAGAGTTCATATCGGTACATTGTACATGGATCCAAGAGTAGATTTTAGTGATATCCTTTATGTCGGTACTGGTAGTATCGACATGCGGCATACAGGCGCAGATCGACAACATCCCAAGGAGTATGGTAATGGAGAAATTCTAAGATTCGATGGAGCTACTAGTACAAATATATTTAAAGATCCAACTGATAGAATCCGTTTACCTCCATCGAAAGTCGACAATCTGTGCAATGAACAGCAACCAAACATTCTCAAAATACTAATTATAAAGAAAAATGAAATAGAACCCAAACCCTGGCATGTGTATGTTGCTACTGACCTAGGGGTGTATCATGCCAGCATGTCAGACACAGAAAAATTAAATTCTTCAATGAGTTTCAACCTTCATAATAAAGGTCTAGTAGGAGAGGATCGAAATTGTCGTTCCTTAGCGTGGGCGACTGACAAGACAACCAAAAAAAGATATATTATCGTCTCAGTGGATTATAATTTTTGTAAAAAAACTCCAGGTCAGATCTATCGTCAAGAAATCGGTGAAACTTGCTGGTTCATAACTAATGGTCTTATTTGTGACGATCGGAGATTATGGGATATCGTAGCTGATTACCAAAATAGAAACGCACTCCTTTATGCTTGTGACCATGCACATGAAGGAGCTTTATACATATCTAAAGACGCAGGAGCAAACTGGTCAGTTGTTTTTGATACAAACAACCTTTGTTCTTCTGAGGCGGGGGGGTATGGAGGTGTTGCCCCAAAAACACCATTTCAGTGTCGCTATGCTGTTTTATCCTCTAAGGATATCTATGTGGTTGGAGCTAATAGAGGTGGTATATGGAGAATTAATCGAAATGATCTAGAGAAATCTCAATGCCCTATTGATCATGAGTATCTAACTGCTGAGTGTCATCCTTTGAATTATGACTATTGGAAGGGAAAAGGACATGTAGAATTCACTGCTATAGACGAAGTTGTATTCACCCTAAGTTACTCACGCAAAGAACCCCCCTTATTAGATCATATCTGTATTGTGATATTTGATTATGTTGGTATGATGAATCTTTGGGGTGATGACTATTGGAAGATGTTTGGGCAAATGAATGAGATTATTGATCCCTGTGAACACCCTAAATCAAAGAAATCTTTCGCTGGAACTGGACGGGGATATAGTATTGCAGTTAATCCTTCCGACTCCCAAATGCTTTTTCTCTCCTATGCGAGAGCGTCGGAGCCTCCAATTGTGCTTGGGAGTAGTGATGCTGGTAAAAATTGGATTGTAATGGCCAATGAGTGTACAAATTCTTTTAAAACTCATAATGATACCCACAAGCGAGTTCCTATTGGTTGTTTGTTAGTCAAATATGAAAGTGCAAAGCAGTGGTTGTACTTAGCAGGACCCGTCAGTGATGGAAAAACAAAAGGATGGTCAGTAAGAAGAACTAACATTACGACTGGAATCACCTCGAATCAATGGCAGGATCCTGGAG
Source organism: Candidatus Hodarchaeota archaeon (assembly GCA_048886525.1). Classification (GTDB taxonomy): domain Archaea; phylum Asgardarchaeota; class Heimdallarchaeia; order Hodarchaeales; family Hodarchaeaceae; genus Hodarchaeum. The sequence goes on along the minus strand of JBHLKP010000300.1, from coordinate 2,905 downwards.
CCCCATCAGGAGTATCAGGCTCAATTATATTGTTTTCAGATTCAGATCACTTGATATATGATATGGATAGCTCTTGTGAGACTAGCCCAACTATCTTTCTTGCGACTGAGTTCGGTCTCTTTACTAGCATCAATAATGGGCGGTCGTGGGGTCACTTTCAAGGAAGCGCAAATTGGAGGATTACAAAAGTTGAAGCGATTTCCACGACCCAAGCTTATGTTATTGTGGTTGATAGTGCAGATATGAATAGAAACAAAGTTATCGCGGTATCTGTGGACAACCATGGAAAAGCTTCAATCTATAGGGTGGTAGAAACCTTCCCCATCAGACCGACTGATTTATTGTTTCGAAATGACGTGCTTTACGTAGCAACTCGGACTGAGGGAATTATAAGTTTTAATGTAACTAATAATTATGCCCGTAGCACTTTTTTAGATCAAGGATCTGGACTTCCTACTAATGACACTTTTTCAATTGATTTTGATCCAGAGGGTAATGCTTATGTAGGTACCCACTGTTATGGTCTATGGAAAATCAAGCATATTAAATCATAAAGGGTTAACTTTCAAAACTACTTATTGATTAAATTGAAAAAACTTAACACTCCTAGTTTTCTTATCTTTTCTAGTCAAAAATAACATTATTATGACTTCTATGTCGTAAAAGGCTGGTTTAGATTTAAAAAAAAAGTATATATTAAGAAATCCTTCAGTCAATTTAATAGAATTAGTTTTAATTCCTTTTTTTTACTGCAAGGCTGATCTCTTTCCATATCAATGATCAAACTCTCCAAGGAGTATGTCTCAATCCTTAGATTTTTCTAAAAAATTTAAAATCTATCTACATATATGATAAGACTTTATCAAATCGTTGATTCGGATCTAGTCTGCTTGGAAAAGCTAGATCAAGGTTTTAACCGATATATGGCTGGAATACAGATTTTAATACCATGTTTATCAAAGCGAATCTTAGATTTTGTTAAGTTATTCCTTTCCAGTTTTAATAAGAGATTAATTAACACTCAATAATTCTTTGTAAAGATAATTTTCAGCTATTCGCATTAAGAAAACAGAAAACAATGAGTCTCAAAATATTTAACTTACTCTCCCCATGTTATATCTTGGAGAGCATGTGAACTCTTCTACAACTTAAAAATCCAATCCTGCGGATCTATAAACAAATTCCATGGAGATGAGAAAAATGAGCGAACTAATTGATTTTATACCTTTAATTACAGTAATAATAGGTGCACTTCTTTCTTACGTTTTGATAAATAGATATGAGCAATCAAAGGATAAAACAAAAAATCGAGAAAAGGTAATTCCTTTTCTTATAAACGCATGGCAAACTATACATGACATACTAATTAGAATTACCTTTAAATTTCCCGAAAAAGAAATAGACAAGTCTATTATAAGTTGGAATGAACAAATTCTTACTACACATGCAAATATGACGATATATCTCAAAAAAAATAATGATCGAAAAAACTGGATTGATATTTACACATATCTTATAGACTTCGTTTCTGATCTAAAAGAAATTGATATAGATAAAATTGATTATTCAGACAATTGGAAAAAAGTTAGCCAGAGGTTTGAAGCAGCTTTAGAATTACTTCGTGAAGCACAGTTAAATCCATAAAAGATTAAGGATAAAGAGTAATCTTATTTTGTTTCAATTCTGCTTCGATAATAACCCACCAATCGTTAGATAACTTTTCCTCTACATATTTGTAAGGTAACCAACCATATCCCTCTTCTCCCCATTCTTTTCCCCATGAATTTCTAATTAACAAAGCACCTTTAGTTACGGTACCATCTTCATGATTTTTAATTACTTTATCATCATTAAATCCAACAGCGGCCACTGCGTGTCCCCCCATTATTTTCTCGTCCTTACTTAAGAATGGAATATTTCCATCGTTAGGTGCTTGAAACAAAGAATTGGAAAAATAAAATCCAAACATGGAAGGAATTCTAGCTTTTAAAAATCCTTTTACTCGGTTTAAAAGCTTATTAGGATCAATTTTTGGACTATCTAAGCGAAGAGATTTTGTCACCTTATAATTACTAGCAATATTGTACCAAATAGGGCGAATATCTTCATCAAATTGGGAAGTTTTATATGTATAGTATTCAGCTGGCAATATGCCAATAAGTTCCATAGCTTTTATAGTAGTACTAAGAAATGCTCCAGTATCTCCTTCCCAATTTAAAAGTTGTCTTGTTACCTTATAAAGAAAGAGACTTGAGTAATTTGTGTATTTTTGATAATTTTTTAATTCATAATACTCCAAGAGACCAATAGCCGCATTCGCTGTATTTGAGCCAATACTGCCTTGATTCTTAATCGGTGAACAATGCCTTCTTAAATCCACTTCACCTTCGAATATTTCATCATCTACATGTAGTAAGTACTCCTCTTGTATTTTCATTGCAACCTTCTTTTCATCTAATGAAATTGCTTGATTTTGGACATCTTTTTTGATTTTATCAAGAGTGAAATCTGGATCACCAGAACGATCACGTTTCCATCCAAGACCTTTCGTTGAGAAAATTTCACTCATATTATAGAACTCCTAATCATTTATCATATATATATTCAATAATGATGAAGAATCCCTTTAAAAATTTTAATGATTTTTCTTCTTCCTTTTTTGAGGAATAAGTATGGATGGGAAAAACAATCATCTTCCTTTCAACTACTTTAACTAATTGTTGTTGATAATTGGGTATGATAGCAATATCTTTTTCATAATTTAGGAATTGTCTGTCTATCAATAAAAGAAAACTCATGCTGTAACTTTAGACAGTTTTTGACAAATGAATGAATTCATCTTAATTGGGTAACCAAGTACAATTTTTCATTTTTGATATCAATCTTAGATTACTTAAGCTAATGT
>JBHLKP010000299.1:0-4518 GCA_048886525.1 Candidatus Hodarchaeota archaeon | reverse complement strand
CTTTTTTACACATTGGAGAAGAACCTCCTTTAATACCTTCAGGTACTATTTTTTTTACATCATGTACGTTTAACTGTATTTTTTGCCAAAACTGGTCTATTTCACAAGAATGGGGGGATATTGATAACATTTGGGAGGGACGTTTTATGAATCCTCTTGCAATATCAAAAATTATAGAAAAACTTTCTAATAAAGGAGCTAAAAACATTAATTGGGTAGGTGGAGATCCAACCCCAAATATTCATACAATAATTGAATCTCTGATCCACTTTCAGGAGAATATCATTCACTTATGGAATTCTAATATGTATACAAGTCTGGAGGGGATGGATTTATTACTTGATATCATGGATTTTTGGTTACCAGATTTAAAATTTCACGATAATATTTTTGCTAAAGAGATGACAAAAGCAGAAAATTACTGGAAAATTGCAACTCGAAATATTAAAATGGCTTATGACCAGAGTTCTCGTGAAATGATTGTTCGTCATCTCGTTATGCCTGGACGTTTAGAGGCTGATACTTTTCCTATCCTTGATTGGTGTGCGGAACATGTACCTCTAGCTTTTGTGAATATTATGGGTCAATGGAGACCAGAGCATAAAGTAAATAGTAATCCGCGACACAAATCACTAGTTCGTAGTGTTACTTCTCAGGAGCTGGATACAGCACGTAAATATGCAGATAAATTGGGAATACATTGGCGAGAAGTCTGATGGAATTAACGGTCATTTTAGTATTGAATTTTTTATAGAGGGATGAATGTTGTTTGTAGCCGATCGTAAGTTGGATATTCCTCTATTATCCCTAAAATAATCTCTGGAAACAAGCTTCGAATCCTTCCTTTCATTTCCTCTAATAATGCTGCATTTGTTAATAGTTGATTTCTTTGGTGATCGATATAGAGTAAATTTTGTGGTATTTGTAATTTGGTTATCAATATGTTGCGAATATAATTTAGATCTCTTGATTTGGATTGGATAACACCCCGAATTAATAATCCCCGATCAGGGCCATCAGATATCACTACATCGGAAGGCAATTGAATATTATTAGCTCTCCTAAACAATCGGTTTGGAAGCTGGATCGAATCCTTTGTAGCTAAAGTGCAAAAATGAACAGGAACTTCACTTTCCTTTGAAGACCATTCCACTATCTCTTTCCCTAGTGATGAACTTCCTTCAATTGCAGATTCATTGTTTATATTGATCTTTAAATTATGAGCTAAAAGATTTCGAAAATTTGTTTCTGATACTTCAAGTTCATTCAGGTTAACAAAATGAAATCGATCATTATTGGGGAGAATTGACTCAAATTGAGCTATTAGTTCCTGATAATAGTCAATTCCCTTTGTAGGGATTACTGGTACTTCAATCCCTACATCAATGTCGAATTTGAGGGCTAATTTCACCTGAGTAAAATCTTTTCCTAAGTTGATAACATGAAATCTTATTTCATCAACATAGGGTATTAATTTGCAAATAATTTTTTGAGAAATTTCTTTTCCTCGGGTGTATAAGTGAATGTGAAAATCGTCTGAGAATGTTTCTTTGAGAAAACGACAATATTTAATTGTTTTTAAGAAAGAATGAGATTCAATAGGATCACCACCTGTCATACTGGCCCCGAAAGCATCCATTAGAGATGCTTCTTCTCTAAGATCGTTGAGATTCAATATTGGTCTTTCATTTGCATATGAGTAATGGGAAGATTTTCGTTCTAGGCTTAGAGGGCAATAGAAACAGTTACTAGAGCATTCTGTTGAAACTAGAACAACAAGTTTTTCCCCTTTAATGCATTGCTGACAACCTCTTGAGAGTTTTCCTGTGTAAAAACTTTTCCAAGAAGTTTTTGTGAGTTGTTGATTCATTAACAACCTTTCCAGTCATAATAAACATTTTTTATTCAGAGGATTTGAGTTTATCTTCAAAACTGTTTGTAAGATATAACCTTACGAGGGCCTCCCCTTTTCAGGAACAAAAAACTAACTAATTTTAGAATTTGACTTTAAATTAAAATTCCTTGAATAATACTTCAAATTTTTCTCCATTAGATATTACTTTAAAATATCCAGGTAAACTCGCTCTACCTAATGCTTTTTTGGTGTAGAATTTCAATTTACGAGAAGATAAACCTTTTACTTCTAGGATTTTTCCATCTTTTTTAGTTTTGATGTTTTCCTTTTCCTTGATTAATTTAGCTATATTGTCTATAACATCTGAATCAGGGATATTCGAGAGATCAACTTTCATCTAGTACACCATATTATTAATTCAGAGCTTTTTCATTCTTAATTCTGCTAATCTAGTTAACATTTGAATACATTGGATCTGGTAGAGTGGAATCTAAGTAAGTAAGCATTATTTCTAAATTATGATTGTTTCTTTGTTCGATTACATTAGATTCGGAAGCAATAAATTTCGAACATTCATTATTATATTTTGAAGGAGATAATCGTTTAAATGAACAGGCACGACTGATATCTAGAATAACTGATTCGAATGGACGGGATAATAGATCCTGACGAACTTGAGACTCCGAAAAAAGTCCAGAAGCTAACCCCGATGATATTATTGGTTCTGCTTTCATGATGTATCCAAGTAAACAGCCTACATGGCTTAAATAGCCTTCATCATTCCCAATAACGATTTTCTGTTCTAAAAGCTCGTCAATGGTAATTTTTTTTCCACAATGAGAACAGATTAATCCACCACTCCCACTGATAATAATATCATAAATTATCACAGGATCAATATCGTATTCATTGAACTCCAATTATCTCATTACTCCGTCAAAAGCTCACTGGTTGAAATTGAGATCCAATCCAGGCCCAAAATGCCAAGTATTTATATTATTGTTTATACGACAACTATGAAAGGGTCAAATATAAATGCTTTGTTTCAAGGATTCCATACATCAGAGTAATAAAATTACTTTTTTATTAATTTTAAAGCTTTTATTTCCGAAATTACTTGTGATTATACTAATTCATGCTTTTAATTGCCGAAATAACTTGAATCAGTTTTTATTAATTTTAATAGCTTCCCAAAAAGAATAAAGAAACCTTTTTCTAAAATTATTTATTTCATGTTATTTGCCATAATGGTTGACTGTTATATTCTCATTGTCATATTAAGCAAATTTTTTAGTTAAAATTATTGCAATGCTTGCGTGAATAAATATATTGGTAGTGTGATCAGTTATGGGAGATAAGATTGAAAATTCAAAAATGAAACTGCAACAGATTTCTTCCGACCATAGTGTTCCGAAGAATATCCGAAGAGCTGCAAAAGAGGCCTTTATAGCTATATCTGGAAAGAGCACACCTGATGATGATCCTCCTGAAGTACGTGCCAATCTAGCTATTTCAATTTTAGATGAAATTAGTCAGGATCCAAATTGTCCCCTTTTCGCTAGGACAAAGATATGGGAAGTTCTTAGCATACTTGAAACTATTTCTTCAAAAACTGATTAGAATGTGAAACAAAGGCATAATTACCCTTTATTTATCGTTGTATCCTCTGTGGACTATGTTACGAATAAATAAATCCTATTCTATAATTGTAATATTAAGAAAAAATCTATACTTCCTCAACGGGGATGTTGAGGGTAGAAACGATTTCATTTGCTTCTTTAGGATTTGTTATATAAGTATAAAGGCGTTTTTTAGTCCTAAGTTTCAATTTAACTATTTCAGAATTTTTTACCCTTTTAACATAGCATATTGAAGCAAGTCTTAATGTGGTCAAGAACTCTTCTCTTGTTTTTAATTCTTCTGGCAATGTTATCTTCCTCTATCGAAATAACGTTTAATCTTACTTTTCTGATTTGAATTTTTATTTTCTTTCTCGTGATATATATGTCTATATTTGTCCACTAGTTTGGTGGCTCTTATAAACCCCCTCTATCGTTAAGAATCTGTTTTAATCATTTGAATTTGACGTAAAAGTCTGTATAGTTACTCTTCTGAGAGGCCCACCACATTCAGAGCACTGCTTTTCGTTTATGTCTGCCCTTTTACCACAGTTCTTACATCTAAGAACCCATTTTCTGATTTGACTAATTTTTTTTCCACTAATAACTCTAGTAGGAATACTAAGATTATAAGCCATGTTTTGTAACGCAAGATCATTAGTAATTAGAGTTCCTTTCAGTTGCAGTGAAAGTACAAGTATATCCATATCAACATCTGAAAGAGAAGACTGAGGATCAACTCTTGCGATTTTCTTCTTTATTTCCTTAAACAATCCTTGATTAGGAGAGTCAATTTTCAATTTCCCTGATTGTATTAAGATATCTAAATTCATCTTTGAACGGATATCTTTTAGCTCTGAAGCTACGGTAGATGTAGTATAGAAAAGCGCGTTTTGCCACGTTTGAAGAATTGGGAAGTCAAGACCGATAAATGCAGTTGTATCCAATATAAAAGTATTTGATTTTGTTGATGTCACAGATATTATTCCTAGATTTCTGGCTTGAGAGATTGAGTTAATCGGTTCATAAATGGACGAGAACGGT
>JBHLKP010000298.1:0-4525 GCA_048886525.1 Candidatus Hodarchaeota archaeon | reverse complement strand
GATCTATTCGTCTTTTATGCTTAGTATTATGAGTTTGCTTTTCATTTTTAAAATTAATTTCCTTATCTGTATTTTGAATCAAAGCAGAGATTCCTAAATATCCTAAAATTATAATATTAATCATAAATAAACATAATTTGATTAAGGGAGAAGAAAAAACATTAATTAGGATTTCTCCTCCAACCGTTAATGCTGTTGTTGCAACAATAAAATCTCCGTTCATGGCGCCCACTCCAGTCAATATAGCTGCAATCCAAGCTGATTTATGAGGTATTGACTTATTTAGTCCTTGTTTAATCATTTCAACATTAACCGGGCCTAGAGGAGCCGCTAAAGTTATCCCCAAAATAGCAACCGTTACCCAAACTATTATTATTTCTATCATGACTTTCTTTCCGCATGCATTAATTGTGATATTTCAAACTTATAATTTTCAACTTATATTAAAGAGAAACATCCTTTTTTAACTAAATTAGATATGTATTACATATATTTCTGTCTCATTTTTGCTGTAAATGATAGTTTCTAGTAAATTCGACAATAACAGCCAAAAAAATATTGAAGAAAAAAGATTTTCATATCTTGAAACTCTATAAATATTATATTCTTGTTAAAAAAATATAACAATGAAATGCCTACAATTAAGAGGAATTCAGTTGAATTCTGCATTAAAAACAGAGAAAAAATCAGAGATCGGCGCTTATGTATTTTTACTCTTAACTGCAATCATATGGGGTGGTTCATGGCCTCTTGGGAGATGGTTAGTATCTGAAGATGTAGGAGGTGAAACTATTCCTGCCATGATGATTGCCTCAATTCGATATTTTATTGTTCTATTATGTTTTTTATTCATATTACGATGGCATGAGGGTAGTATTAATCTTGAGTTCGCAAAACAACATTGGAAAATGTTTACGTTCATGGGTATAATTTCTGTCACTATCTATCAAGCTGGGTATTTAGTTGGTGAATATTATACCGCTGCTAGTGATGCAAGTGTAATCGTTAGTAGTCATCCTATTCTAGTAATGATTTTTGCTACCATAGTACTAAAAATGGAGGATTTAAATCCCCAAAGAATTATCGGAACACTTTTATCATTTATAGGGGTTTTAATAGTATTCGGTTTTTCTCCTAATGTAGATGTTCCTAATCGTCTCTTAGGAGATATTCTAATCCTTATAGCTTCGTTTTGCTACTCACTTTATATCGCATTAAGTAAATATTTCTTTATTGAATGCAAAAAAGGCACTTTTCAACCTTCTTCTCTCTATATTAATAGCTGGGTTTCTTTTTTTGGATTTCTTACAACTTATCCAGTAGCACTACTACGTAATCCAGAATATCTTAACCCAATATTATATTTTCAAGTTCCTGATCGTGTTTGGATTGGTATTGCTTATCTTGCATTTCTTTCTACAATTATAGGTTATTGGTTGTATCTTGAGGGAGTTAAAAGGTTAAGTGCAAGTCGTGCAGCCATATTCCAAAATCTTGTGCCAATTGTCGGCGTTACTTCTTCAGCTATATTATTAGGGGAAAAAATTGACCTATTAATTCATGGATTATCATTATTGCTTATTATTCTAGGTATAACATTAGTTAATTACTCTCAATCCTCAAAAGGAGAATTAAAGATTTCATCTTAGATCAGAGTTATTGGATAGTAAGTTGCCAATTCTTTGCCAATGAAGCATAGAATTGCATTGCTTTTATTAAATGGTCAATAGGAACCTGATCTTCTGTCGTATGAGCGAATTTTTCGTATCCTGGTCCGAAACCAAGAGTTGGAATTTCAAAAATCCCTTTCGTTGCTGCGCCATTGGTGGAAAAGTGCCAATGTAAGAATTCAGCTTCTTGACCAAATAATTGTTGGTATGTTCTTGCTGCAGTCTGAATAAATGGATGGTTTTTCTCCATAATCCATGACGGATAATAAGCTTTAATCGGATAGGTAAATTTATTGCTTTTGTATTCATATTCAGGAACATATACTTGTGCTTTGGCCATCTTAATACTTGATAAGGAGTTAATTTCAGTTATTACGCTTTCTAAGGTTTCTTGACTTATTAACCTTCTATCAACATTTATGATTGCGCTATCTGCAATAGCATTAACTGCTGGCGATGTTGACCTGACACCAGTAACAGAAATGCAAGCTTTTCCAAATATAGGATCACTAGGAAGCATTTTATGTAATTTTTGAATATCTTGAATAATCGGGACAATTTTGTAGATTGCATTTTCTCCTTCATCAGGAGCAGCGCCATGACTAGATATTCCATTAGTTTTAATCTTCAGATCAATTCTTCCCTTTTGGCCAATAGCAATTCTTAAACCGGTTGGTTCAGTGAGAACAACTGCATCGGGAAGTATTCCCATTTCTTTCACAATGAATTGCCAATTAAGTCCTTCAAATAACTCCTCTTGGACTCCAACCACAATAAGAAACGTAGTATCTTTCGGAATCCCTATTTTTTGAAGAATATATCCAGAATAAATTAAGGAAGCGATCCCTCCTTTTTGATCACATGCACCCCTGCCATAGATTATTTCTTTCTCTATTTTTCCCTCAAAAGGATCATACTTCCAAGCTTCAAGACTTCCAACTTCTACTGTATCCGCATGTCCATCAAAAGCTAGAATATGTTTTCCATCCCCAATTTGTCCAATTAAATTTCCCATTTTGTCGTTCTGAACCTTTTCAAAACCTAGTTTTTCCATCTTTTGTTTAATTAGCCTGATTACTTTGTCTTCTTTGCCACTAAGTGAGGGAATGGCAATCATTTCACGTGTGAAATTCGTAATATCATCTCGAAGATCCTCACTTAGTTTTAGTATTCGATCTTTCATTTTAATACCTGAATAATAGAAGTTCATTTCGATAAAATAGTGTCAGCTATGTCACCCATTCTTGAAAAATCCACGTTTGAATTTTTCATATGAGATATCAGTTGTTCTAATACCCTCAATCGATATGCATGACCAATTGCAGCTGGATGACAAGTAAGTTGAAATATACGATATTCATCTGAAATGTCATCTGAATTGATGAATGCGTCAAAATGCGATTTCCATATTTCTAAGACAGCTGATGGAGAATTTTGATGTCCTTCGAACACAATCCAATCATCTAAAAACCATTCTACTGGGAATTCGACTAATTTTCTATCTGTATTTGGGACTTCAATTATATAAGGCCGATCATCGTTAAATAAGCTAGAATCGTAACCATATCCCATATCAGCAACTAATTTTAAGGTATTTGGGGAAAGTTTCCAATAGGGAGCACGAAAACCTTTGATTGAGGGTGAAAATTTTTTCAATGCCTTATCAGTTAATATAAATACTTCCTTTTCCTCATAAACAGAAAGAGTATCTAAATATTCATGAAGATAACCATGTGCAGCAATTTCGTGTCCATCATTAACAATTCCGTTAGTTAGGTCAGGATAGGTCTCAGCTACCCATCCACAAACAAAGAAAGTTGCTTTTATGTTATATTTGTCTAAAAGTGAAAGTATTCTTGGTAATCCTCGTTTTATTGCAAATTGACCTTTTGAAACTCTTCCAAGTTCTTCTAATTGTCTAATTTGAGCACTTTCTGCATCAAAATCAAATGTTAAACACACTGTTATTGGTTTATCCATTTTAATCACATTTTTGTTTGTTTATTTTTGTCTTAGAATTGGTAGTGTCATACAATGGGGGCCTCCTCCGCCACGAGATAATTCTCCTCCTTCAATGTCTAAAATGTCTACATTTCGTTCTTTTAATTCATTTATGATTCGTTCATTCCATTCATATATCGCACATTTTCTTTTATCTAAACATACAACATTTGCTCCAAATAAATATAATTCATTATCAGTTATTGTGATTTTTTCAGCATCAAAATTCTCATTGATAAATTCCATTAATCGCATGATCCTAATATCCTCATTTTGTCTGTGAACTCTAATAGGAAACGTCTCAACTGATTCAGGATGGCATAAAAAAAGATCCTTATCAATAAACATCAATCCGCCATCAAGATGGACTCGCCAAGAGGGAAGAGGAACCAAAACTATTGTTTTTATTAATGTATTTTTTAATATAGTACTCGCCGCTTGAAGAGCTCCTTCTTCATTCGTACGAGTGCTATATCCAATCATGAGAGTATTTTCATCTGGGTACACAAAATCACCTCCTTCCAAGAGTCCAGGTGAATTGATCTCGTAAAGTAGAGGAATTCCAAGCTTTTTTAATCCTTGTGTTACTAATAATGGTTCAGGTGTTCTAATTTGATTGGCCATACGCATCTGTATAGATCCAGCGCTTGTAACCGTTCCAGAGTCGCGAGTATATACCAAATTTGGGTTCAAGATTTCTTTATCTTCCATTGATATTAGTTCATTTAGATAGATTACTTCAACTCCTTCATTTTGGAGGATTTCACAAAATTTATCGTGTTCCTCTTGAAACCGTCGCCAATAAACGACGTCTCGAAATGATAATTCATGAAAAGAATGAAAATTGACTTTCT
>JBHLKP010000297.1:0-4538 GCA_048886525.1 Candidatus Hodarchaeota archaeon | reverse complement strand
TTCTTTTCTTTTAACAACTGGGTGATTAATGACGCATTTTCCAATGTTTGTCTTGCTTCAGTAAAAGATAGATTAATAAATGGCATATAAATATTCCACAATCTTTATTGTCACAGTATTAGAATTATTATTTTTTATGAAGTATTGATTATTAAATAGTTTCTAATGAATTGACTAAAATCATTACTATAAAAATAAACTAAATTTAGACTTTGATTTTTGTTAAATCGACCATTAAGAAGCATATTTGTCATTTATTCAAAGGAGGATAAATTTCTATAACAATAGAAATGTCTGGACAACACTGAAAAAGAAGCTAAAAGGCTAAATGTAAACTCAAGCAACCTTGGATTGGTATAATCTTTCATAAACTGGCCATTGTCTAAGTTTTTAACCATCTATCATGAGATATCCAAATTGAATAACCTCCCTAAATGCATCCTAGAATTAAAAGCGGTTCTGAATAAGGATTCACGTTTGATTTTAGATATCCCAGATGGTTTTCGAAGAGCCGCGGTACTGATTCCAATTATCGTTCGAGAAAACGACTGGATGCTCATTTTTACCAGAAGAACAAGTCAAGTGAGTCATCATAAAGGAGAGATTTCCTTTCCAGGAGGAAGATTCGATGAGGAATTAGATTCAGATCTCAGTCATACCGCTTTACGAGAAACTGAAGAAGAATTAGGAATCAAACGAATCAGAGTTCTTGGTAAAATTGACGATATTCTCACTATCTCAAAATACGTAGTTACTCCTACCGTTGGGTACATAGAAGATAATTCTGAAATCAATCATCGAATGGTAAATTCTCCAGAAATTGATTATATTTTAGAGGCATCTCTTTCAAAACTTTCTCGTTCAAGAATTTTCTCAGAAAAAGAAGTATCATATAAGGGTGGTTCAATTTTTAGTGTTCCATTCTTTGATTATAAGGGAGAAATTATATGGGGCGCTACTGGAAGAATTTTAGTAAATTTTTTTCAAAAACTAAACATGCTAAGTCCTGATTGTCGAATTCTGCTTATGAATCGAGATTTATGGAATGGTAATAATAGCGGAATAAATGAAGAAATAAAAGATTAGAGAGAAGAAATAACTCCAGCTTCTATTTTTTTCTAAAAAACCTAATTTTTCATGAATCATCCCTTTAATTCCTCATAAATTTCTTTAACGTTATCATATGTAACTTTAATCTTTCTTTCTGAGATTATTTGGACGATTTTATCAATTAATTCATCTTTTGCTCCTAAAGACGCTGCTAAGTTCCTAGCGTGTAATTTCATATGGCCTGCTTGTATTCCAACAGAAGCTAGAGCTCTCAGTGCTCCAAAATTTTGAGCTAGGCCCACTGATGCCATTATTTCTGCGAGTTGCAGTGCTCCTCCTGGTATCTTGAGATCCAATATCTTGAACGATATTTGAGCCAATGGATGAATCCGTGCTACTCCTCCTACTAGACCCACAGCTAAAGGGATTTCAATTGAACCAACTAAATCCCCAGAACTATTCTTCTCCCATGATGTCAAAGAAGAATATTTACCTGGAATTTTAGTTGCAGCGTAAGTGTGTGCTCCTGCCTCGATAGCTCTCCAATCTTGAGCTGTTGCTATTGCTACTGCGTCGATTCCGTTCATAATACCTTTATTATGAGTCGAACATCTGTATGGATCAGCTTCAGCAAAAGAAAAAGCTTGTAAAATACCATCAACCACTTCATTGCCTTTCATATCCTTCGTATTGAGTTCACTTGCCTTAAAAATAGCTCTTGCTCTTACTAAACGACGATCAGCCAAATTAGAAATAATTCGAAGTATTGTTTTCCCTCCAGTAATCTCTTCTAACATGGGAGCAACGGCTTCATTCATTGTATTCACTGCATTAGCTCCCATTGCGTCACGAACATCAACAAGCAATTCAGTGATTACCATACTTTCAGTCAATGTTTTAGGTAAGACTTTAACATTTAATCCAGTACAACCCCCTCCAAATTTAACAAGAATAGGATCTTGTTCATTTGATAACTTAACAATTTCTTTTTCGTGCTCTAAAATTTTCATTCGAGCTGCAAATGGATCAGTAAGCCCGACTATTTGTATTTGGCCAATCATAATAGGAGGAGTGTAACTTGTGAAAAAACCCCCTTCAATTCGTGCAATTTTAGCAGAGTTTGATGCTGCAGCAACTACAGATGCTTCTTCTACAGCCATAGGAACAAGAATATCCACCCCATTTATCTTGAAATTTGTAGCAATGCCTAATGGTATTTGCATAACCCCAATGGTATTTTCTATATAATGTCCTTGCCCTGCTTTATCTAGAATATTTGTTGACTGCTTTAAATATTCCATATCTTCTGAATTAAGATCACATAGATCTTGGATTTTTTTTTGGCGCTCTTCAACTTTCATTTTAAAAAATCCAGGTATTCGAGAATTAATATTTCTTTTATCCATGCTAACACGACCATATTATCTTTTCATTAAGAGAGAAAGAAGATTTCACTTTATAGACGCAATTTCGATACCATTAAAATGTTTTCTAGTGATTTTTTCGAGTATTACTTTCTCTTAATTTAGAAAAAATAAGATATAAGAAAAGCGGCAGTGGATAAAAGCTTAACATTCAGATAACAATGAGTACTTTTGCTATCATACCAAGTTTATAGCTATAAATGTGTCCACAGGACAAGTAAAGTATAATGAATTACCTGCAGGAATTGGGATTTCTAAATCGTCTAATTCCAGTACTGGAGGGGTTGTTGGTGTTAAGTAAACAGCAAAGATTGGTTTTTTATTCTTACAACTAGCAGTTTTTGCGCTTGTAGGTAAATAGTAGAACGAAATTTTTCCTTTAGTAGATGCAGATGAGATATGAAGAGTAGTTAGCGTTAAATTTTCGTCTGCACTCGGACAGATCATTTGAGCTTTCGTTTCAACAATTTCAATATTTACATCGTCAGAAAAATATAATGTTTCGGGAGGGATAACTTCTACTGGTTTTTTAACGGGTTTTTCCTCTTCCACAGGAACTGGGACTGGGGGTTTCAAGGGAGCGTCAGGGATTTTTAGCGTTTCGAATTTCTCTTCGTTTAGTATGTCTTTTTTAGATGGTGAAATTTCTCTCAATGTGTCAGGATGGCTGGTAATCGCAAGAGGAGACACATCTAAAGATTTATTTGCTTTAATAGGATGTCCAGATATTCTTTCCATCAGTGATGTGAATTTATTTGTCTCATTCCCTTGTTCTTCAGTAGAAATCCGATGTGTCATTCCTTTTTCAAGTCTAATCTGGCGTGCAATTTGACTAGAGATAAATCGTTTACGAACTGAAGAATTAATTCCAGTCCAAATGAATATGTGTCGATCACTTTCATCTAAAATAATAAAAACTTCTTTATCCTTAAGATCTTTCGACGTGAAAGAAACTGGCATATATTCTCCATCCATACTTGGGATGAAAACATGAACGTCTTGCTCTGACATTTTGTAACTTCCTAACGTAAATCTGCAACTTTCAGAGACGGAACTCCCTGCGTTTTACCAATTCGGTGCGAATAAAAAAGGGTTTCCAAATAACGTAATCCCATATTTGAAAATAAACTTCTTTCGAAGAAGAAGGAAAATCTCTGGTTTTTGACTCAATTTTTAAAGGGATAAGCATTGTTATAATAAAAAAATTTTTAATTTCTAAGTGGAGTAATGAATCTTGCTGGAATCACCGTTTTTTTGAGTAAAATTCAGTTCTAAAAAGCGGAGGTACCAAAGTGGCTATGGAGCAGCCTGCAAAGCTGTGTTACGTGCGTTCAAATCGCACCCTCCGCTTCTAACGTTCTCTAACGTTTTTAAATCGGTGGGAAGATGTCAAGAAGTGTCTTATTACTGGGAGAAAGGTTTATCTTCGGATTTGGTTTTATAAAGAGAGTTGGATGACCGATACGAACGATTTGATGGAACAAATGAATTATTTGATTGCAAATTGGAGATAGCCTCTAGCACTACAAATAATTAAACCTCAAGGGTCAACTGTTTAATCAGGAGTCTAAAGAAAAAAGAATAAATGGTGGTATTCTACTCCTCGCTATCCCCTTCAAACTCTTTTCTGACCAAAACCGCTTCCTGTAGATAATTACGATATAAATCCATCTGTCTTTCAGGAGTAATAATTTTTTCCGTCTGCATAATAGCGGTAATGCGTTGTTTATATTGCTGAAATCTTTTGCGTTCTAACTGAACGGCCTTTTTGTAAAATCCCATATCGTGTTGGTTGGCTATTTGTTCACATTTCGTAAACCATTGGTCCACTTCATTAATGAAAAAGGAGGCTAAGGCTATTCGAACTTGTAAAAGATATAATGCACATAGCCTGGAAAAATAGTGGTTGGTTATGTAAACCCTTTCCAGATCCTCTAATTTAATAATCAACTCCTGAGATATAGTCTCTTTAGGATTATTTAACCATTGTTTCACCTCAAGTTCAACCAAGGCACTGCTACAAAGTCGATAGTATTGGATATCTAAGCTATCCAGGCGGATAGC
>JBHLKP010000296.1:0-4544 GCA_048886525.1 Candidatus Hodarchaeota archaeon | reverse complement strand
AGTTCCTTGTCTATTGTTTCTGCCATGTGTGCTCCAGTAATGTACCATAACCTTGAATCACCTGCAAGTCGCTCTATTAGCTCATAATCTGTTTTTATGATTGGGCGATTTGGATTCTGCTTTATCGCCTTGAATATACTAAAAAATTCATTTACATGACGTAATCTTTCAGATTCCTTAGCTAAGACTTGATAATCTTTATGCGCGATACAACCCTCCTCTAAACGTCTGTGAAGAGGCGCATACACCGCGAGTCCCTCTAAATGTGTTGAATATTTTATTATCCTGAGCAAATCAGATGTTGTTTTTAGATCCTCAAGTGAATAGATCGGATGGTAAAACGTATATCCAACATGATGCAATTCATGCATAGCAAAGTAGAGTAATTCTCGTTTATGTTCATGAAACAAAGGAAATCCGATATTAAGGAACGCATTCGATTCAGAGACAATTCCAATATCGTAACCCACTATTAAATATAATTTACAATCAAAATGAAGGTCTTCTGGAAAATAAGAGGTAAGTTCATGGATAATAGCTTTGAAATCGTCCTTGAAAGATTCAATATATTGGGCACAAGCCAATATTTCTTTATGATAAATTTTGATTTTTTCTGCCTCTCGAAGAATAATTTTTTCCCAAAAAGCCTCTAAATCTAATTTTGTATTATTAAAACGCAAAGCATGGCTATACACACCCTTTGCAGCCTTATGTCTAGAAATTCGCTTTAGATTGTTCTGTGAAGGTTTCTCAAAATAATCTAATATCTGATTTATAAAGGAAAAATCGATATCTACATTAAATCGAAGCATCTACCCTCACTTTCAAACTCTCTGCTTAAAAAAATATGGTTGGGTGACTAAGATTAGTCAAATCATGTTCTCTAAACTTATCACTAAAAGAAGAAATAACTTGCAGGAAATCTCTTACTCTCTACTCCATTTGCTCTCCACACGATGGACAATAAACAGAATTACTAGGCATCGCGAATCCACAGTTCATACAATACTTTTGCTCAGGGAAGGACTGCATTCCTGGGGGAGGAACGTTCAATTGGTCTTGAGAAGATTGAAAATAAGAAGATGATTCTTGTTTATTATATTGGGGTTGTTCATAATGTGATTTACCGCCAAACTCATAACGTCCCTTTCCACCACTCAATAAACTAGCCACAAACCCTGAAAGTACCCATAAGGCAATAGCAATAAACAATGCATAGTAAAATGGGATAGAATGCACAAAAATTCCTGCAAGAAGTATTAATACCCCTAAAATCCCCATTAACCCGGACACCGCTCTGGCAAGTCCACTCTTTCTATGGTAACGCATATCGACTCAACTCAACTACATTTAATATTAGGCTAAATGAATATATTATATTTTTGGTATGTACCAACGAATTTATTTTAAAAAATCATAAAAGGGAATGGTTAATTACTAAATGCATTTTGAAGACTGATATATCTAGGTCTAAAATAGTCCTATTTAAAACCTCGTAGCTACATAACTAGTTAATAAGAATAGTCAAAATAGATCAGCTTCATTCAAGGAATTTATATAGAAGTTTATGAAACTAAATATTCCACAATTAACGAGAATTGAATTAAATATGCTTTATATTATAATTTTTCTTAAGTTCTTCCAGTATTGTTTCTGAATGATCCCTGCCCTTTGTTTCTAAAGTTAAATCAACAGCTATTTGGTTAAAAGGTAAATCAGCGGAAAATCGATCAAGATTCATGTTAATAATGTTAGCTTCCAACGAAGCTACCGTTCTTAAGAGAGAATCTAGCTTATCTCTTGTGTCTTCTATTATGACCCTAACTTCTTGATACCGTCCCGCTTTAGTTAGACCCTGTGTGATGATTTTTCCGAGCATAGTTATATCAATGTTGCCTCCTGTAATAACAAGAACTATTTTCTGCCCTTTTTTGACTATATTTCTGTGTAGAAGGGCTGCTAATGACACTGCACCAGCACCTTCTACAACTGATTTGCATCGCTCTAATAAAATTAAGACCGCTCTTGCTATCTCTTCTTCATCTACAGTGATTATATCATGAAGCTGGGACTTAATAATCGAAAATGTTAACTCACTCGGACTTTTTATTGCAATTCCATCAGCAATAGTGTACCCTCTACTAATCTTTTGAAGAAATCCTTTTTTGAAAGATTGAAAAGCTGCGTCCATCTCCTTGGACTGTACGCCAATAATTTGACACTCTGGTTTT
Source organism: Candidatus Hodarchaeota archaeon (assembly GCA_048886525.1). Lineage (GTDB taxonomy): Archaea > Asgardarchaeota > Heimdallarchaeia > Hodarchaeales > Hodarchaeaceae > Hodarchaeum. The sequence continues at coordinate 2,313 of JBHLKP010000296.1, read as the reverse complement.
TGGGTTCGGATCGCCGTGGCGATTCCGGATATTAGACCACCCCCTCCAATAGGTGCAATAACCACATCCACATCTGGTAAATCCTCTAGTATTTCCAAGCCTATTGTTCCTTGACCAGCAATAATATATGGATCATCAAACGCGTGAATAAATGTTAAATTATTCTCTTTCTCAAGTTCTTTTGCTCTATCAAAAGATTCATCGAAGTTGGTACCAAAGCACTCAACCGTGGCCCCATAACCTCTTGTTGCTTCTATCTTTGGTATTGGTGCTCCTACTGGCATCACAATTGTGGCTGGAATACCAAAAAGCGATGCTGCAACTGCTACACCCTGTGCATGATTTCCTGTGCTCGCTGCTATTACTCCTTTTCGACGTATCTCTTCTTTTAAATGTGCAATCTTATTGTAAGCCCCTCTAATTTTAAAAGAACCAGCTTTTTGTAGATTTTCATACTTAATAAAGACTTCACACTCAGTTATCTGTGATATCGTAGCTGATCGAATTAGGGGTGTTCTTTTAACCTTATTTTTCAGGATCTTCTTCGCATTTTGGATATCTACCAAAGTCACTTCTACCATTAATTCCACCATCAAATCCATTTAATCAATTAATTCTTTTTATGCGCATTTCATATATTATAAATTATATGCCCATTAGTATAATTCTTTATGAACAAACTGATATTTGAGAGGAAACTTATTTTATTGCTCTTACTAGTTATATCTATCTTTGTGGTTAATGCCTCGGAAAATAATCTCTATCTGAGATCGGATGCAAGCGCGCAGTTATAACTAAAGAAAGCTGATAAGGAGGGTTAATTTCTTCTCCGCGTTTTTATTTTCTAGCCCCTCCCTCAAAAACCTTTTTAAAGAGCTTCTGCTAGTAGATCTGTTTGATACGTGTAATTCGAGCCGGATTGCTTAGGACTGAATTGATTAGTGATTCTGTTGAATAAATTTGTCATTTAAGCGACAAAATACCTCTAATGGTTAAAATGTTAATATTTATAAATTGGAATGAACTCGTAAAGCACCCCTTCTTCCATGTTCAATAGCAGATCTTCATTAAGTTCATTAACTTTCACTATTTTCTTTTGTTTAATGTTAAAATCTTCGTTTTCTAATCCTTTATCATACCAGTGTTTTAATATTCCAATTCTTTTCACTTGCTTTGACTCGAGTATTGAATGGATGAAATCAATCCATCTTTGAATTTTATTCTTTCGTTCCAAGGGAGTCAACTTGTTTAATTTTGGATTCCTTATAGGGAGTTTTTCTTTAATCCACTCATCAATTTGCTCAGGATTCCATTTCTTTTTTTTCAATCTTCTTACTTTATCGGAATGGAGCAATTTTTTGTATGCTTCAGAAGAGTCTAATGCTCCTATAATTGTGTCACAATCACAATAGTCTTTAGTAGTCCTGAAATAAAGTTCTCCTGGTCTTAATTGACTTTGAACTGAAGGATTTTGAATGGGACTGAAATCCATGTTAAATCTATCAAAAATATCACGTAACTGCTCCAAATTGGTACCTTTAGGAAGGGTAGATGTAAGATAGAAGCACATAATAGAAATCTCCAATAAATTATATTTGATTAATAGATAAGCAGTTTACAATCTAGATTTTTAAATCCTTCTTTAGTATTTTAGGAATATACTCTAGAAGATTCAATAAAAGTCGAAGAAGCAAAATTTTCATAACAAATAAAATTCGCATATTGGCTAATAAGTTCTGCTAGCCCCACAGCCTTTTCTCTATCTGTTTTAGGTGATACGTCATAAGTCGTAACTTAACCATCCCAAAGACCAATATTAAGCTGGTCAAGCTGATCATGAGGTTGAAAGATATTGGATTCGATAAAAAGCAATCCGAGGCCAAGCGTAAGTGGGAGAAACCAATAAAATATATTCACAACCCGATAGTCTGATCTTTCAACCATGAAAATAAATCATTCAACAAGCTATTAGAGTCTAGTTATAGAGAAGAATGAAATTGATTCCGAAAGCGCAATATATAAATACTAGATACTATCTATTAATCATAGATAGTATGATTATATTATGTGAAAAAATCAAACTGTCTAGATGATGATTAAAATGTCGTCCCAAGGATGTAAAATTGCCCTACTTCTGGTAGCGATTATGATTGCTGCTGTAATAGGTACAATTGTTGTAATTGAACTAAATCGAGGCTCTGAATCCAGTAATGGGAATAATTCATCAGATGACTCATTTGCTGCTTTAGTTCCCATATGGATATGCTGCTTTGTTGTTCCGATTATTGTAGCAAATGAGAAAAAGCGTGATAC
>JBHLKP010000295.1:0-4545 GCA_048886525.1 Candidatus Hodarchaeota archaeon | reverse complement strand
GTTTTTAAATACCTTAATACCTAGAATTTATCAAAAAATATGAAAGCTATGATTTGCTAAAGTAAATCTGAAGGGTTAACTTGTCTGGATATCGCTTTCTTAGTCATCCAATCATTAAAGGTTCCTGGGGGTTCTGGTTCTGAGGGATGTCGTGCAATTAAACTAAGAGCGTCTTCTGGACATACAATAGCACAAACGCCACAACCGACGCACCTCTGACGATCAACTTCACAAATCTCTTCTGGTACATCTAAAGCATCAAATTGACATCTGTCAACACAAGTAGCGCACCCCGTACACAGCTCCTCATCAACACTCATAATGAAATTCGCTTTTACAAATGCATGTGGCTGGTTTCTTTCAGTAAGGCTTCGAAGTATCCCACAACAGCATGTACAACAATTGCAAATATAAGAGTGCCCTGATTGAATATTCATGGTACAATGAACAAGACCCGCTTCCTCAGCATCTTGTAGTATGTCAAGTGCCATTTCTTTTGTAACAGGCTTTGATAATGATTCATGATTGTAAGCATTTTCTCTACTCGAGAGAGTTAAGCATACTGTTGTAGGATATTCACACGGCTTGCCAAGTAAGCTCTTTTGTTTTTTACAGATACATTCTCGAACCCCCCAACTCTTAGCTTCATTAATTATATTTTCAGCTTCTTCATAAGTGTGAATCGTTAGCTCGGGATTTAGCACTCGATTTATTGGAATTACACGGAATATCGATGGTTCTGTATCAAAGATGTTATTACTTTCAGCTTTATAAAAATACTCTTCAATTAATTGAGCAAATTCTGGATCCATTCTCTCCATTTGTTCCTCATAGATCCCCACAATGAAAGGCATAATACCATAACGTCTTCCACTGCTTGAATCAATAGCATAGATCTGACCTTTCTTAACCATGTTTTCAAGTTTGTCAGGTAATCCTGCAATGGATGGATTCAATCTTGAAGAAAATTCTTCAATTGTTTCAGCTTTTAACTTCATTTTACTAGCGATGTCTGCCTCATCTGGGGTATAAATCCACTGCAGAACTTTCAGGTGTGTTCCATCCTCCGTTTTAGCAAAACCGTTTGGAATTTTATTCAGAGTTTCAGCCAATCTTTCGTAAGGATCTAATAATTTTTCAGTCAATTTTGAGTCTCTCCGATATATAGCCTTATAATCCAGAAAAGGTTATAATTTTTATTACTATGAAATACCCCGGTAAATTCATTTGAATAACGAAAAAAAAATATTAATTCCTAGATCAGGTATATAAACACCTGTTTGGTGTGGAATTTTTAATTCAGTCAAAATGTTATTAACTATCATTTCACCTCTAGAGTCCACAAAATGACCATCTAAACACACCATTTTATTAAAAATGTTATAAACCTTAGAAGTCAATCTGATTGTTCTATTTTAAAATTAATTTCGCTTTTTTTTAAAATAATTTTTCAATGACATTTTTCTCAAGAAATAATAGTCAATTATTGTTGACTTGAATTAATTGTCAAAATAGATTTAAAATAGCGACCTTATAATTAATATGAAGAAATATGAAGTCAGAGAGCTTAGCAAAACTATTGAGTTTAGTAGCAAATCCAATTAGAGTCGAAATTATTAAATTCTTGGATAATGAACCACGAACTTTTTCTGAAATCCTCACGAAATTATCATTGGAGTCAACTAGTAAATTATCATTTCATTTAGAAAAATTATCTGCTTTGGTTACGAAAAATAATAAGGGATTGTATGAGTTAACATCACTAGGACAAAAAATCTATGTTTTATTGTTAAAATTTGAGCATAATGAAATTCATCTGGCAAACAATAACAATGGAGGGACGATAGTTCTAAAGAACGCCTCTCCTTCCCATATTCAACTGAAATTCAGAAATGACTTTTTGATGATATTGGGTTTCACAATAGTTATAGGATTGATGATAGTTTCCCTTATTATAATAAGTCCTTTTCTCAGTTTAAATTTAGATCTATTGACCCCATTGTTATTAATTATAACATTAATTTTTCCTTCAATCTATCTTGGGTATTATATGCTGCTTTTAAAAAAAAATATGGCTTCTTTAAGAACAATTTTCTTTAATTCATTTTCATTATTGGTATTCTGCATTTTCACGATGTCATTAGCTTTTACACTTCTTGAAATAGTGTTTTGGGGGTATCAGGAACCTCTTGCTAAATTATTAGCTGCATTATTATTTAATGAGTTTTTTTATACAGAAATCGTATTTATTCGACCAAATCTAACAATGAGCTTTCTTATTTTCATTTGGATGGCGAGTTATTTCTTCGTGTTTGGTATTGCATCTTTCCTAGTAAATCATCTTCCTACGAAAAATGAAGATCAAATAGATACACCCCAACTTGGAAAAACTTTCTCTAACATCAATCAGATAACTGTTTGGATAATCATTATTCCAACTTTCAGCGTACTATCCATTATATCTTCTAATCTTAAGTATAATATCACTACACACTATTTTGACTCACCAGGAAGTATTTTACCTTCAACTGGGCAAATATTTCCGAGTTTCACTCACCTATTCCCTATAATTCCAGCAATCTTGATCCTAATGGCTATATTATTTAAATATCAATTAAACTATTTTTCTGAAATTAGCATAGACCGTATTTTATTATGTATTTGTCTATTTGGTCCTATAATTTTGTTCAGCGTTGCAATCCTTGATTCTTTCATGTTAATAAGTTCTGCAGAGATGGATGATCCTACAATGATTTTTAAAATAATAACATTCATTATTTCGAAGGGTCTTCTAGGATTAGCTCAATTTGTTAGTTTAATAGCGTACTCTCTTCTAGTATTGAATTCATTATCGACTACTATTAACCGTACATGAATTATTATTTGAAATTATAGCTGATTTAACTAGGAAAAATATAAATTTAGGTTGTATATAACAATATTCTATATCTAGGAGTCTAAAATATAGCTATTCAAAAATAGTAAATTTTCTCTTCTTTTTTCTAACAATTACAAAAAGATTTAGTACTATATCGAACAGTTTTTAAGTACTATATCGAACAATTTTAATACCATATAGAACTAAAGTTGTGAGGAAAAAAGGAGAGTAAAAGATGAATAAAAAGGAAATAAGACAATTAGCTATTCAACTGATTAATAGCACTGAAGTTGCTTACTTTACGACGGTTAGCAATGGAATTCCTTATACAAGAGCGTTGGAAAATCTAAGAAATGAAAAGAAATTCCCAAAAGCATCTAAGATGTTCGCTGAACATCGAAACGACCTAATAATCTATTTTTCGACAAATACTTCTTCTGCAAAAGTCAAACAAATCAAAAAAAATCCTTCTGTATCAGTATACTACTGTAAACCAAAGGAATATCTAGGAGTGATGATAGGAGGATTAATAAAAATAATAACAGATCAAAATATAAAAGAAGGACTTTGGGAAGAAGGATGGGAAAGATATTATCCCGAAGGAGTTGAAGACGAAGATTACACAGTCCTACAATTGATACCTAAACATATAAGGGGTTGGAATGGAAAACAAACTTTTGTACTTGATTTAGAGTAAATTCATAATGGTTTGTATAGAGGAAAGAGAATGAATGAAACGCTAAATACAATTCATAGATTGAGATCAATTCGGAATTTCTCAGAAAAGGAAATAACAGGTTCGGATTTGAATACCATTCTTGACGCAGCAGTTAGAGCAGCAACCGCAGGAATGCAGCAGAGCTACTCTATAGTCGTGGTAGAAGATAAAGAAATTTTGAAAGAGTTTTTTTACAACGCTAATAAAGCATTAGTTTTCTGCGTTGACCATAATCGTCTTGTAGATACTGCAAAACATTTAGATCAAATTTATATAGTTGATAGCCTCGAAGCATTTGTTACAGGGAGTATAGACACACTTCTTGCCGCCCAAACAGCTGCAATTGCAGCAAAGGCACTCGAAATTGAATCCCTATTTACAAATTCAATTCATAGAACCAATTTTCGGATTTATGAAATTTTAAACCTCCCTGAACTATATTGTTTCCCTTTAATCACTCTTTGCCTCGGATACAGATCTAAGGAACCAAATCACAAAAAAGGACGTCTACGTAATGTTGGAATAATCCATTACAATAAGTATCAGAAATTATCAACAGAAGAACTAAATAAAATAATCAAAGAATATGATAATGAAGAGAACAATTTAACCTTTGTAAAGTGGAAGGAAAAGGGATTCAATCACTATTTAGACTGGTATTTTACCGAATGCTTTACACCAGTAGATACTCCAGAAACAAAAGAGATCACAGAGACCTTTTATACAACTCTGAAAAAGGTTCACTATCTATAATGCTCAGCTGTGCAGATAGCAAAGTAAAATAGAACTGGTCGTGAGATATCTATGAGCTCAATGAAAGAACAAAGAACAGGTGGATTCCTGATAGCTAAGATACACCAATTGGCAGGAAGAATATTCACCAAGAAATTAAACAAATATCAACTTACTGAAATTAATCCTGCACAAGGGCGGATCTTGTTTCCTCTTT
>JBHLKP010000294.1:0-4558 GCA_048886525.1 Candidatus Hodarchaeota archaeon | reverse complement strand
TGAATCTAATTCAAAGGATCTTAATACTTGTTCTCTATACGGAGTACAGAGGTCACACTCAGTAAATCTTACAGAGATCTTGCTGATTAACCAGTTTTATGTTCAATTATGTGTTAAAGCATATGAAAAGAAATATGAAGCTCTATAAATATTTAATCTTGTTCCAATACCATATAGTTAAAATACTAAAAACTAATCCAAGAGTTGTAGTTAATCCCCAGAATATTATAACTGATAATGGAAATATTTTCTTCGAGTATGGAATGATTTGAAAACCCCACAAATATATTTGATTTTGGCTATCAATACTAATTGGTTGAATAATACAGGATTTATAAACTAGTGGATACAATGAGTCGAAATCTGTATTGGTTTGTGGGATAACTTCTAGAGGAGTATAACCTCTAAAACCTTTCAAAATTTTTCCATTATTGGGTTCAACTGCTATTAAATTTAATTTATTATCTGGATAGCTTTCAAACTCATAAAGCCACATCTGCCCTTGTTCATCAAAAAATAATGCATCAGCTTCAAATGGTGCAATAAAACTTTTAATATTTTGATAAGATTCTAATGAATACTGACTTACATTTACATGGATTTCATCATTTTTCATGTTTGAAACTGCTTCTAGGATCCATAGAGAATCATTCCAAAATCCAAGATCCCTCCTGTTAAATCTTAAATTCATTGAATTTAATTCTGAGGGAATTGGTAGTGAAATATTCTGAAAAAATGTCATATCTTTTGAAAACGAGTATAATTTTTGTGGATTTGTCTGATTTCCCCACTTTTCAATCGTCCAAAACAGGCTCCCATTCCAAGTAAGACCCCTACCAAGATTTGGAACACCAAATGGAATTTTATATGATTTGAGATCTTTAATAGCATTAAGATTCTCATTAAGATTAATTTGGAAAAGAAATTCTCCACTTACAGTAGTATTTTTAAAGTTACATAATGCATAAAAAGAATTTTTGTGAAAAAAGAATCCTGTTTTTTCTATTTGAATAGGTATAGGTTCAAGAAAAGTAACTTCCGTTTTTTTCTCTATCTGAGCAATATAGTTTCTATTATCAAACCCTAGTAGTACTCCAATTAGGACAATTTGTCCTACTAATAAAACAATAATTCCTAAGAACATCATAAATCGAATTGTAGATTTTAACAAAGGCATTTTACGCTTGATAGAATGTTTCTTCCTTGCTTTTACAGTTCTCTTTGTTTGAGCTTGTTTAAAAAGTCCAACATTCTTTTGCAAATCTACTCTATTTCTTATTTTCTCAATATTGCTCTTCAAATTATTTGAAAATGGAGGTTTAGGACGATTTTTCCAAATAAGTACAGCTTCACTAAAAAATAATGATGTTGCTACTAAATTTGGAATACTAGCGAGAAAAAAAGGAAGAATATCTGGACCATTATAAAACAGTAAAAAAACAGATAAATTGATTAATAAAAGGATTAAACCATATATGAAAGCTTTAGGAATAATCAAGAACTTGACCAGAAAAAAAGGCTTAAGAGCTCTTGGTTTTGGTCTAGAAACGATAGCATATCCATTTCCTGTTTTTCGGAGGATTTGAAGTTCACATAGTTTGTCTAATTGATAAATAGCCGAGCTTTTGCTTGAAAATCCCATGACTTTCTGAATTTCTGAATAAGAAAAGGCTTTTTTTGGATTTGTTAATATATACCAATAAACTTGAAGAGTTGACCCATGCAGATCTAGCTGTTGTTCAGAGGTTTGACTAGCGTTAGAAGAAAGATCAATGTTCTTCAATGTGTAACACAACCCAAATTTAGGGTCAACTCGATAGGTATAAACAAATTTTCTCTTCTTATTCAGAGAAATAATGTTTCACTAGTTTTTATATCTTTGTTTCTTTATAATATCCTTCCATCTAACGACTGCAATACTTAAGGAAATTACACCCAATACAAAAATCCCTAAGATCAATATTTGAAAGATATCATTAGAAGGTATTGATAATAATTCATCCCTAGGGGTAATCTGCGCAATTAGCCAAGGATCATGAATAATTTCATGTCCACCCCATTCGGGGTAACAGATTCTATACCTAACTAGGCTTTTTTCAAGAGAAAAACTTTGATCCAAAGCTATAGAACTTAATTTTGTAAAAAGGGGTGGAAAAAAAGAAGCTAAGTATTCTGAAAGCTTCATGACACCTAGATGTCCCGAACTACGCATGTTGAGATCGATACTAGCCAAGGGTGCCGATGCTGTCACCGTGGGATAGTTTTTCGTGCTGTTCTGGTCAATGACTGTATAGTTACTTTTAAATCGATTAATCCAAATGTTTTGTTGGTTGACTTCTTGGGCAATATCGTCCAATACAAAGGTCGTGTTTTCATTATTCGATGAAAACAATTTTCTACCATTTATGTAAACAGAGGAGATATTTGATACATGACTAAATGATGAATAAAGACATGAAAGACTCAGCTTGTCGAAAAATGAATCATTCACTCCTTGAAATGTCCCCAAATGAAAATATGATTTAAGAATAGTCTGATTCTGATTCAAATCGATCTCATAATCGTAATTAAACTGGACATAAGAGATATTTACATCGAAAACTTCCATAATCGGGTGGGATGATGAATTAATTATTATAGCTTGAAGACCAGAGTAATGAATACCCCATTTATACGTAAATCTAGTATCACTCTCAAGTTTTTGTACATTAAAGATTTGGACTGATTGAGAGGCATTAAAAATTAAGTAATGCGAAATTTCATCATGTTCCCCCTCTGTATAATTTCCTGTGGGAACCCCATCTTTCGTGATATTATCATGATATAATTCAAGATAATTGAGTTGATTCCCCATAAAAATCTCAATACTGTTGTTTTGAGAATAATAATGCTCTGTGATAAATACTTGGACTGGGGAAGGCGCCTCAAAACTAACTATTGCTAAAAAGAGGATTTGAGCTCCTTTGACATTGATCCAGACATATTTGTAAGCGGTTCGAGGTGTGATATTCAAATATCCCTCATCAATTTCCGCTTCTAATTGAATATCTGATTCTGTTCTAGTATTTTTGGCTACACTGGCATTAAAAGGTGCTATAGTAGCTAATATTATAACAGAACAGAGAAATAGTGCAAACACTCTTCTAAAAATCCTGAATTGACCTTTCTTGAACATCATTCTGACCAATTCGATACACGAATTTCGTTCCTTATAAAACGATACTGTCGAACACAACCAACAACACAATATAAAACCAAAATTAAAGCTTAGATTGATGTTTGTTATACCAGTCACGAATATATGGTTCGAGATCTTTTACTTTTTTTGAAAGAGTATAAATTCGCCCAATTTTCTGTGAAGGGTTTTGACATTTAACGATCCCATGGTGTTTTAATTTCTTTAAATTCTTACTAATGGACGAAAAATTGATATTGGTTTGCTTTTGAATTTGACTTGGGAAAACTGAGCCATTTAATAAAGATATAACAATTTTACTCCTTACAGGAGACATGAAAATGTGTCCCAAAATTGAATATTCAACAGAACTGAGGATATTTTCTGTTTCCTCTTCAGATTCCTCATTTATCATCAATGTGCCCCCTCTAAGTTCTCTCAATAAAGACACACTGGGTTTAACAAGGTTATTTTTCACGAATAATTATCGGATCTTCAGTTTGTTCATATTTATAAATTTATTAGGGATAAAAAAACACAATTTCTTAGATACAATTTGTTCAAGTCTCTTTTTTGTTGCTAGAAGAATAATATCAACAGGTAATAGTAATAATGAAACTGGAGACATGAAGTTTCATTTACAAAAGTATATAATCAGTGTCGATGGTACTCTCGCTGAACAGGTGGGTGCAGCTATAGAATACTATCAAGCTCAGGGTAAAACAGAAGATTTAAAGATAAAAAATGTAGATAATTGGCATTACAAAATAAATGGTGACGACATCGCTGAATTCTTTGAAGAACAATTCACCAATAATCCAGAATTCACACTTTCATTTAAACCAATAGAAGGAGCTGTAAATGCAATGAAGCAACTAGCAAAGAAATTTCGTTTAATAATTATTACATCCCGGCCAAAGGAATCTAAAGAAACAACTAAAAAATGGTTAGAGGAACCTGATCTCTCTTTTCATGAATATCGTCATATTGAGGCGGTGAGAAACTTGTGGTTGGGTTTCATTATTTAATTGACGATTACTCTAACGAAGCGAGGAGAACTGCCCGTAAAGGTAAATCCCGCTGTATTCAGTAAATCCTTAAGATCATTTTGTACAGATGAATAGATTTGATCCAGTCTTTGTTCAAGTTTGAGCCAATATTCTTTGGAAACTCTCTGCCAATATTGGATCGTTGACAACATCTCTATAAGAATCCTGGCAAGACTATAAGCCACTAGGAAAAAATTGATCCATAAAGAACCTAAAACCACAGTACGAAAGGACAAACGCTTCCAAAACACTCGCCTAATGTGATGAAGATCAACCATAAACCTATCCCACCAATACCGATCCACTCAACAGCGTACAGATATCAGACCGAGAG
>JBHLKP010000293.1:0-4584 GCA_048886525.1 Candidatus Hodarchaeota archaeon | reverse complement strand
AGAAACATTTTGTTTCTTTCGTAATCTTTTGGGGTTAGATAAGTAATTGAACTTCTTTTTTTTTTGTTAATAATAGTTATTTTACCTGAATAATAATCCCAATGTATATTTCCTTTACTAGCAACTATTTCAAGGCTTCTTTTAGGTGGATCTTGAAGATAATCAAAGAATAGTGACCCAATTATACCATTTTTATGTTTAGTTGTTATTATTGAGCATTCATCAGTAGTAGTATCTAACACTCTTTTATCACTCAAAAATCCGTTAGTCTCTTCAATATTACCAAATAACCAGATAGCAGTATCAATATCATGACTCAAAGTTAATAATGTTCCTCCTCCTAGATCGTCTCTTGCACTGTAGCTTTTTTTATAATCTTCCCAAGGATGCCAATCTGGAAGATATTCTCCCCATATACTTCGATACGCTATTATTTCTCCTAGTTGCCCGTTTTTAATAAATTCTTTGATTTTTTTTAGAAGAGGATGAAACCTCATGTTATAACCAACCATAGTTATTATTTTTTTTTCGTTGATCAATCTTTGAAGTTCTTTAATTCCTTCAAACGAGTTGGAAAGGGGTTTCTCAAAGAATAAATGAGAATTTAACTGCTTTACAATCTTAAGAGCGATTGGTATATGTAAGCTTGTAGGATTTGTAATAAAAACGATATCGGGGTGTTCTTTGATGGCTGAGTCAAGAGACCAATACTGTTTGATAGAATTTTTTTCACAGAATCCTAAGTTTTCTTTTCTTGATCTAAATGCAATTAAATCATGAATTCCTAACATTTTCAAATTCTTAGCATGCCTTTGCCCAATAGATCCTAATCCAATGAGTAAAATCTTCATTTATTTTTCATTCCTCTTGAAAAAATTGTCTTATTAATATTATTAGCGAGCATAACCAGTTAATAGACCTCAAACATGTGATTTTATTATTAAATTGCATATTTCACGTACAAAACCTTTTCCCCCTTCGATTGTTGAAATGTAATCACAAACATCTTTTACATCATTTTGAGCATTTTTTGGGCAACAAGATAATCCAACTCTTTTTAATACAGGAATATCTTGAATATCATCTCCACAATAACATATTTCTTTCTCATTTAAGCTATATTTTGAGATAAGATTATTAAAAATAGTTAATTTATCGTTTATTCCTAAATGAATTTCTGAGATTTTTAATTTACTCATCCTTCTCTTATAAATTTCGCTTTTTTCTGAAGAAATTACAACAATGATAATACCAAGTTGATTCAATAGTTCAATGCCTTTTCCATCAATTCTTGAGAATTTTATCATTTCATTTCCATTCATATCTAAATATACACTACCATCGGTGAAAACACCATCTATATCAAATATAGCCATTTTAATATTACTCAGGGTTTTTCTATCAGGTAAATTCAATGATTACACCTCGGTATATTTCTAGGTTTAAAAAATGTGAAAATGATGATAAATGAAGGAAAAATTTTCTATTAATTCCTTTTATTAATTCTTTCTTATTAGAGTGTATCAACATTTCTCAATTTTCTCTTAACCTGAAGTTCTGACTCAGTTACTCTTTTTATGCCATCTCCGATCCAAATAGGTAATTTTTTTGTGTCCCTCACAATCCTTCTTAATCCACTAAATTCAATAGAAGCAGCTTGATCTGTACCCCACATAGCCCGATCAATTGTCACATGTCTTTCAATAACTTTTGCTCCTAATGTTGCTGCAACAAGACTTGCTGCAATACCTTGTTCATGACCACTATATCCAATTATATGATCAGGATATAGCTTAATTAATTTTTTAATATAAGAAAGGTTTAAATCACCGTCCATTGCTGGATATGCAGAATTGCAATGCATAATTACTAGAGGAACGTTTTCTAGAATCTTTATTGCTTTTTTTATCTCATCTTCTGTACTCATTCCTGTTCCCAAGAGTATTGGTTTATTAATTTCTCTAGTTGCTAGAAGCAATTCTTTATTCGTCAATTGAGCAGAAGGAATTTTTATAAAAGGAACATCAAAATTCATCATAAATTCTAAGCTGGGAATATCCCATACTGATACTGACCATAGGATTTTTTTATCCTTACAGTATTTTTCTATTTCTTTATATTCTACTTCTCCAAATTCTAACTTTTTTTTATACTCAAAATAACTTATTATTCCCCAAGGAGTTTCACGGGGTTGATCTCTTACTTCCATAGGTATAGAAATTTCTATATCTCTTTTTTGAAATTTTACTGCGTCAACATTACAAAATGAGGCTATATCAATAATTTTTTTAGCAATATCTAGATCACCGTTATGATTAATACCAATCTCTGCGATGAAAAAAACTGGAAAATCTTCTCCAATAACTCTATCTCCTATAATTAAATCCTTTTTTTTCAAACTATAATCCTCTTTTAAAGCATATTTCAATTAATGGCTTTTAACTCAGAAATTTTTCTTTAATTAACGCGAATTAAAGATTTTATACTTTATTAAATGAAATCAATACATTAAAGGGAGTCTAACTTTGTGTATTAGTCTTTATCTAAAGGATTATTTCATAACCTAATTTAAGATTGCTGATAAATTGTTCTGTTTTTTATAAAAATTCAAATAGGTTTAATACTGGTGTACCTTTTCAAATAAGGCGTACTATTTATTTTCATTCAAATAATTGTTTCTACAGCCGAATAAAAGTCTATCATTATATCTAATTATTTCAATTTGACCACAATTATACATTGCCAGAAAATATCAATATAATTTAAATTAAACTAAAAATCCTTAGTCCTTTTGCTTTAATTTCCCTCGTAAATTCCTGATCTTAATTTATTTCCAGTTCGAATTTTCATAATTTTCTTATATTTGCTTTAATCCTAGCAGTATTTCAAAGGACTGAAAAAAAGTTAATTAGTGAACCGAAATTAATGTAATATCCTATTTTAATTAGCTAAAAAAAGCATTTTACTGGTGTTAATTTTTGGATAAGTCAGGGTTACCTTTCAAAAGACTAATTTTTGAGTTGTATCTGAAACCATCTATCTTAGCACTCAGTTTATATCAAATTATTGTAACTAGCTCATTCACTGCACAACAAATATTATTAGCTGCCTATTTAGATCAACTAGGGTACTTTGAAGGTTATAGTTTACTGAGTGGTATAATCTTAGCTGTTTATTTCATTTTTTCATTTGCTTTAGGTCCAATCTGGGGAACTTTAAGCGATCTTCATGGAAGGAAGTACCTTATGATTTTATCAAATTGGGTAAGTGGGATAGGTTTCATTGGTCTTATTGCTATTCCACATCCCCTCATAATGCTAATAATGAATAGTTTGGTCGGAATAGGATCATCTATACGTGTTGGTTCAACAGTAGCTTTATGGGTTCAACATTCACCTCAAAAGCGTCTAGGAGAATCATTGGGGTATAGTAATATCATTCTAGGGGTTGGGGGTGGGATAGGAGTAATATTTATAGGATTTTTCAAATTAATGAATCTAATTCAATTTTCATTCATTTTTTTTGGATTATTACTTTTTATCACGGCCATACCAATATTTTTTCTTTCAGATTCAGGAGATTACAAAGTATTTTCCTTATCATCAACATATGAATTATTAATTGGCTCTGTTAAAGGAAATTTTAAAAATAATTTTTTCCTAACAAGACCAATTATTCAAGTTAGTATCCATTGGGCTGCATTTTCTGTTATCATTTCTTTTGGGACATATTTAATTCCTATCCTTGAATTGATAATAGATGAAATACCTATGGATATAAATATACCAGTAAACCTGCTTATTTTAATAGTTGTAGCATTATTCATCTCTATTGTGGGAGGATTATTAATTTGGGGCAGTATTTCAGATAACTGGAGGATTAAACCAGTTTTATTAATTGGATTCATTGGAACATGTTTTTTAGCCATTTTTACAGCTACGCTTATAGAATTGGATTTAATTGTACCTCTATTAAATGGTTTGCAATTTTATAATCTCACAAGTATATTAACTGTTATTGTTTTTCTATTCTGTTTATTTATGGCCATTTCGTTAATTCCAACACCAATGACATGGATTACTGTGCTTGTTGGAGAAAATGATCTTGCCAAAGCGATGTCATTACGAATGGCACTTATTGCGATAGGAACGATAATTGGAACCATCATTGGGCCAATGATTATTGTTGATTTTGGGATTAGTGGATTATTATTTGTCATATTATTTTTATTATTGATTTCTGCGGTAATATTATTATAGCAAAAGGCTATTTCTCATCATAAACAACAATAGGGATAAAAATTAAAATGAATTAAAAGAAAATGGGGTCTTTAAATAGATTAAGGTTGAATTTATTGTGAAATGTAATCATGCCTAGTTTTGCACAGCTTCTCTCCTTTCTCTTCAATCCCATCTCAGGACAGTACAATTAGGAATGGTCAGTTAATATTTGGCCACTTCCTTTCTCCTTCAATCTGCCAATATCTAGACTTTAATCAACTTAGAACGTATTTCAATATATTTAAAACTATTCTAGAATTGAAATATTTCCATCTTTCTGACCAATATATGCTTTTGACGCCAT
>JBHLKP010000292.1:0-4625 GCA_048886525.1 Candidatus Hodarchaeota archaeon | reverse complement strand
AATCTATTGTTTATTGAATGGAAAAACTATGCTAAGATTTAAAGAATATTTAATAAGCGATTTTTCATGGATAATAAATTCTAAGTTTAATTATGTCATAAAAATATTTTATATAATCTAATAATCATTTCTAATACAAATAATGATCAATTAAATGTTAAAGAAATTTTAATAATAGAAAAAAATTGAAAAGATAATTCTATTATTCTATTAACAACAAAATACAAGTAAAATCCTAATATATAAAGAGAATGATGAAATAAAAAATCTTAAAAGTCAATTTTGCTAATCAAATTGGTATATAAGTAAACAAGACTCCTTTGTTTCGTGTATAAATTGCACTAAATTTTAAATTCAATTCTCCAGAAATCAAGCCTTGATATCAAGGAGAGGAATAAAATATCGAAAAATGGAAGAAAGTCATCATTCAGAAGGCAAAAAGGAGTTTATGAAACCCCCTATAAAACAGCAAGACATATGGTAGACCTAATCATTCCATTTATAAAGAATAAATCAGATCTTAGTATTCTTGATCCAAGTGTTGGAGAAGGAGTTTTTGTAAAAGCTTTAGTTGAAGCTGGGATAAGACCATCGCACATAACAGCTCATGATATTGACTTTAATAAAATTGAAAAAATAAATCAATTTGGGGTTAAAGGAATATGCACAGATACTTTGTTATGCGATTATCAGATTAAAGATTGCATTATTGGCAACCCCCCATACAAAAGTCGAAGAGAAAGCCTGTATATTAAAACGAATCAAGTTGAATTAAAAAAACGATACGGTTTTATAGGACTTTACAATCTTTACAGCTTATTCTTGGTCAATGCAATTCAACATTTAAAACATGGGGGAATAGTGTGTTTTATAATCCAAGATTCATTTTTAACAAATCGTTATTATAGTAGATTCCGTCAATTTATTCTTGATAGCTGTAAAATAATTGAAATAAAACTTGCTCCACGCAGATTATTCCAAGCAAGTAAAGCTGATGTTCGAACAGCTATTATCACACTTCAAAAAAAGGAATCGAATGATGAAGATAACTTAAACTACGATATTAAGCATAAAATAAGATTAATAGATCGTGTTTCCTCTGAAAATGAGTATTTAAATTCAAATCCCCAATTAATTTCACAAATTGAATTTAGAAAAATGCCAGACTTAAAATTCTTCATCGGAATTCCCAAATCTATATACAGGGTTGTCCAAAATACTACATTAAGCTTTGGGGATATAGCGGAAGGAGGTGCTGGTATTTCCACTGGGGATGATCGACGATATTTAAGGTCAGTAGATGAAACAAAAAAAGATCCAAATTGGGTTGGTTTTTATAAATCAGGCAGGAGAACACCATTTTATTATCAATCTCCTTATTACATTGAGAAAGATTATAAAAAAAATGCGCTAGCAGATCCGAAGAATTTTCTAATCAGAAATGAACAATTTTACTTCCAAGAAGGAATTACATGTTCATCTGTTGGACGAAGATTTTCAGCTTCCTATTTACCCCCTGGAAATTTATTTGGAGTAAATGCAAATTTCTTTTTCGAGTCTTCAGGAGATTTATTTTATTATTTAGGCTTTTTAAACAGCAATTTAGTTAAATATATTCTACGAAAAGTACTCAATAGAACAAATATAGTAGCAACTAGTTTTATAAGGGAGATTCCTATTATAAATCCAAAAATAAATCAGAAAAATGAGATTATAAAGATTGTAAGAAAGATTGTGTTTTCATTGATGAAAAATCCAAAATATAACGTTATCAAGGGTACACAAAGAATTAATGATATTATTTTTGAAGTTTATAGAGTTTCTGATGAAGAAATCGCGGAAATAAATGATTTCAATGAAAATATCATTGAAAGATCCTGATTTGATCCCAGATTAAGCTTTAAATACTTTATCGCCTTTTCTAACTCTCTCAGGTACTTTTAAACCTACTTTAGTACCTGCTGAGACAGAATCAACATCAACACGATCAATTTGCATAGAATCAATCGTCATTTCGAAATCTGTTGTAGCACCTTTTATAGAAATTTTATCACCAATTTTAACTGTACCTTGAGTCACATTCAATACTGCAACGCCCACTTTTGAGAAGTAGTTCTCAATATCTCCAATATTTTCGCTCATTCTTAAATCTCCTTAAATTTTCATGGAACAAGTAAACTGCAAATCTTATAATTCTTAAGATTTTTGGCATTTTCGCAAATGACTAAAATCTCCTGAATACTCTACCAGAAATCTAATAAGAAAAAGTTTGAGGATACGGAAAGTTAAACTATATAAACGGTTTCTCAAGGTTTAGAACAAGACAGAATATTTCAACATTTAATGCTTTTAAATTTTGGAAATATTACCAAAGTGATGACAAATGTTTGGAGTTTTACTTCTCCATAGTTTTTTTTCTACTAATCTAGAGATGGAATCTTTTGCTGATTATCTTCAGGATCAAGGTTTAAAGACTAGTATCCCTTTACTTCCTGGCCATGGCACTAATCCAGAAGATTTAGAGCGATACAAGTATAAAGATTGGATTAATGCTGCTGATATCGCATTAAAAGATTTGAACTCACAGTGTCAAGTTACATTTGTAGTAGGCCAAGTAACCAGTGCGGCACTTGCATTATATCTAGCATCTTTTCATCCTGAGCTATTAGGAGTTGTAACACTGTCAGGATTGTTAACACTAACCCGTAGACAGACAATCCTTAAGCATGCACATATGTTTCTTCCACGAATGATTCCATGGGCTTCCGAAGAATCTGAACTAGAATATAGCGAACACAGTCTTTCTATTATGAGAAAAACTAATACATACGAGAGAGTACCTAAACAGTCATTGTTCGAACTTGATGAATTGCTGCGAAAGACGCGGAAAAGACTTAAGTTTATTAACCAACCAATCTACATCATGTATGCAAGTTTATCACGAAGTGTTGACCCAAGAAATTCTCAAATAATTTTTAATGGAGTTAATAGCCCCAAGAAAAAACTTTTATCATTAGAAAGGGGAGGAGGAATAATGTCATTAGATGAAGGACGTCACATAGTATTTAGAGAAGCAATAAACTTTTTCTGGTCATGTATTGATTTATATCAAATGTAACCAGGCAAACAAATTATTGAAGTCTCCTATCTAATAACGCCTTGATAACAATTGATGCCACATCTTAAGCTTAGTTTCGTTATCTGATAAATTGGAAGGAGTGGAAAACACTTGAAATGAATCTAAAAGTGTACCAAAATCTAGAGTATCAACAATTATTGAAGCATATTCCAAAGATTCTTGAATAACCGACTGTTTCAGCTGTAGACACAAATCATTAATCACATTTTCTGGTATTGATCGAAATGACGGGATAAAGTCAGGATCTTGACTAAGATACGAAAAAGAAGAGTCTATCGCCATAAAATATTTTTCACCAATTATAAAAGAAAGTCGCTGTATCTCATGTGAACCAAATACCAACTGCTTAGGTTTAGACTGGAATAATGTCTCGATAAATCCGATAATTACAGCTAGATATCCAGCTAATACAACATCACTTTGAACATTCCAAGAAAATGGTAATTCTCCTCCTGAAAGATCAGATACTAGAACCCAGCCTTCTGGAGCTCTCTGATCAGTTAAAAAGCGATTTTTTCTAATCGCATAATGAAGCATTAATAATTCCTGAAATGAAAGCATGGAGAAATTCGCAGAGGATTGACTCACTATCGTTGCTATTTTAGGGGAATGATTTTGATTAATGTCAAGTATAATGTTTTGAAAGTGCTTTTCTATTAATTCTCGATCTTTTTCATTCTTAGCTTCGGATATACTGTGAGCGAATAAAACTGATGCTTGTCCAACTAGTACTGCTGATATCTGTTCCTCCATGATTTGAGGTAAACCTTCCGTTGCAGCAATTAGTTTCATTGTGACTGCAGGATCAGAACAAATAAAAAAAAATTGGTTTAAAAGCGAAACGACAAATATTTCAGCAGATTTAATTCCAGAATGTTGTTGACGATCAAATTCAATACTTGCAACAGAATTTTCCCCAACGAATATTTCACTCGCAATGTTTGCTAATCCCGTGAGAAAATTTAAGATGAATGTTAGAAATTCATTATCTGGATTTCCAAAGAACCATTCAACCTTAGATCGGCTTACAAATATAGCCCAGTTTGATTCAACCTTCATTTTATCTCACAAAATAAAATTTACAATCGACCAAAAATTCGCCCAAATCTCCTACTCTTAATTCCTTGAGCTTTGAATTGCTGTTCATATAATTCTTTCTCTGAAATATATTTCTCTAACAGGGATTTTGCGTCCATTCTTTCATACTTTTGCGACTCAATAAATAAGATCTCTTCTATAAGCCTGTTCCGAAGATTCATTTCTAGGTCTTCAAGCACTTTATCTTTCATTTCGAAAAAATCTTCTCGGAATTCATCATTTGACGCTAAATGAGTGAAAGGTGTATCTATTGCAAGGAAATAATCTTCACCATGAACAAAAGAAAGATTTTGTAATTTATTTGTACCAAAGACTAATTGTTTAGGTTTAGATTCAAATAATGACATTAAAAACGAAATTATTATTGCAAGATACCCTGCTAAAATAA
>JBHLKP010000291.1:0-4664 GCA_048886525.1 Candidatus Hodarchaeota archaeon | reverse complement strand
TATTTTGATGCTGATAATGATTCTGAAAGTAATGAGTGGTTAATCTATTGGTACCGAAATGGCCTTTTAGTGCCAGAGCAAACTAATAAAACATATTTGGAATCGAATTACACTTTAAAAGGAGAAGTTTGGAACGTAATATTCCAAGTGTTTGATGGTACTGATTATAGTGTTGTATATAACACCATGAACATTATTATACGGAATAGCATAAGTATAATCACTGAGGTTACGATTAACGATAATTCCAGTCAAATTTACTC
Organism: Candidatus Hodarchaeota archaeon; assembly: GCA_048886525.1. Classification (GTDB taxonomy): domain Archaea; phylum Asgardarchaeota; class Heimdallarchaeia; order Hodarchaeales; family Hodarchaeaceae; genus Hodarchaeum. The sequence continues at coordinate 4,401 of JBHLKP010000291.1, read as the reverse complement.
GAATACGTCCCTAGAAATAAATCCAAGCCAAAATATTCTTTTTAATGATCCTGATCAGGATCCCTTGGTTGATTACATCATCTACTGGTTTGAAAATGATACCTACGAACCGATATATGACAATCAAACCGTTATTTCCAGCAATCTCCTCTCTAAAGGAGAAAGTTGGTATGCGATTGTTCGAGTGTTTGATGGAGACGAGTGGTCGCAAAATAAGACCTCAAGAGTTATGTTCATCATCAATCAACCGCCTTATGTTGATGCATTTCAGTTTGAATTTGATTCTGTCAACAGTCAAGTTGAACCTGATGTGCGAGAGAGCTCAAGTTACCAATTCTACGTAGAAGATGAAAATATCGTGATTTCATATCTATATATGGATGCGGATAATGATACTGACCAATTAAAAATTCAGTGGTTCAAAAAACCAATTAATGGCTCATGGACTGAAGTTCCCGGTTTAGAGAATAGCACGATAGTTCCCTCAGCCGAATTATCTTCAGGTGAGGTTTGGTACTGCCTCTTGACTCCCTTTGATGGAACAGATCAAGGTACCCAAAAGCAATCAGATCCAATTGCCATTGAAAGTCGGCCTGTCATCACCTCCTATTCAATAACTCCTGGCAGGTCTAATGAAGGAGAATATTTGATCAGTGTGAATGCAACGAATGAACGAGATGAGATTCACCAGGTGGAATTTGAAACCATTCTGGTAGACAACACGACTCAGAATTTTGTTGGAACATCCGAAGAGGGAAATAACTGGTCTTTCAGCTTTGCAGTTGATGATTATCAACTTTTAAACACGATATTGAAAATTACAGTTAAAGTATCTTCAAAAGTGGATAATACGGAATTTATTGTTTTTACGACTCTTTCATTCCAGCTCATTCTTGAAGATAAAGCTCCCCCAAGGGTGACTAATGCGTTCTTTACAAAAAATGATGGTTTAAATCCAACGAATCTCACTTTCAACGCAGATATCGAAGAATTTGGTTCGGGAATTGCAGAAGTAATCCTATATTACTATTATCAACCTGTAACAGACTCAAATGGAGGAGAAGGAGCTGAAACTGCTCAAACGATATTAAATTGGCAAGAAGCCCCAATGATCTTTCTAAATAGTTCAGGGGGGCTGTATCACTATTCTGTCACCGTACCATTCGTACATAACAATTCCAATATAGAGATTCTTTATTATATTTCGACACAAGATAATGAGGGAAACAACAATCCCTACGCATTTGATATTCGAGACTTTCCTCAGCGAATTTATGATCAACGTTTCATCTATACGCCCCCTAGCCTCCCTCAATGGGTTCTAATGATCGCAGTTCTTGTGATTGCAACCATCTTCATAGGAGTAGTTGTATATGTGAGATTTATCCGTAAACCAGAGCTAGTAGGCCTTGACAAGGAACTGGTTTTGAGCAAAATTTCAGAAGTTCATGAAAACGAAATTACGGACGCTCTTGACGCCCATACAATCGGGATCATGATTTCGTTTTTTGATCAACGTCATGGCCCAATTCCCATCATTGTTATTCCAGAAATATTAAAGGATAATTTTACAAAACTAGTGGATCTTTCAGATCGTTCCTTCAGTGGAACAGGGTTTAGTGATAATTTCACGGTAGAAATCCCCTCCTCCTATGATTTTGTATTAGCTGAGGGGTTACGAACGAGTATTATGAGCTTTGGTTTTGCGTTAGAACGTCCCCAGGCTCGTGGTGGCCAAGAAAATCTTACATTGAACATCATCATCCATCAAGATATCTTTCCACTTGCCCAATCTTTCCAGAAAGCAATTCACAAGAGGGTTAATGATTTGCATATTGTTATGGATAAAAATCCGTCAGAAAAAGATAAAATACGTAAATTAGCCTTGGAGTTGCGAAAATTCGTTTCAGCTATTGTATTATCTTATGAGATGATTTATGGTACTACAGAACTAATAGAAGAAGATTCTTAATGAACTTTCTTTCCTCTTCTCAAAGGTCTATTAATATAAGTCTATTTTTAACTATTAAAGAATTTTAAAAGTATAGTTGTTTAATTTCTTGGTGTAGCCTATGTGTTCTTTAGGTATTATTTCAGACATTCACAGTAATTCAGTTGCCTTGGAATCCGTTTTAAACCATTTAAGAAATAACTTTCCTGAGGTTGAAGAGATTTATTGCGTTGGTGACATTGTAGGATATGGTCCTGACCCGAAAAAATGTCTTGAAGAATTATTTAACAAGAATAACCAGATTACTAAAACCGTTAAAGGGAATCACGATGATTACGTAGCCAGGCATTTTATTCCTCCACAAGTCAATGAAGTGGCAAGAAATGCCATTGATTATCAAATTAAGAATACTCCATTAGAACTTAGATGGGAATTAGGACAACTCCCACATAGCATAAGTTATAATCACGTTAAAAGTCGAAAAGAAATTGTTTTAGTTCATGGATCTCCCCAATACCCGTTAATCGACTATGTTTATCCGAATTCACCTAAGCAACAGAATTTATTTGAGTATATGACTGATAATAAAGTTGATGTTCTCATTCTCGGACATACTCATATTCCATTTGTCAAAAAAAGTACATTAAATGAAACAGATGAATTACTAATGGTTAACCCTGGGTCTGTTGGCCAACCAAGGGATGGAGATTCACGTGCATCTTATGCTTTAATTGATCTCGATAATCAAACTGCGGACATTCAGAGGGTAGATTATGATATTTCGATGGTGTTTAAACAAATAGAAAAATCTGGATTACCTATAGAAGTTGGACTTCGATTATTTAAAGGAAAATAATCTAGCTAATTAAATTTCTAGAATAAGAGTCAATCGCATTTTCATAAAACAAGCATATTAGATAAAAAAATCGGCTAATTTTAGAGTAAAACATTGATATAAAGAAAAATAACCTTTAACTAGAAGTAAGCGAAGTAAGGAGTATTTTTATTATCTAAAAAATTCTGTAGGATATTATCTTTCTATTGAGAAATTTTAAAAGAGAAGATATTAATGAAGAAAAATAAGTTATTTGAGTGTTAGGATGTTTTTTTCTTTACATCTAAATTTAATAATTTAAATCAAATCATCGTTACCTAGAGAGCATTTAAAGAAGAGAAATTACCTTGAGCGAATTTATTACCGACGAAGTAAAAGAACAGATTCGTAGCGTAAGAGTAGCTAAGCATGTTGTAATGCGATCGATTCTAAAGGAACATTTGAGTCCAGATACTAATGAATCTACAATAAATGATCTACTAATGAGAATTTACCAGTTGTTTTATGATTCATCAATGGTTTCAGCCCTTTTTTCAGATATTCAAGAAAGAGAGAAACAAAAACAAGAACTACAAGAAATGGAGCTTGAAGATATTGCCAAACTCGCATTTGATGAAGCATCAGGAGAAGTAGCTAGTGCAGATACAGAATTCGCTCAACTTCTTGAAGCTGATGAAACAGCTTTTGAAAGTATGATGGCTTTATCAGATCAGATAGATTATGAAATGGTTTATCAAGAGTTAAAGAAATCAAATATTCATTTCATAATAGACTTTTTTTCTGCCTTCCAAGGTTCAACCTCAAGTCTCTGGGAAACAACATCGGAATTGTCTGATTTAGAAAAAAAGAATGTTTTAGATATATTTGGTTTATTTGTTGAGAAACAGATGGAGACGGAATCTGAAACAGAAATCGGAAAAAACTTATCCTCAGTATTAAATATAGATATAGCTGATAAACCTTTTTATATATTTATGTATGCTCCTAAAAAATGGTTAGATAAGGGAATGACGCATCGTTTATCAATTGGTTTAATGATAAGGGAGGAATGGGCAAAATACATTACAATAATGTCGAAGCAGATTGCGAAAAAAATGAATGAAATCAGTAATCTTATATTAGGTGCCACTGGAGAGGATCTATCTAATATTTCATTTAGATTAGTAGATATAACTTTTAGAAAAAAGCTTAAAAGTCAAATTAAAGAAGTATCAGAGTATTTCATTCGTTCTTTTCTTGCTTGGGATCAAATACAGTCATCTACAACTCTATAGTTATGTTAAAAAAATTATTTAAGTTCAGGTCAATTAAACAAAGGAAGGATTCAAAATATGTCTTCAGTAAATATTGATCAAATTTCAAAACTAATTACTCGTTTAAATGAGATAATCAAAACACCAGTTTGTTCAACTGAATTAACAAGACTATCAAAACTAATTCAAGAAGTCGATAACCTCAATAAGCAATTTGAGGAAGCAGGAAGGTTACAAAAACGAGGATTAAAAAAATCGCTTGAAGACGCACAATTGAAAGTCTCTGAAGCACAAGAATCTTGTTTACAATGTATTTTTGACACATTAGTTTCAATTCTGAAACCAAGTCTAGATAGGCAAAT
>JBHLKP010000290.1:0-4668 GCA_048886525.1 Candidatus Hodarchaeota archaeon | reverse complement strand
AATGAGTCAAAGGAAAAGGTTAGGAAATTTAAACCTCAAATTATCTTGATTAAATATGCAGGTACGGAGAGTAATTATGAAAGAATATTCGATTTCTTAACTCGTATACTTAAGGACTCACACTTGTTAATAATCTCTTGCGTTTCCAGACAATTAGAGAAATACATTACTCAATCTTCTGTTTATCGACTTTCTTCAGTTTTAATAGGTTCTAAGAAAGAGCTTTCCTTACCAAGACAAATGCAACCTGATTATCAAACCTTTTTCTTTTTGGATCGTCTAAAACTGTATGACTTTGTTAAAAAATAATATCCAATATAACATGTTAAAATTCAAGTTATTTTTATGCCATCTAAATTTAACATAGAATACTTAAAAGATAGACCAAAGCCAATTACGCTGCAATTTCTCTGATATGCCATTTATGACAAGATTTCAGAATTCCTGTCATTATCGATTATCTTCTAGTTTTATTAAAGACTATAACTAATATCATAACGACTTAGAACTTAATGTCAGATTAAACAAATTCTAAGCGAAATAGTGAAATATGATTTGAAAAAGGAAGTTGATTACGATTAGTCCTGTTTGTAAAAAATGTAGGAATTATGTTATGAAATTTCCTTGTCCTCACTGCGGGGGTGAGCTAGCATTCACAGATCGGAAAATTGATGAAATCAAACCAATTATACCTCTTGATCTTCAAGAAACGTTTAAAGAACCTCCAGAACCCAAACATAATCTGATTTCTTCAATATCCCCTCTTTATCGATCCATAGAATCTCCAGAGCCCAGATATACACAAATCCAAACACCTCCTCCTTCTTATGTTTCAAATTCTTCTCCTCCTCTCAGATCATTTAACGTCCAAACTACATTTTCAGTTCCACCACCACCTCCGCCTATACAATCTTCTATAAACGAACAATCTAGAACTCCTCCTCCCACACCTACAGGAGCAAGTGTACCGCTTCCCCCTAAACTTTTCTCCCAACCGTCTACAACTATTAGTAAAGAAAAATTAGATAGAATTGTACTCTCTGATGATGAAAAAAAAAGTTTTGAATCACGATTTAAAGGCCTAGAATCCCGAAGTAGGCATTTAGAGTCTCAAAACATAAAATTCGAATCAAAGTTTAAGGAAACCGATCAACAACTTAAGATGATAAGAAAATTCATGAAAACAATTTTGAAAAGTAATCAGAAACTCTAATCCATATACAAAGATACATTTAAAGATCTAAAAAAATCTTTTTAAGACTTAATCCCACAATTGAGGACAATAATTACTTCATTTATAATGAGTTTATAGTATAACCTGCCACTAAGAAAGCATTATTCATAAATTCTACTCAAAGATCAATTCATCTAAGTACTTGGTTTGAAAGATAGTTCGTAATCCCTTATTTAGTACTAGGGCAAAGGGAATTAAAACGAAGTTGAGAGCGAAGTTAATTAATGATATCAAGAGTACATTTGACTCTCCAAAATTAAAAACTCCTTCAAGATAAAGGTTCATTGGTATATAGAAACCTGGAAAGAGCCAACACGCTCCAAGAATCATAGCCAACGCCTCATTTTTCTTTCGTAGCAATGAAATCAATAGGATAGTAACTCCAAAACTAAACAAGGAAAGAGCCATATTAAACCATAATTCACCCCCACATTGAAACAATAGACAAAATACAATTTCACCCGCAATTAATCCTATCAGGCCAATAATACTGGCAATTGACGGTCGAAATAAGATTCCTATCGAAAAAATAATAATTGCTGTTATATAAACTTGCCAATAGCTTTCCAAATCAGTTATTAATCGAAAAGGAATTGGAATTGGGAAAATTTTGAGAATTAAAATCAATCCTGAAAAAATTATAACAAATAATAATAACCTGCTAGAATATTGAAGAGTGTCTATCTTTTCTTTTAGATTGAATTTGTGTCTGTTGTTTTCATCTACCAAAGTACGGCCTGATATGTTTACATTTAATCTAAAGGAAAATTTCAAAATATAATAACCAATGATGCTTAAAACACAGAAACCTGTTATAAAAATAAATGTAATAATGAAATCCGATAAAATTAAGGTAATAGCACTACTTAATATTGAATCTAGGGATAATATTAACCTAACATCGCTACTCCAAGTTCTCAACGTATTGAAAATGTAAAGGATGGGGAATGAAAAGAAGGGGAAAACTAGGATTAACACGAATATGAAGAAGGTAGATAAAAAGAACTTCCGAATCTTTAGGAAATCCTTAATTCTGGTCAATAGATTACCATTGATGAAATCAGGGTTATTCTTTGTTTCTTCAGTATTATCTTTAGGAACTTGATTTTTCTTGGTTAATTTAGCCCTTAAGTTGAAGAAGTAGAGACTGTAAAAAATTCCGCAGATACTCAATATTAATAGAAGTGATACAATCATACTACTCAAAAGCGACTCTGATAATCGCCCATTTTGCTCTGCTACTAATGTTTCAATAGCGTATGAATGAATTCCTTTTGCTAATTCTTTTTCCACATTTAAAACAGCAACTCGTTCAAAATCACCATGAGAATACAAATAAATTAATCCTTTCTGCAAATCGAAAATATAAGAGTACATTGGGACTAAAGCTGTCTTAGATAATACTGTTTTACAAGTTTCGACTGTTACATTAACTGTTGTATTAAACACCTCTGAAGCGAGATCATATCTCCAACATGTCAAACCAGGTATATACTCTTGACGGGCTGGATTAAAATTGGTAGAGATTAAATAATCACCTGTTTTATTGGTTATATAGAATTCACCATTGATATCTAGACTAGCAATCATAGCATTTCCAGTTTTATCAGCAATGTGGGCTTGATCATTTTCTAAAAATGGTACATCATATATATTTAACCATTCTTGGGCTTGAGGAACATCCGCACACTCCTCTAAAAACTGCATGAAAAATGATCTAGTTTGTTCACTCTGACGAGTAAGGACGGTTCGTGGAACAGCATTCATATCTATACATAAACCTTGATCATTGAATCCTGCAAGAAAATTATCATAATTGTTGTATACTTTATAACCTAACAGAATTTTACCATATTTTCCACTTGTACCAGGATAGAACCATATTCTTACTTGAAACGCCTCAGTATTATCTTCATTTCCTCCAAATAGAACTGTATCACCGTTTGATATAGTGAGGATTGTACATGCCTTTACAGGATAAATGAATGTTGATAAACCCAACAGTAATAGCAATATTACCAACAAATTCTTTCTTCTAAATTTCAGCACCATCATTTGCCCTCTATTTTCCTTAATTTGATTTAATCTCTTTCATTACCAAAGTTTTCCTCTTGGCACTCTTTATATTCAATAAAGCGGTTTCTTTGGAGACAGGTTTATAATTCGTGCTTTTTCTTTTTATAAATATTGTTCAAGGCATTAATTCAGGAATAAGAAGTATTGATTTTGAAGACGAGCCTTATAGAATAATTCTGGTTGCCAACCTAAAGAATCGGTAGTTCTGATTTCTAGATCTTTAATAGGATCAAAACCAAAATTCGAAACATAATGAACTCCTCCATAAAAAAGATATTCTTCATTGCTCTTATTTATTGGATACCCTAACTATTACTATTAAAAGTAAGAATAAGAGTGCAATTGCATGGCTTAATGAGCAGAATTGGGTCGATAAGAATAATTAAAAGGCATATTATCCTATTTTTGTACCCCAAGGGAGCAAGCGATATTACTAACCATTCTAATGGCGAAAGAGAATAAGAATTTGGAGTATCAATAATTTGGAGAAATAATAATTGAAGCAAATAAAAAATCGCCAATGGCGTTTAGCGAATCATCCAAAAGGATTAATTAAGGAATCAGATTATAGTTGGCATGAAGAACCCATTCCTGATCTAAAAAACGGGGATGTTCTCGTTCGTAATATCTATCTATCTCTTGATCCTGCAAATCGAGGGTGGATTAATCCAGTTAAATCTCCTCATTATGCAAAACCAGTTAGTATTGGGGACGTTATGCGTGGAATATGTATTGGAGTTATAGAAAAGAGTAAAAATTCACAGTTCGAAAAAGGGGAAATTGTGAGAGGTTTATTTGGATGGCAAGATTATTCCATTAGTGATGGAAAGAATCTCACATCATTGAGTCTTTCCACACGCCCAGAGAAAGCCCCACTTTCAATTTACCTAAACATTTTTGGAATGATAGGCTTAACTGCTTATTTTGGATTATTAGACATTGGAAAACCAAAAGAAGGCGATACTTTGGTTGTATCGGCAGCCGCAGGTGCTGTTGGGTCACTTGTAGGACAAATTGGGAAACTTAAAGGTTGTCGAGTGATTGGGATTGCAGGGACAGAGGAAAAATGTAGCTGGATAACAAAGGAGCTTGGATTTGACGCAGCCATAAATTACAAAACCGAAACTGTCCGTGAACGACTAAAGGAGCTATGTCCTAATGGAATTGATATCTACTTCGATAATGTAGGTGGAGAAATATTAGATGCTGCTCTTGGTGAATTAAAATTACATGCTAGAATAGTTATCTGCGGTATGATTTCGATATATAATTCTACGAAATCTACCCCAGGTCCTTATAATTTTGTCCAAATCATTACCAAACGTGCTCTTGTTCAAGGATTCATTGTTACAGATTAT
>JBHLKP010000289.1:0-4691 GCA_048886525.1 Candidatus Hodarchaeota archaeon | reverse complement strand
ACATTTTTGACATTTGTTTCCCAAAATAATCTTTGTGACCAGTATCGGGTTGCGAAATAATTATCAGCACGATCTCCCCAACCTACGGATAAATCAGTTGCAAAAAGAATCCTTTTCTGAAATTCTAGCAAAAATCTTTTTGCTTTTTCAGGATTTTTTCCTACTTCTCTGATAATCCATTTTGTAGAAGCAGAGTCGATATATAGGTTTGGAAGACGTTTAAGAATAGCTGAAAGCTTATCTAAATCCTCTGGAAGGCTCCCAAAATGAACACTAATAGCTTTCAGTGATGGATGATGTTCAAGGACACTTATAAATTCATTAATTGCTTGGTTTTTTGTTCGGTACCGCTTTTTGTCTAAATATATTGTTTTATACCAATAGTGTGGATCTGCAACATGAACATCTATAGAAAGACCGTAATCTTCAATTCTTGAAAACACAGGGTCGAAAATTGGGTCGGAAATTGAAAATTTCTTTTCTGCTTTAAAATAATCTAAGAATCGAGGCCCAAACCACATTTTACACATCCTATAGTTTAACGTATGTGCTTCATCCACAGCAGCTAGTATTTTTTTAGGCTCATGTTTAGCGAAAGCATCCATTGGAAGATATAGTGCGAATACAATATTGGATGCATTACCATTCTTCTCTAAAACATTTCTAACATCTGGAGCTGCAATACCCATAAATCGTGAAATGCCATATACATTTCCCCACTTTTTTAAGTCATCAAAAGCATTAGCATCCCAGATATGAACATGGGCATCCCATATTTTTGATTTAAGAGGTAATAATCCTGCCAAGGGTTTATTAAAGTTAAAATTCAAATAATCCCTCAATTTCACATCAATTTTTTTTTATTTGTGAATATTCATGCAAATCTACGTGTATTAAGGCTAGTTCTTCAAACAATCTCCAGATCTTTGATCTATCTTCCAGTTTTTCAATATTTCTAAGCTCTTCTATTACTCTAGATTCTTTAATCTCACCTATAATGAGTACTAGTTCATTATACTCGTATTCTTTGATAAATTCACAATGGAATACCAAAATAGCACCATTAACAACAGGAGGCCGTCTTTTGTTCGAATTTATTTTTATTTCCTTTAGGTATTTAAATTCCGAGAATTTGTGCAAATCGTATCCTGAAATATATCCTAGTCCTCCAGCTATTTCTTTTCCTAATTTGTCTTTTCTTAAGACCTTTATTGTGAATTTCTTTGTAGCTCTAATATTCATTGCCGATTCATTCTTTGGATCAACTGAAATTAGAATGATAGGTGGTTTCCAATTAATGGATGTAGCATACGAAACAGTAAAAGCGTTGGGAATTTCTTTTTCATCAAATGTTGTAACAACGGTTGGTACAGGAACGAATAGATTAGAAAGGTTATTATTTGATCTAACTAACTTTTTTATCAATAGAGGCCCCAGAATAGACGATTAAGCATTTAAGCGATATTTTCAAAATCTTAAATAAGTATGATAAAATCAAAAAAAAAGATAAATAGAATTTTCGATACGAAAAGAATTAGTAACAGAAAATACACTAATAATTATTTGCCATAATGCTACCTGCGGTATAAGTTATGCCTCAACTAGTCTATATCCCTATAAAAGCTATATTTTTTGATTTTGATGGTACCCTGGTAGATACGAAATCCTACTATTTTAGTATGTTGGCCCAATATCTGCAAACTGATCCTATGGAGGCAATTAAACAGGCAGATGAAATTTCATTCTCAAAGCTCTCTCAATCAGAACGGAATGTAAAATGGCTTATTGTTAGAACTATGTATAAAGTCGCTCGGGCTTTGGGGTACAGTCGTTTCAAATCACTTCAAGCTACGATATTTGTTGGAAGAAATCATGCAAAGCTATTTGCAAAAGCTAAACCCTCAAAAGATGCATTAGCAGCTATAAGACGTCTTCACGCTTCAAATATCAAACTAGCTATCATAAGTTTTACATCACGTAAGAAAATTCGTACTTTCTTGGATACTCATCTTAAAGGGATGAAATATTTCCCTGAAGACAATATACTTGCTGCTGGAGAATTTGAGAAACATAAAGAAGCTGGTATTGTGCATTTTATGCGTAAATTTAACCTTACGCAAACACCACGAAGCTGTGCTATTATAGGTGATCTTGGAGGAGATATCATTGCAGGAAAGAATGTTGGTGTTACAACATTTGGAATGACAACAGGTTATTCAATTCGTGAAACTTTGGCTAAAAACGATCCAGATGCTATTTATGATACCTTACTAGAATTGGAAAAATCCGTTCACCTTTTTCTAGCAGAAGAGAAATAAATATTGGTTAATAGATTTGATTTATGTGATTAAGAAATGGTTATTTCTCATTTCAAGATCAGATTGTCCTTCTAGACCTCAAGCCATCCTTTAGCTTTCTCTATAGCTTTATTCCAGTAATGAATCATCATATTTCGTTGTTTTTCATCCATTTGAGGTTTAAATATACGATCTACAAACCATTTTTCTCTAAGCTCGTCAATATTTTCCCAAAATTTTACAGCAAGACCTGCAGCGTAAGCTGCCCCAAGAGCAGTTGTTTCTTCAATTTTTGGTCGAATACATTCAATTTTTAATAAATCTGCTTGAAATTGCATCAAAAAGTTATTTTTTGATGCACCACCATCCACACGAAGAGAATGGAGCTTGAGTCCGCTATCCGATTCCATCGCTCGGAAAACATCAAATGATTGAAAAGCAATAGATTCAAGGGCAGCTCGAGTAATATGTGCACGATTGCTACCACGGGTCAATCCAACAAGTATTCCCCGAGCAGTTGAATCCCAGTGAGGTGAGAATAATCCTACAAATGCTGGAACAAAATAAACTCCTCCATTATCAGAAACAGAAGCTGCTAGGCTTTCAGATTCAGGTGCAGAGGAAATAATTTGCAAAGCATCCCGTAACCACTGAATAGCAGCACCTCCAATTGCTACACTTCCTTCTAACGCATAAATAGTCTCATTTCCAATACCGTATGCAACGGTTGTAAGTAAACCAGATTTGGAACTCACAATTTTCTTCCCTGTATTTAATAGGAGAAAATTTCCTGTTCCGTATGTATTTTTGGCATTTCCTGGATCGAAGCATGTTTGACCAAATAAAGCTGCTTGCTGATCTCCTAGATCCCCTGAAATTGGAGTGTTTCCAACTATTCCTTTAAGATTGACTTTTCCATAAATTTCTGCATCACTTGATGGACGAATCATAGGTAGCACAGATCTAGGTATACCTAGATGCTCACACAACTCATCATCCCAATTTAACGATTTAAGATTCATAAGCATGGTTCGTGATGCATTTGAAACATCTGTAATATGAGTACCTCCAGTAAGATTCCATATTAACCATGAATCGATGTTCCCAAAAAGTAATTCCCCTTTTTCAGCTTTTTCTCTCGCCCTAGGGACATTATCTAATAACCAGCGTATCTTGGGACCTGAAAAATAAGTTGCTATTACTAAACCTGTTCGCTTTTTAAACAAATTTTCTAATCCCTGTTTTTTTAGTTTATCGCAAATATCTTCTGTTCGCACGCACTGCCATACGATGCAATTATGAATTGGTTTTCCTGTATTGCGATCCCATACGACTGTAGTTTCTCGCTGATTAGTTATGCCAATAGCTGCAAGGTCACCAAGCTGGATGTGAGTTTTATTTAATGTTTCTTTCATAACATATTCTGTATTTTGCCATATCTCAATCGGATCATGTTCAACCCAACCTGGTTTGGGAAAAATTTGTTTATGTTCTTTATAATGTGATCCTATAAGGTTACTATACTTATCAAAAATCATAAAACGTGTACCTGTTGTTCCTTGATCAATCGCTCCAATATATTCTTCTTTTACCATTATATGTGACTCCTATAGTTTGACTTTGATCTTCATTAATGCCTAATATGGTTCTCAATCAATATTTTGATTTTTTCAAAAGGTTCTGTTATCTGACGATTCCTCACATCAACAATATGATACCTCTTTGTACTAGGATACTGATCTTGAAAATCACTTAAAATTCTTTTTTTAACTACAAATATATTATTTTTTTCACGAGAAATCGCTGCATCTAAAATTGGATGATATCCCTCTCCCTGTAGCTCTAATAAGCCAATTTCATCAATAAAAAGGAATTCACAACCCAAATTAGATCGAATATTTAAAACAACTTTCTTTAAATTTTCTTTGTGAACACGAAAATGTCCAATAGGAACGAAATTTTCATTTTCACCCGCCTCAAAAGGAATCTTCGTCTTTAAAGAAATTATATAAAACCATTTCTTATCATTTTGTAATGTAATAACCCCAGCTGCCTTAATACCCAGTATATATAGATATTTTAGAACTTGCCAGCAAAGGGTGGATTTACCTGCACTCTTATGTCCAGTTATTATTATAGATACTTTATTCATGATAGCAATCTTAGAATCTATTTTTCTAATATTTTTTTCTTCTATTTAGACTAAAAGCTCTCCAATTTTAACCTCAAAAACCTAAAAAAAAAGAAAAGAACGGATATATTCATTTTCCGTTCTAAAAAGAAGATTTAACTTACATCCAATATTCCGTCGCCCGTGATGGCAAAAACTGTTTCATTTTCTGGGAGAAGAGGTGAATCAGCTATTCGCGCAATGCGCCGTTCGCCTTTCGATTT
>JBHLKP010000288.1:0-4707 GCA_048886525.1 Candidatus Hodarchaeota archaeon | reverse complement strand
ATTGACGATCATGCTTTGAAAGAAAAACTTGCTGAAAGAATAGATGGATTAGAATGGATTGTTAATGCTGCTGCAATATTTGCAGTTGTTGTAGTTTCGGATGCTGAAGATACTGATGATACGAATATCATTGATGCAATAATCGCTAGTTCTCAAATGATGATGGCTGCAACTGCAACCCACCTAGGTTCTTCTTTAGTAGTTGATTTCGATCCAGAAATTGTTGGATCGCTTATTGGAATAACCAGTGAGTTGAGTAATTTAAGTGTAATAGCGTTAATTCCGATCGGTGAAGCTATTGATAAAGGCTCACAAGGTTATAAAAGAACATTGGCTGAATTAAGTAATTATAATACATTAGGTCAACCTTATCCATACGATTAAACCATTAGGATCTTATCCACCTTAAATAGAATCAAACAATATAGGGGTGGAATAAATATTTATAAATGATAATCAAACCGTTAATAATGAAACAAAGAAATATCTTCATATTAAGCTAGGATCAAACGAGTTTTTAATTTCAATTGATCAAATTGATGGGATTAGTGAATTTACTGATATAAAAAGGGAAAGAGAATTTCCCGTGTTCGTTATATCAACTTATAAACGTCAGAATCAAGACATTCCAGTTATTAATTTGAAGAAATATCTTAATTGTAAAGATCAATCATTTATACTAACTTCACAGACAAGGATTATTTATTTTCACAAACCTAAGAGTAAAACTACAATAGGAGTTGTTTTCGATGAAATTCTTGGTTTTAGTGAAATGAAGCCAAAGGATATAAAGAGAGAGAGAGTTTTAAAAATTCCAGAAAAATTAAAGTGTTTTCGAATTGAGTTTCAAATAAAACTTAGAGATAGATATATACACTTATTAGATTTGAGTAAAATAGTTGATGAATTAACTCCTTAATAACTAGGTAGACATCTATAAAAACATATCTTTTGTAACAATCTTGTAAGGCAGAGATGGAATATGGGGTCTTAATTTTGGAGGAAACTAGGAAAAGTTCTCATGTATTTTGTCTGTACGAAAAAAAGAGCGAAATTAATTTTTTCCTAACCTCTACCTTGTCTCAAACCGAAATTCAGCGTTTTTTAATTGTTCTATCTAAAAATAAAGAACGTTTTAATGAATTAAACACGCTTCTTAAGAATGGATTTTACATAAAAAATCTTGTAGTTCCTGATAAAATAACATCCAAATGGAAGAAGAGCGTTTTTCCAGCTCTTCTAAAAGAAATCTTTAATACTTATCCAGAGAAAAATGGAAGAAAAAATATATTTATTGATATTTCTACTATCAAAGTTTCTAAGAGTTTCATTGAATTTATTGAATCCAAATTAGTAGAAAAACTACTAAAACATGGAAAAAGATATTCCCTATTTTTCCTATTTCTTGAAAGTAAATTAGGAGTGAAGTTAAGTTACGAATTAGCCATAAAGTTTCCTTTTATATGCTTAAAAAATACTCAAATTCACCCGAATTTCTATTATACACAGAATAGTTCTACTAAATTTCCTTCAAATATCAGAGATCTCTATCACCCAATTCAAGTACTTATTGAGGAGTTAGAGAGAAGTTCTCTTGAGCAAGAACGATTGAACAAAGAACTCTTCATAGCTAATACTCATAATAACATTTTAGAGGCGTCTTTAGCCTCAATGTTGGCAATAGAAAAGGGTGAAACAGAAAACCGCAGACAAGCTACTCCAGCAGATATTTTATCTTTACTTCAATATCGAGATCTTAAACAAAGGTTTGATCAGAAATCTCTAATGTTATCAACTGTTACGCATGATGTAAAATCTCCCCTAGCTGCGATTCAAGGATTTGCAGAGATCTTAAGAGATGGATTAGCTGGTGAAGTAACTACAGAGATGAAAAAACATCTACAAGTGATCGTGTCTAATTCGAAGAGGTTAGCACGAATGGTTGAAAGCCTTTTAGAGTATGAAAGTTACGATAGGTCGGATTATATCACCCAAAGAGAAACATTTAATCTAATTGAATTAATTCAAGATGCTAAAATGTCAATCCTACCTCAAATGATTCAAAAAGGGCAAAAAGTTGAGATTTTCACTCCTGAATACCTCGAAATCGTTGGAAATCGTGAGCTCTTATTGCGGGTTTTACAAAATACTTTAGATAACGCTTTAAAATACTCTCCTCAAGAGAAAGGAAGAGTAGAACTATTTGTAGAGGAAAAGAGCATAAAAGGCCAAAAAGTAGTGCAGATTTTAATAAGAGATAACGGTTTTGGTTTTGAACCGAAGAATCTGAAAAAAGCGTTTGATCCTTTTACTCGATTTGAACCTGGTTCCACTTCTACTGGTCTTGGTTTATCAATCTCTAAGAAAATCATAGAGGATTTACACGGAGGAACAATAGAAATTGATTCTCCTGGACGGCAAAAAGGAACAACTGTGACAATTACATTACCAAAGTCATAATATTCAAATTATACTAGATTTTAGCAAATTAATTTGCATATATAAACGAATACCTGTAGATGATTAGTAAGTTAATCCTTAAAAAAGGATGTCAAGTTTATTATAATAGAACAATCTTGGAAATCAATCCTCTTAAATTACTCGAAAGGGAATATTCACTTTTAATACTACAATTTCTACACCTAAATCCAACAGGTAGGACTTTCCAACAGATTTGTTCTTCGATTGATCACAATGTTGCGCCATCAAAAGTTAAAACTCAATTAAATACACTTAGGGAGCTAGGATTTGTATATAAGATAAGTGGGAAGGAAGAATTCGAATACTTATACGTATTAACTAATCGTGGCCGATATGCAAGTGAACTAGTATGGGATCTTTTTAGGATTTGTTTGAATCCCCATGATCCTGACGAAGAAGATCAAGATTTCTTAGGTTTTTATAAATAACTAGATATTAGAATCTCTCCCAGAATGAGTCCTGCAACTAAATCCATTACTTATGGTAATTCAAGTGTCTTTTACAAATCCTAAAATGCGAGCACTGTTAAAAAAGCAAAAATATCAACTTTCTGGGAAAAATATTGCAGTTAAGAAATGTCGTTGGACTCACAATGCTTTACGAGAAGATCGGTACTGCTATAAACAGTTTTATGGAATTAAATCTCACCGTTGTATTCAATTTTCTCCAACATTAATTTGTAATTTTCTTTGTCAATTTTGTTGGCGAATTCATGAATCCGATATAGGTATACCTAATATGTATAAGGAGTACATCCAAAAAAAAGATAGTCAAAGTCTACAGGAAATTTTTGATGAACCAAAGCAAGTTGTAAAAGATATCTTGGAAAGCCAAAAGAAAATTATTTGTGGTTACAAACCTTTTATTGAATCTTCTAAATATGAGGAAGCTTTGAAGCCTAAACACGCAACTTTATCGTTAACGGGAGAACCTTTTCTTTATCCATGGATTTCTACGCTAATAAAGGAATTGAAGAATAGTAATTTGACTGTATTTATAGTAAGTAATGGTAGTGTACCTGAAACAATGGAAAAAATCATTTTAGACAAATCTTATCCGACTCAATTGTATATTACACTTCCTACTCCGGGATTAGAAAATTTTCTTAGGATTCAACGACCACTTGAAAGAAATAAAGCGCTAGAAAATATTTGGCAAACGATTCATCTAATTGGAAAAGGTGTACCTTTCAGAACTGTGGCTAGATTGACTGTGGCTAAAGGACTCAATCTTATTGACCCAGTTGGTTATGCAGAGATGATTAATATAATGTTACCTTCCTTTATAGAAGTGAAAGGTGTTGTTCATGTAGGTGCAGCTGAAAATAGACTTCCAAGATCCGCTATGCCTAGTCACAATAATATACTTTCCTTTGCAAGAGAATTGGAAAGATTAACTAATTATAGGATCGTTAGAGAGTCAGAAATAAGTCGCTTAGTAATATTATCAAATAATAAAAAACCCTTAATGATTCCAGAGTTAAAACAAAATGATTTTAATTCGGTAAATGAAGAATCATAGGATAATGGCAGTTAAATAGCAGCAATTAAATAATAGAAAAGTGAGATACAAATTAAGAAGGTTGATCCACTCATGAAACTTGCTGAAAAAACAGTTGACTCTGCAACATGTTTGAGAATGAAATCAGGAGCTAAAGTAGATTTACATATTATCACGCAGGATGATGGTAGTAGAAGTTTGGTTATTGAAAAAGATGACCATAAACTTGTTTTTCAACAAGCTGAGATTTCCGAATTTGTGGCTTTATTTAGCGACTTCTTAAATAGCATTTAGGATTTTAAGGAGCTGAATCCCCTTGGAAATTGAGTATCAAAATAAAAATATGATTACATGGTGTTTAGAAAGGGAGGGGCCTCCTATATGTTTGAAAGCTACCATTTTTGGAAAAAAATTGCAATCTATTGAAATTACAAGTGAAGATTTTTCGTTGATGTTTGAATATGACGAAGCACGTACATTTATAGAAATTTTGAGTCAAATAACAGAAGAACCAAAAGCAATAACTGAACCAAGTGAACCAGATTCAGCTGAACCTGAACCGCTAGTTTTGGAACGCGAACCTGAACCACTTGTACCCGAATATGTCGAACCTGAACCACTAGTTTCGGAACACGAACCTGAACCACTTGTACCCGAATATGTTGAACCTGAACCGCTAGTTTCGGAACGCGAACCTGAACCATTTGTCCCCGAATATGTTGAACC
>JBHLKP010000287.1:0-4711 GCA_048886525.1 Candidatus Hodarchaeota archaeon | reverse complement strand
CGTGATGCGACCTTTACTGTATATGCTCCAGCAGGAGGCAATTCTTTAATACCTAAATCTGCTGTACGATAAAATGTCTTAGCACGTTTAGATTCAAAACGAATGAGTGCTTTTAAGTTCTCCTTTACAGTATCACCAGTGAGATCTGATACTGAAATACCAAATAATTCTCGTTTTTCCTCTGGAAGATAGATTCTTCCTTTATTATAATCCTCTTTAATATCTCGGAGAATATTTGTTAATTGCATAGCTTTTCCTAGATCAGCTGCTCGTGCTAAGGTTTTAGGAGTAGGATTCTCTATAAAAATGTGTGTCATCATTAAGCCAACAGTACTTGCTACACGGTACATATACAAATCTAACTCCTCATCCGTTTTATATTCCTGCTTATTTAGATCCATTCGTACGCCTTCAATGAGATCATGAATATATTTCATAGGTATCTTATGTCGATAGAGAGTGTCACCAAAAGCATAAAGTATCGGATCGGATGAAGTATAACCCTGTTCTAATTTCTTAACAGTAAGTTTTAACTTATCAAGCAGCAAATTAATTTCTTCTTTTGTTGTTCCTTCAGGTGCCTCGTCAACAATATCATCTGTCATCCTACAAAATGCGTACAATGCTGCAACACTTTTTCTCTGTCTTTCTGGTAAAAATCTCGACGCAAAGTAAAAAGACTTACTATGAATCTCCATCCATTCCAAACACCATTGATAGCTCTCCTCAAGAGAAGAATCCTCTATTGTGATTTTAAAACCAATCTTCGGAGGAAATAAATTCCAAGTTTCCATTATTTTTGAGGAATACATGTTGGTCTATGTTCCATTTAGTGTTTTGTTTCACATTGATATAATGAGATTATCTACATTATGTTGCTTTTTTCATAAATTTTACAATCTCATCGAATTGAATTTTGAATGAAAAATAGAGGGTAAAGTAATTCTTAAAACGAGATCTCGCCAATTTAAGCACATCAAGGAATTAGTCTTCGACTGATATAGTCATTAAGTTTCTTATTTCTAGGAATACGAGAGACAAAAGCATCCATCCCACATTCAGAGCATTTCAAGCGAAGCATACGATGATTTACTATTGCAGATATACTATGAATATGGCACCAAGGGCACACTAGCTCTATCTTCGCACGTGATTGCAGTACATAATCCTCTTCCAACTCGATAGTCAGACTGGTGACCTCCTTTCATTCTTTAAACATGTAAAAATTAAGAAAAATTATTCTAGTTTTGACAACATTCCAAGTTTATGAAACGATCAATCTAAGAAATATATTCGTAAATTCGCTCTACTTTGATCAATTTTTCGACCTTTGAAACACCATTGAAGTTTTTTAGCTTTAAAATAAAGTCAGTTAGGTCTTGTACGTTCCTAGAAAGAACCTCAAGCATAAACATATCTTCATTATTGGCTCGATAGAGAGAGAGAAGTCTACTGTGACCTTTTTCCGCTTCCTCTGGTAATTGCTCCATTTGAACATAATTTTCATAACTAGGTTCAAGATGAAATGTAATTATCGCTTGGATTTCATATCCAAGGTTTTCAGGGAAAGTTAGTACTTTAAAACCATGGATAATTCCCTTCTCTTGTAATCGTCTAATGCGATTCCTGACTGTACCTTCAGTTCTTTGAATAGACTTAGCAATATCAGTGAATTTAGTCCTACCATCCTGATCCAAAATCTCTAGAATTTTTCTATCAATTTTATCGTGTTTCATGGAGTACACTCCATAATTGGTTCATATACGATTTGTCACTGTCCTTAGAAGTAGAAGTAAATTATATCCTTCTTAAATTGTTAAGTAGATTCTAGCTAACTAAGTATTTGTTATGAAAGAATTTACTCAAATTAAATTTAGTAATTGGAATTTCTTATGGATAGGAATTTCATTTTAAATTAGCAAAAAATTCGAAAATCGAAGGGAATTCGATATAAGAAAAATAAATATTTAATTAATTTAAATCAAATGAGATTTACTTAATTATTTTTAAAATTTGATTAAATTATTGCTTCCAACCAAGGAATAAGAAAGTATCTCAATGAAAACAGCTGTAAATTCTTGAAAAGGAAATTGAAATATGAGAATACTTGTCGTTGACGATAACAAGACCTTTCTAGACAAATTAGAACAAATTTTGCTTTTAGATCAGCATGAAGTCAGCCTAGCTCTATCAGGAAAGGAAGCACTAGGAATATTAAAAGAAAAAGATTTTGATCTCCTTGTAACTGATTTGAAAATGGGAGATATTTCGGGAATTGATTTAATTAGAAAATTAAGAGATCAGGGTATTGATATAGTAAGCATTGTAGTAACTGGTTATGGTACTATTGATTCAGCTGTTGAAGCAATGAAGGTTGGGGCGTTTGATTATCTGTTAAAACCTTTTGAAATTTCTATTTTGAAAGCAAAATTAAAAGAAGTAGAATTGGAGTTAAAATTACGGAAAAGCCTTTCAAAACCAATTATTATAAATGAAACGATAATAAGAGATGCCTCTGAGGATTTTAACTTTAATGAACATGTTACTCCTTTTCTAATTGTTTCAGATGTCGATCCAGATAAAATAAAAGCTAAATATGAAATTGATATGGCTACAATTATACAGATTGGCTTTAATAATGGAGTAAATACCATTGCTCCTGCAAAATTGCATTTATTAAGACAAAAAATAGAGGAATTCGTTTCAACGAATAATCAAGGAACTATTATATTCAAAGGTATTGAAACACTAGTAATGACCCATAAATGGGATTATATTAAGCGTTTTATAGATAATTTACGCCTTGAGATACTTTCATCAGAATTCTCTCTAATATTGCTTATTGATCAAAAAATCCCTTCTATGAATGTATATCAGGCATTATTACACGATGCTTTATCATTAATCTCAGTACAGGCATTTGATAATATTATAAGTATTATTTCGCATCCAACACGGAAAAATATAATAAATCTTCTGAAGTCTACAGGGAAATTGAATTTTAATAGGATTTTTGAGGAAATGAAAATTGAAAGTTCATCTGGTCTCGCATTTCATATTAAAAAATTAGTTAATGAAGGTATTTTGGAAAAAAACGAAAATTTATACTATTTAACCGCTCGTGGGCATTATTTTGGAGAAATAATTTTTATTTTAGAAAAAGCTGGCTTTTTGGATCCTGGATCTAGAATTAAGGTTCTAGGATATACTTGAAAGAAGATTCTGTACACTAAAAAATTAAATAAATATATTAGTTATTTTGGCACTTAATATCGGGGAATTCGATAATATTTTATTAAGGATTATTGAAATCCTTTATTTGATGTATCAGTCGAACTCTACAAATATGAAAACATATAAGCTATTAATATGCTTAAAGGTGAAAATTATAAGTGTTTTGAGTTTTAATGGTTGAATAAAAGGAGGAGTAAGCCTGCAAAAATTCCGATTATATAAAGAAGGTATTGAATCTCTTAATTATCCCTTCTATGTAATTAATATTAACGATTACACTCTAGAATTGACTAATTCATGTTTCAAACAGATTTTTGGTTCTTCAAAACCTTCCAAAACGTGCTATAACATTACGCATGGAATAGAAACACCATGTTCAGGTAAAGATCATCCATGCCCTCTAGAAGAAGTTAAAGAATCGAAAAGACCAGTTGTGATGGAACATATTCATTACAACGAAGCTGGTAATCCTAAGACGTATGAATTACATTGTCACCCCATCTTTGATGATAATCAAAATGTAATAAGGTTGATAGAATTTGCTTTTGATACTACAGAACGGAAAAAAACTGAAAGATCGTTAATGGAATCAAAAGAACAGCTGAATAGCATTAATCAACTATTCGAGAATGTATTTAACACAACTGATACATGCATAGCTTACTTAGATCCCCAATTTAACTTTATATGGGTAAATCGAGCCTATGCTTCAGCTGATGAACGAGAACCTGAACAGTTTTCTGGATTAAATCATTTTGATTTATATCCTAATAAAGAAAACGAGGAGATCTTTAAAAGTGTAATTGAAACGAAAGAGCCATATTTCGCTGATGCAAAACCATTTGAATATGCTGAACACCCTGAACGCGGAGTTTCATATTGGGATTGGAGCTTAATACCAATAAAAAACTTAAAGGATGAAATTACAGGATTAATTCTTACACTTCAGGAAGTTACTGATCGAGTAAAAATGCAGATAGCTTTACAAGAATCAGAAGAGAAATACAAAAATATTACTGAAATTGCGCAAGAAATGATTCTAAGAGTTAATTTAGAGGGAAAATGCACTTTCATTAACAAATCCGGATTAGATTTCTTTGGAAAATCATTGGATGATATGATTGGTGAAAATATCCTTAATTTCATCCATCCAACTAGTATAAATAATACTGAATCTCTATTGAAGAACATTAAAGAAACTAAAACTCACATCGAAGGATTTACGAACTTAATAATTGTTCCTAAGGGAACTAGGGCAATAAAATGGAATATGTCACCTATCTTTAATAATTCTGGACAGGTAGAAGAAGTTCAAGCAAGTGGTAGTGATATCACAGAACTTCACGAAGAATTAATTGAAAAAAATAAACTTGCTGCCGTAGGACAGCTCGCTGCAGGCGTAGCTCATGAATTGAATACCCCACTAGCCAATATTGATCTTATTGTTGAATATCTGCTGAGTGTTACAGATAATCAA
>JBHLKP010000286.1:0-4736 GCA_048886525.1 Candidatus Hodarchaeota archaeon | reverse complement strand
TAAAAGATAGAGATTGGCTTAATTTAAATCATCCTATAAATAAAAAAAAAGGTAAAAAAAACATACAAATATTTTATGATTCCTAACCAGTTATTCTCATTGTCAATAGTCTTAAAGATATTTTAAATAGCTTAAATGTTTTACTTGTTTTAGAATTAAGGATTTTTTAATTTTTTTAATGCTAAAATAACGTCAGTATCGTCGATAGTCTTTTTCCCTGCATAAGTGGCAAATTCGATTGCTAATCTAGAAATTTTTAAACCATATTCCTCTAATTCATTTTGTAATGCTGTTATTGCAGATTTAGATACTCTTTCTGCTCCTGCTTTTCGAATAATTCTATCTATCGAAGAATTTGGTATTTCCACCATTTCTACTAACATCTCAACTGTAAAATTAATAATAAATAAGGCTCATTTAATAATCACATGAATTTATATTTTTAAAATTAATTACTGAATAAAATTCATTGTCTTATAAATTTCGGTGATTCAAATTTTCATCTATTATAATTCTGAATAACCTTAAAATTCTCATTGGAATAGTGCTTAAATAAGAGATTTACAGTTTCTTTTCTCTATTGGATAAACAAAGTTGAAATATTATGGGCAAACGACCAGCTTACTGCTATACTCGCGTTGATAGACCAGCATATACAAGGAAAAAATATATAAAAGGTGGTCCTGAACCAAAAATTAGAGCATTTGATTTTGGAGCAGCAGGTACTAATTTTCCGATTGAGGTTAGCCTCATTACCGATGAGCGTTGTCAAATCTCTCACAATGCCCTTGAAGCAGCTCGAATTCATGTAAACCGATTTTTAACGAGAAATCTTGGACGAGATAATTATCATTATCGGGTTTGTATTTATCCTCATCATAAAATTCGTGAGAATAAAATGATGACTGGAGCGGGTGCAGACCGAATACAAAACGGAATGCGAAAATCATTTGGCAAAATAATAAGTGTCGCTGCTCGTGTATATGAAGGTGACAAATTACTTTTCGTTAGAATAAATCCAGAGAATCTAGACATCGCAAAGGATGCTCTTCGCCGTGGTAAAGCTAAATTTCCTGTACCGTGTCGGATCCGTGTAACAAAAGGTCATGAATTGGTTCAGTAACTCTTTAAAATTATTTTTTAACCTACTATTATGCTAGTAACTTGAAAGAACTTATTTTTAGAGTCGAATTATATAGATAGAGTTATGTCGGAAAAAGTTACTGAAATTGATAAAAAGTGAGTGAATAATTTCTGCATAAAATGACTTTTTCGTATGATTTAAAATATAATTAATGTTTTTTACTTATATTGATAAATTAATATTTTACTCAATTCAGCAATAAGTATTATTACTTAATGAAAGTTGTTAAATTGCCCTCAATCACGATCTTAAATTTCATATTTTAGATTTCTGCAATGAAAAAGATATGAGGATTTCCTTATCCATGATGATACTGACCTAAACTGAATCTGAACTCAATCTAGGACACAGAATGAGTCCGATAATGATGTACATGTACCTCACTGAGAGTACATCTTAGAAAATAATCTAGATTATAATAGGGACTGCTTCAAGTTTTAATAAAACTTCAAATCAAAGGTCAATAGATGTGATTAGTTGTCAGAGCTGAAACAAGTAATTATTCTTCGTAAAGATTTGAAAATGTCCAAAGGTAAGGCTGCAGCACAAGCTTCGCATGCTGCAGTTGCTGCAGCAATAAAATCTAAGCGAGAAAAACAAAATGAATTCTCGATTTGGTGGAAAACTGGTCAAAAAAAAGTTATTCTTGGAGTGGATTCTGAAGCGGAATTACTTAATATTGAAAAGCAACTTCGTACAACTGGGGTTGTAGTGGTGAAGATTGATGATGCTGGGAGAACACAGTTACCTCCTAATACAACAACGGCACTAGGTATTGGACCTCATGCTCAAAAAGATGTAGATAAAATTACAATGGATTTGAAATTATTTTGAAATCCTCATGTGTGATATAAATGAGAATTTTAAGGCAAGACTTGAAGAACAATCGATTAGTCTTGCGTCCTGAAAATGCTACAGATTTATATGTTCTCTCGAATATCATCAGTATTGGGGATCAGATAATCGCGAAGACAAGTCGAAGGATTAGAAGATCAGGAAGTGAAGGAAGGTCTGGAGATGATAGCCAACGCATCACAATGACAATTGGAATCAAGGTAGAAGATTTTGCTTTTCAGGATAGCTCAGTGACTAATCGTCTAAGAGTAAAGGGGAAAATATTTCAAGGTCCTGAACAACACGTGTCGATTGGTTCTTATCATACCCTTAATTTGGATTTAACTCAAGATTTAACAATAATCAAAGATGAATGGTCGAAATATTACCTACAGTTATTAGAAGAAGCCGAAGAAGCTAGTAAAAAGCCAAAGATTTGTTTAATGGCTGTTGATAAGTCCGAGGTTTGCATTGGTTTGCTTGATAACTTCAAACTTACGATAATTGCGCAAGAAAAGTCGTATATTTCTAGAAAACGAACTAAAGAAAAAGTTCGCTCTAAAGAGACTCAATCCTTTTTAGACCAAGTAGCCTCAATTATTAGGAGAAATATAGTTCCAGAAACAAAAAATATAGTAATAGGTGGACCTGGGTTTATCAAGGAAAGAATAGCTGCATTTTTAAAAGATAATTTTTCTAAAGAAAATCTTAACATAATTGTAGTTGGATCACTTAGTGCAGGAAATCGTGTGGGGTTGTCTGAACTATTACAAATGGAAGCTGTTGATAAGCTGGCACAAGATTTTCGGGTTTTTGAAGAAAATAAGCTAATTGATGAATTTTTGAAAAGATTGAATCAAGGATCTACTGATATTATATATGGATTCGTAGAAGTTAAAAAAATGTCCAATTCCGGAGCTATTGAGTCCTTGATTATGATCGATTCATTACTAAGAGGTGGAGGAGGAGTTAATCCCGAGGAAATCAAACTAATCCTCCAAGAAATTGAAAAAACACGTGGAAAGATTATGATTATCTCCATGCAAAGCGAAAATGCGAATAGATTGAAGACATTTGGAGGAATAATCGGTCTTTTAAGATATTCTTTAAGATGGGACTGAATCCAACTCTCATAGAAGTTTAAAGCTCCCAATAATCTTTAAGTAAACTTTTAGCTTGATCTATAGTATCTATTGTTTGTGTATTTGGTCTTAATGATTGGTTTAGCTTATAGTCGTTTTCTGGATGTATCAATGGATTAATATAATTCAGTACCAATCTTGGAAGCATTTGGATATTATACCCACCTTCGAGGTAATTTGCACAATTGATCTTGAGATCAGATATGATGCGATGTATGTAAGATCCAATAATAGAAAATCCCGAACTAGTGATTCCTAAAACTCCAATAGGATCCTTCTCATAACCATCAAAACCAGAAGAGATTGCTAGAAACTGTGGTTTAAATTGAAAAAGAATCGGGAGGATAAGCTGTTCGAAAACTACTTGAAGATCTGCTTCAGATGCACGATAACCTAGTGGGACGCAAACATTATAACCCCGTCCATCACCTTCACCTATTTCGTCGACCCATCCACAACCTGGATAAGAAATCCGGGGGTCAGCATGTGTACTAATGTAAAGAATGTTTGGGTTTCTTTCGTGAATATATGCAGTCCCATTGCCAAAATGCTGATCAAAATCAACTATTGCAATTCGTGTGAATCGATTTTGCTGTATTGCTAATTCAGCCGCAATAGCAATATTATTGAAAATACAGAACCCCCCTGGAGAAGATCGTGTCGCATGATGCCCTGGAGGTCTTACAAGAGCAAAAATCGAATTTAGTTCGTCGCTTTCTAGAATTGCCGTTTTTCCAACAGCAACAGCTTGACTTGCGGCTTCAAATGTGTGGCCATTTGCCCCCGTATCAGCATCAAAATAAAAATGCCCAGTCACTCCTTTCGTTTTTTCAATTAATTCATAATGGTTTGTTGAATGAATAATTTGAATATCTTCTTTAGAAGCTTGTTGATCTACTACCTTATAGTGTATCTTTTTATCTGATTGGGAATAAAGCCACTGTTCGATAGCTTCTATCCTTTGAGCGGATTCAGGATGAAATCTACCAATTGAATGTTTTTTTGCTTTCGAATTAGAGATAAAGGTGATGTTCATCGCTTTTTCTCTTCTTTAATTTCATTTAGAATTGTTGATAAATAATGTATTATAATAATTGTTTGCTAAAGGATTTGAGTTGCAATTATGAAAGGAAGATCTTTTAATTCCAAAAGATATTATAGTACGACATAAAGGAACAATTATTCTTTGAAGAAAGATTAAATACATGCCAGCTATACGAACGAAAATAACAGGATATGCATTCAATCCAAGTTGAAACATTATTTGTCTCCTGTCTTCAAGTAATCAAACTACAAAGGTGATATCGCTAGAAGTATTAAAAAAATTGTATTAAAGCTTAAATATCTGCTTTACACACTATTAAAAAGGAGATTCTTATGTCACCAAAGAGGATTGTGATCCAAGTAATATCTTGTATACGTAATCCCGAAGATGTGGAAATTACGACGGGGTTTCAAGTATCTGGGTATAAAGAATATGATCACATAGAAAAGAATGGAAAAGTTGGGTTTATCGTATCTGGCGTTAAAATATTAGCATTTCAACAAATGGTTAACATAGGAATTCGAACACGAATCAAATGGATTCCAGACGGTTTTGAAATCCGAGAAGAGAT
>JBHLKP010000285.1:0-4741 GCA_048886525.1 Candidatus Hodarchaeota archaeon | reverse complement strand
CTTATTATACATTATTAAAAAACCAATTTCTTACACTAGACGAATTATCAATGATAAACTGGAATAAGAGAAAAAAAATCCTACATTATGCTTTCGAAAAGGTTCCATATTACCAAAAAAAGTTTAAAGAAGCTGATCTTACCCCTAGTGACATTACTGATCCAGAAGATTATCGCAAAATCCCTTTGTTAACAAAGGATGATTTAAGAAATAGCTTTGACGATATTTTGGCATTAGAAGTGGAAAAAAAGCATTTAAGGTTATCTTCCACAGGTGGATCTACTGGTACTCCAGTTAAAGTTTTTCATGATAAGCGATTTCCAACAGAAACGCTCATATGGAGAATGTTGAGTTGGTGGAATTTAACACCGAATGTAGATAGTGCTTATGTATGGAGAATGACAAGAAATACAAGACTTAGTAGAATTTTGTATTCTCTTGTCTGGTGGCCAACGAGACGAATTCTTTTTGATGCCTCATCAATGACATCTTCAGATATAGGCAGATTTATTCAATCTTTTAATCAGATAAAACCAGACTTATTAGAGGGCTATGTTGGAGCTATAAGTCATTTAGCTTCATTTATAGAGAAAAATAATATTGTGATACATTCACCCAAAGCTATATGGGTTACTTCATCCCCACTTCCCAGAATTAAAAGACAATTCATTGAAAATACTTTTAATGCACCTGTTTATGATCAATATGGATGTAGTGAAGTTCTATATATAGCAGCTGAATGTAGAATGAGAAAATACCTTCATATTTTTACTGATACTAACTATATTGAAATTGTGGACGAAATTGGAAATCCAATTCCAAATGAAGAAATGGGAAGGATTGTAATCACTGACCTTGAAAATTATGCTTTTCCACTTATAAGATATGTGACTGGTGATCGCGGAAGAAAAATTTCTGATGTATGTTCCTGTGGTAATAATCTCCCTCTCATGGATAGTGTGAAAGGTCGAGAGACTGATCTTGTAATACTCCCTGATAATTCATTTTTAACTGGAGAATATTTAACAACAATATTCGATGATTTTCCAGATGCAGTGAATGCGTTTCAAATTCGTCAAAAAAAGGATTTTTCAATTGTTATATCTGTTGTTCCCAATCCTCATAACAAAAATATAAATACAGTCTTAAACCATATTAAAAATGTTTTAACAAGAAAAACAAGGTCACTAATACCCATAAATATAAAAATTGTAGATCAAATTACTCATGATAGAGGAAAGAACTATTATATAATCAGTGAAATCAAATAATAATCGTATATGCATCTTAAGCACATACATAGAGTATTTTGCATAATCTAGAACCTTATTCAGGTTCTATCAATTGGTTTGGATTATTATGACTAAAAATCCTTTGGTTTCGATCATTACACCATCTTTCAATAGTTCATTGTTTATAAGAAACACAATAGAGTCTATTTTAGATCAAAATTATAATAATATTCAGCATATCGTAGTGGATGGGAAATCAACCGATAATACTCTTGAAATTATTAAAGAATATCCTCAGATTGAATGGATATCAGAAAAAGACAATGGGATGTATGATGCTATTAATAAAGGATTAAAACTGGCAAAAGGTGATATTATCGCGTATTTAAATTCAGATGATTTATATTTTCCCTATACGATTTCAAATGTGGTTGATTCTTACTTAAAAACCAATAACGATGTTTTTATTGCATATTGTGAGTATATTGGAAGTAAAAATGAAAAATTATATGTTTATCGTTACCCATTCTTAGAAAAAGATATTTGTTTGAAACTTGGAAGGATGCCCTTCTGTCAGCAAGCATCTTTTTGGACAAGAAAAAGGATGGAGAAAATAGGGGGATTTAACAGCGAGTATAAGTATACAGGGGATTTAGATTTCTTCATTCGTTTATTAAATACATCTAAAATAACCTGTATTCGACGACCCCTTGCAAAATTTAGAATTCATCCTAAACAACTATCTACTGATGTAAAGGGGATGAGAAGAGAAGGTTTCAAGGTTTTTAGATCTTATAATGCGAAACACTACACTGAAATCACAAATTTTCAGCAAACTCTTTTTCGATTAGGATATGAAATTGCATTTAAATTATTAAATATTAAAGCTATTTCTAAGCGTTATGCCTTTAGATTATTTCGATCTAATATATCAAACTGTTTCTGAATTATATCTTTAATTGTAAAAGCTTAATTTATTTTGTTTCTGCTAAACTAGTTAGGCATAGACAGAATGAAAATATGATTATAAATTATTAAGCTATTCATCAAATGGAAGAGCTGAAAGATACTGAATTTATAATAATCCTTTTTTGTAAAATTATATAACTTGGATCATTAAGATGTATAATTAACCTAAACTATAATGATTTTTCATCCATTCAACTGTTTTTTGAATCCCTTCCTCAGGGGGCACTAGAGGATTATGATTTAAATCTTTTACTGCTTTTGAGAAATCCATTGTCTTTTTCTGAGTAGTATAAGGTTCTTGATCCTTGTACTTTATAAAAGAATCATCAATAACATCACAGGTTTTTAGAATAAGGTCATTAATTTCTTTAATATCCTTTTCCCACTCTATTCTCCCTCCAATATTATATGCTTCTCCTGGTATAAAATTGTTAATAATATTCGCAAAAGTTCTGCAGCTATCCTCAACATAATCTATAATCCGTTTATGGCCCTTATAAACTATATATGGGATCTTATGCAAAACATGATAAATGAATTTTGGAATAAATCCACGATAGGGATGATAAACTTCATGAGGACCATAACAATTAACAGGACGGACTCGAACTGTTTCTGTTCCAAACATTTTTGACGAATTAATGCACATAAGCTCGCCAGCCCATTTAGAAATAGCATAATCATTCATTTGATATACTTCTTCTATAGGAGCTGTTTTCATAATACTTTCTTTCATTTCTCCTATATAATCACCATATACCTCAGCTGAAGAAAAAAAGATCATTTTAAATTTTTTTTCCTCCTGAAGTCTGAGGAGATGTTTTGTACCGATGATATTTGTCTCCCAGAGATTTTCATAATAATCCTCACCATTCCAACGACCATATTCTGCTGCCAAATGATAAACAAAATCAAAAGAATCAAATTTATCAAAAACTCTTTTTAATTGTCGATAACTGCGGACATCACAGCGAATGTAATTTTCCATATGGTGATGTAGTAAGTCTAATGAATAGACTTCATAATTTCTTTTTTGAAGTTCTGATATTAGATTTATTCCAAGAAAACCAGCTCCTCCAGTAACTAAAATTCGATAAACCATGTCGTGTTTCTCCATTATGTCAATTTAAAAACTAAAGAATGTCCTTTATCTAATACTTTTTAGTTTTATATTTTTTATTTTTTCAACGAATTTATCTCTATATATGCAGTTATAAAGTGAAAACATTTGATGAATAAATAAAAAATTTAACTAGAAGATCATAAAAAGTGCTTGAATGGTTATAAGACATTTTAATCTTATTATCCAGAAAACATTATATATTAAGATTTATTTAAGATCATCGATCTGTTCTTTTTGTTAACCTTCCTTTTAATAGGGTAAAGACATGAAAATTTTAGTTATTCAAGAAACAGATTGGATCAAAAGAGGGCCTCATCAATCTCATCATCTTTTTGAACGAATTGTAAGGTTAGGACATCAAGTTAGAGTGATTGATTTTGATTTCGACTGGGATAAGAAATCAAATGAGGGAAAAATCCTTTCAAGAAAGAAAATAATTATAGCAGCTCCAAAAGTAATAGATGGGGTCGTAATTCCTGTAATTAGACCTGGATTCATTAGAGTGAAAGGGATTGATCTCATCTCAATCGGTCTGACTCAATTTCTTCAAATCATCAAACAAATAAAATCATTCAAACCTGACTTAATAACTAGCTTTGGGATTGTGAGTGGTTTCTCCTCCTTAATCCTATCTAAACTTTATAAAATTCCGTTCTGTGAATACTGGATTGATGTTTTACCTGAATTAATACCTTTATCAGTATTTCAGCCTTTGGGTGTAGCTATAAGTAAGATAACAATAAAAAAGTGTGATTTATTCTTAGCTATCAATCAAAGATTGCTAGATCACGGTATAAGGTTTGGTTCAAAGAATTATAGACTAATAAGAGCTGGTGTTGATTCACAAGTTTTCTCTTTAAAGTCTCAAGAAAGAAAAAAAATTAGACAAAAATTCAATATTCAAGATGAAGAAATCCTCCTTTTCTTTATGGGGTATCTTTATAATTTTTCTGGACTTTTAGAGGTCATTAAAAGTCTATCAGAGAATGAAATGAAATCAACTAATCTTAAACTTTTAATAGTAGGCGATGGTGAACAAAAGAAAACACTAATCAATATTATTAAGGCAAATTCCTTAGACCAAAGGATTTTATTACTACCTTGGCAATCTTATGAAAAAATTCCTGATTTAATTTCTGCAGCTGACATTTGTTTACTCCCATCACATGATAACAAAATCATGCGAGATATTATCCCAATTAAACTATATGAATATTTGGCAATGAGAAAACCAGTTGTTTCAACCGCATTACCAGGCATCATTAAGGAGTTTGGAATTAATAGTGGTGTAATTTATGCCCAAAGCAGCGAAGATGTCATCAAAATTTGCTTAAAGATATTAGATAATGATTCACTTGAGGATATTGGTAAAAAAGGAAGAGAATTCGTTGTAACAAATTGTGATTGGCATGAATTA
>JBHLKP010000284.1:0-4752 GCA_048886525.1 Candidatus Hodarchaeota archaeon | reverse complement strand
CCATACTTGTAGGTAATTGTTATCGTTATCACGAAGTTTTCCCAGAACTTCATAATAAGAATTGGGAATAACTTCCGTGTTTGGTTCTATTCCGAGATCTTCGAAAACGCTTAAATATGGTCTAATTAGAGTCATCAAAGGCGGACATTCACTAGTTTTGTTTTTTTCGAAAGATGAATCTAAAGCATATAATATGCTAAAATTAACAGAAACAATTAATAGTACTAAGACTATACTAGCTGTTAATACTGGGACCCTCTTCCCCTTAATTTTGTTTGTACAGCTTATTATCATCTAAGTGGCCAACTACACTTTATTATCCTCTGAAGAAATAATCGAGTAATAGAAACATTGTATATCGTAGTATAAAATTCTAGAAAATTGTCATTATAGCAATTAGAAGTATTAAATGGATAATTCCTTGAGGAATAATGATTAGTGATAGATACCTGAGGACCTCTAAAATGATGCTTTATTATTTTAAAAAAATTGCTTATGATACATTCTACCTGGTAATTACTATTTTTTTTTAATTGAAATGTGGTAAAATAAATTTGAAGTAATTTTAATTTTATTCTAACTTCTTCTTTGTTTTCTACCAATAATCAAAATCGGGATAAAACAGAGGATAATGATAATTAAACTAGGAAAAGAACCCCTTTTTGAGGTAGTCGTTGTAGTTTGTTGAATAGTTGTTGTTGTGGTAGTGGGGGTAGTTGTGGTACTGGTAGGTATATCAATTATAAATATAACCGTCTTATGGGCAATTACACCATCAGAATCATTGCCATACGCGTGGAGGGTAAAAGTACCAGCTGATAAACTTCGTGTAACATTTTCTGTCCATGTTTGATTAGCACTGTCAACCTCAGCAATAAAATACCAATAATGGATAGCATCTCCTGATAAACTAATTGTTATACTGCCAGTAGTATAGGTGGTATTAAGAGGAGAAATAATATTGAGGTCAGGAGGAGTGTAAATATAGAAAATAATGGTCTCACGAGCGACATTTCCGAGGTGATCAACAGCTACTATTGTTAAATTATGACTTCCTTCATCCTCTTCGGTAAATCCAATCGTTATATTATTCATTATGGCAGGAATACTTGTTCCACCAAGATAAACAGAATAAGAAGTGTAATCAGTCACACTATAACTCAGGAAAATCCAATCTTGGTAATAGGTTGTATTTTGGGGACTAATAATATCGATTTTTGGTGGAGTGGTCTCCACAGTGAAATCAACAAAGTAATAGAATATCATACCCTCAGAATTATTTCCATAAGCATGAAGAGTATAAGTTCCTGTTGGTAAGGATCGATAAGTATCTCCAGTCCAAGTTTGATTGTCAAGATCCTCTCCTTCAATATAATACCAATAATGAATAGCATGTCCAAAGAATGAAATATTAATGGGAGGTGAGCCATATTCTTGATCCAAGGGGGAGAGAATCTTAAATAACTCGAAAAATGTTCGTGGAGATAGATCCTGATTACCTGCATTACCATTTATGTTATAGGGGTCATCAACAAATCCATCCCCATCCACATCGGGACTGGTCCAGTCATCCCAATAGTTATAACGAATGTTGTTCGCTATCCCCTCGTCATACGCCTGACAGCCTCCAGTCTGATTGTTGTTCAGAATATTATTCCATTCCACAGTATTGTTTTCAGAGCTTTCACCCAAGTCAATGCCATAATCTGTATTATTATAAATCATATTAGAACTGATGTGATTAGAAATCGAGAATTGTACCCAAATACCTTCCGTACAATTGAAAATAGTATTCCCAGAAAGAGTATTGCTACTAGAATTATCCAATGCAATACCAGTTGACGTATTATAGATGATATTGTTGGAAAACGTATCATTGTGTGTACCCATCCATGTAAAAATTCCATAACCACCACAATGGGAGATATTGTTCTCAGAATACGTATTGTGGTGAGCAGAGTTCGCTATGTAAAAACCATTATAACTACAATTGTAGATGGTATTCACCGAAAAAACATTCTGTTTAGCAGATTGACTAACGATAATTCCATGCATACGGTTATTATAAGTCCAACTACCATAAATAGTATTACCAGTAATTGTATTTGAGTATGCTTCATAATCCACTGCAATACCAGTACCGTGAGCAGCAACCAAATTATAAATCCTGTTTTCAGAAATAATATTATTACTACCGTTGCCAATCAACCTGATCCCACTACCACAATCGTGAATGTTATTCTCTGAAATTATATTATTATTAGATGAGCCTTTAATCCAAATAGCATTATTAGCTGAATTAGTGATTGTATTGTCAAGAATATGCCCATTATTTACGTCATCTAAATAAATGAGATCATTGGATCCATTTAAACCGTTGAAAATAGAGTTTCTGATCTCAAAATGAGCATCAGTGTTTGTAATGTAGATTAAGGAGGTTCGATTACTCAAAAAATATTGCTTTTCAATAATATAGGGATCATTACTCGTTCCTGTTCCTGAACAACTGAAGTTGAGAAAATCACTATTGTCATTGATCCAGATAGGAGCAACACGGGGGAAGGGGTCAGTGTTCCCATTAACAATAGAATATCCTGAGTCAACAAAGCCATCCGTGTCCGTGTCAGATCCAACATGATCATTCCAGTGGTTATATTCGAAGACATTGTTTGTCCCATTGTCATACGCTTGAGTACCACCTCCATTGTTATGGAAGAAGTTGTTCCACGTTATTTCGTTATTATCGGAATTGGTGTTGAGTTCTACCCCATACCCTACACAATTGACAATCGTATTCCGCGTGATGGGGACATTATCATCATTAGAGGCAAATAAAATCCCTTGTTCTTGGCTATTCACAATAGTATTATTTGATATTACGATCCCGACTCCATAATGGGTATTGCTTAACGCAATACTTGCTAGTGATGTATTTGAAAAATAATTCCCTACAATTTTAACATTTCCAGTAGCCCACCCTGAAAATATACCATATCCCCCGATATTGGAAAGAGTGTTGTTTCTTATATCACCACTCGAATCTGAACCTATAGAGATTCCAGTAGAAGTCATTTCTGTAATTGTATTGTGATATATTCGGGAATTTGAATAAGGATTAACAGTAATTCCCACTCCAGTATTCTGAATTTTATTGTTGATAACACTATTATTCCCTGAACCCCAAGCAATACGAATAGCGTGATTAGACATGCTTATCAGATTATTCTCGATAATATTATTGTCAGAATCCGCGATATTACAGCTGTAATCATTGTTAATGAGGGTATTGTTAGAAATTACCCCTGATGTGACATTGCTAAATTCAATACCTGGATATACTCTATTAATCCCATCCAGAATGCAGTCCTGTATTACAAAGAAAGCAGTAGTATTTACAATATAGATTAATTTTCCTGAAGAATCAGTAATGTTGTATCCTTCAATCACATAAGGATTGCTTTTTGTCCCTAATCCTGGAAAATCGTATTTAGAAGGCCCAAAATCGCTATTCCCAATAATGACAATTGGACTCCTCTCAATATAATTCTTAATTCTACAGGTAGATGATGGTTCTTCGTTTAGTTGAATAAAATCTTCTTTTCTTTCTTCTATAATTCCCCTCTCCTCATTTGGTAACTCTGGTAATTTTTGTAGCTGACTAATATGATTATTATACTTGTGTTTTAAGTCTTGATTGATACTTGGGATAACCCCTAGCAAAATTATAGACAGAAATATTGCATACATCCTTCCTTTTTTCATCACATTAATCTCCATGTTTTTGTAAGGATATTAATAATAGTTAGATGCTTTAAATTTTAACAAGAATTAGAATAATTACGTTATCATAATATTGAAACCATGAATTATAAGTATTTATTAAAAAAAATTCTTTTTAAAAATTATCAAAAGACCAAGAACTTCTGATATACAAGAAAGTATAAAAAAAAGAGAAGCCTAATTATCTATTAAGGTCAGATCAATAATAATGTAACTATAAATAGAGAATACAGTATTAAGGACACAAAAAAATACAAAAAATAAAAAAAGTGCCTGATAATAG
The DNA here is from genome assembly GCA_048886525.1 of Candidatus Hodarchaeota archaeon. Taxonomy (GTDB): domain Archaea; phylum Asgardarchaeota; class Heimdallarchaeia; order Hodarchaeales; family Hodarchaeaceae; genus Hodarchaeum. The sequence continues at coordinate 689 of JBHLKP010000284.1, read as the reverse complement.
AAAGAATGTGTTCCATAAGTCGCTATAACTGCTGTTGGAAGACTAGCAATCCCACTAGTAACCTGAAAACCAGCATCTCTAAGGACTTTTGCATATAAATCTGATGATTTGGTTTCAATATTTTGACGATTAGCTTTTCGAGTCTGAAAGATTTTCACATATATGAGGATTGTTCACTCTCAACCTGCTAAAGAATTCAAAAAACTGATAATAATAATTAAAATCGCAACTATTAATACACCAATCCAAGCTAAAAGCTTTATGATGTTATCTCCAAGACCTACTGGAATATATGGTGTAAAAAAAGGAATATTTTTTACTGCTATCAATAGCATTGCAACAGCTAGAAGTATTATAGCTCCTAAATTCAATAGTAATGAAATCGTATAAAGAGGGCTATCATCAGCTAGTGTACCTGGCATTATAAACATTGAAACCGCTAATAAGATTACATATGATATAGATTCTTTTTCGTCCATTTTATCACCTAGTTCAACTTGATAACCTGTAATTGTTAAATATTTTATTTTATTATAAAACTAAAGTTTCGATCTTTTAATTATCGTTTAGAATACATAATGAAAAGTTAAACTAAAGAAGCTACATTAAACCCGAAAGTTTTTCAAATATTTTTAAGAAATTCTTGTACAGGAGCAATAAATTGATTCATTTCAGTTTCTAATACCTCT
>JBHLKP010000283.1:0-4782 GCA_048886525.1 Candidatus Hodarchaeota archaeon | reverse complement strand
TTGGCCCTATGGGAGAAGTATAGAAGCTCTGAAATTGTCAAAAGAGAATTAATTTAAATGAATCCCTTAAAAGACACTCCCGTGACAAAGTACCAATCAATTCCATTCATATAACTAGCAGGATCCTGATTAATGTGATTCAGAAAGGAACTATTAGAAATAGCTGATTGTCCTACTATTGTCTTCCTATTATCCCCAAGGAACCACAAAAACTGTTTTGTAAAAGGATGATCTATACTTCAAGTACCAAGATGAGGGGTGCCCAATGTAATGACACGGATAATGGTAATCTTAGAGAGTTCAAGCTCCCTGCGGTGATTACGTAACATTTCTCGAACGATCAAACCACCCAGACTATGAGCCACAATACTAATCTCCGCAGAATCATGAGTTTGACGAAGTTGCTCAAAAAAATCCAAAGCAAATGTTGAAATACCTCCTTGGATATTATGAATCTGTGTTTTCGTCATTCCAAGGTTGTAATACTTCTCATAAAAATTAAAAAAGAGGTGTTCAATCGTTCTATTTAACTGGTTATTAAAAAGTTCTGAATTATCAAGATAGTTGATCATATCATAAAATTGAGATTCATTTCCACAATAACCGTGTACGAAATAAACTTGTGACCCTATTGAATCAGTATTAAAGCTCAAAGAAATCTGAGAAAAAGGAACTTTGGTTAAAGTAAATAGAACTAAAAAAATCCAAATATTCAGAATGAGAATAGGTGGAAGCAATAATATGAATTTTATTTTTCTTTTCATAAACATTGAAATAAACTTAACTCTCGTTTTGATACCTCACTATATATTATTCCCTTCTTGCACAAACCATATGAATTTTGAACTTGAGAATTGATTTAAAGATAGTAAAAATTGTATTTTTCTATAATATTGATTAAAAAGAAAAGAAAAATTATAAAGGCTGATTAAATGCAGAATAACCAGTGAATAAAAAACAAATTTCTGATTCAAGACTTGAATCATTTGGGCTTCTGCTATTAAGAAATTGAAGAGAAAAGTAATTAGTACACCCGTTAGAATCTTAAGATCAGCTTGAACTGAAGCAGCAGTAAGGAAACTAAAAGCTAAAAGTGCAAACACCATATGTAAAAAAGGCAAAATATCAATTGGAGTGAGTGCAACACAGACGAAACTGAAACCAGATAAAATGCCCCAAATATTATCAGAGTAGAACAAAATTAAACTAATTGCCAATAATATCAAAGATAGTGTGAACAATATCCATGATATGAAATTTCCATTAATATTAGAAACTCTTCCTAAGTCACTTAGAAAATTTTTGTCAAACGAATAATTTACATGGATCAAACCCGCTAGAAGAGTAAAAATAGGAAATTGAAAAAATCCAATTCTACATAAAAACAGCTTCATGGTTCTCTCATCCTTAAATTCATTTCTTTTCTTAGGTCTTTAAAATTGATAAAAAAGAAGGGAAATATATCCCTTCAAAAGGAATTAAACTAAATAGTCTCTTTTTGGAATTCTTTGCGTGAGAACAAAAATGTAGAAACAAACGGTTAGAAGAGTTCCAATCACAGCTTCAGGGAGGATGTCAATAAAAGATCGTTTATCCAAGATAACACTGATTGAATCAAAATATCCAAAGGGGGTTAAAAATCGCATCCAAGAGAGATCACTGCCAGGAAGAAAAGCGATGAACACTATAAAGACAAAAAAGACCCAACCAATTATCAGGGTTTTGAGAGCATGTTTATGAGGCACTAAAAGAGCTAACGAAAGGAAAAACAAGAAAATAATGCAATATCCCCAGATGAAGAGGAAATGAGCGGTTAATGTTGGCATAATTCCATGTTCAGAGAAACGATTGAGAAGCGCCTCCATGATGAATAGGGTTAGAATTTGCGCAAGGCATATGATGATAAAATAGACAAGCGCGGCTACTGTTCTACTGAAAAAAATTCGTATTCCTGATTTCGGGAGGGGCCATGTAATCTCTGCGTGGCTATTTTTGTAGTCTCGAGTTAAAATATTGTATATGATGACTAGAAAGAACGGAGCAATTATCATCCAAGAAAAAGCATAGATCTCTAAGGCAAGAAAAGTCTCCATTGGTCGATCAGCGAGGGTACTTGAAAGAGAATTACCGAAAAGCATTGCTTCTAGAAATGGCATGTTAAAACTCTGTAAAAGCTCACCCACTTCTTCCTCCATATACATTCCTATAACATAAAATGCATAGAATAACATAAAAGCAAAATAAATAACAAAAAGACCCGCATTAGAATGTAATTGATCTCTTATTGCAGGATATTTCCATCCTAATCTCCTAAGTAATTTATCTATAGGCGCGCGAATCCATGAGAGTTTTTCAGATGATTTTACTTCCATTTCATCGTCAGATTCCACCACGATTGTTTGTTTTTGCACGCCTTTTTCCAAAAAATCTTTTCTATATAACAGCACAATTGAGGCAATAATTAAGAGTGAAACAAGGCAAATAACTAATAAAATAAACTCTTCATTCCACGAACCTGTCAAGCTATTATTAACAACTTTTGCTTGAGAAAACAGACTTAATTGACGAAGAGACTCAAGATCACTTATTTGGTTTGCCGTCAAATCCGCAACGATCGAAAAAACAATATATAATCCACCAATTATATATCCAGTGGTTTTGGAAAAATTAATTGTACATCCGAACACAGTAATAAAGGTTATGGCTATTACGAGCATAATCGCAAGAGAAAAGCTAATAGTGATATTCAAAACAGCATCCCAAGCATTATTGATGTAAAGTAAAGCTAGAGAAACAATGTAGCTGGGGAGAGAAAGCAAAGTAATCAGAATGACAACAACTACTGAATTTTCCAAGAAGGATTTTGCAAGTGATCTTGGAGTGGAAAATAGGATTTCTTTACCATCCTTTTCGTTAAATGGTAACAAATTACTTCCAAGAAATACACCAGCAACAGGGAGATACAAAGAAAGACTGAAACCGCAGAAAAATATCAACCATAGAGAAAAACCAGGGTTATCTGTAGGAAAATCCCCAAGGAATGTCATAAGCTGGATGAACTCCACTAATGTGTCTTCTCCAGGGTAAAACATCGATATACCTATTACTAGCAAAACATAAAGAAAAATAGCTAATCCAACAACTGTTCTATGACGATAACTATGAAGATAAAAACGCTGAAGTGTCTTTGTGACGCTCATTTCGCAGCCTCTTCTTGTTCTTTATAAAATTGTAAAAAATAATCCTCGAGACTCGCAGGAGGAAAAATGATCTCCTCTGGTTTCATCGGGATGAGAATCTCAAGATACTTATCGATAGAATCCGATTGACTTACGAGAATTCGTGCACGATTCTCTTCCAATTCAAGTAAACGATCTCCAAAATTACGAAGCTGATCCTTATTCGGTTTTAGAAGGGTTACCTCTAAAACTCTGGACACTTCTTTGTTAAGGCTATCAACGTCTACCACGCTAATTAGATGACCATCCCTTACAATACCAACGCGATCACAAATACGCTGAACTTCTGCTAGGTTATGGCTACTGAAAAAGATAGTTTTTCCACGACTCTTTGCATTCAGAATGAGATCATAGGTCTCCTGTTGAAGAAGAGGATCAAGTCCAGATGTTGGTTCGTCAAGGATTAATACATCAGGGTCATGCATAAAAGCAGCAACAATGCTAACTTTTTGTTTATTACCTTTAGACAACTCACTAATTTTCTTTTTTACAGGAAGATTAAAGCGTTTGATAAGATCTTCTCGTTTAGGGCTAGGAATACCACGCATACTCTCAATATAGGTCAGAAAATCATTGGCAGTATAAGAACCTGGAAGAAGGCCCGCTTCTGCGATGTAACCGATGCTTTCTCGCAATTTAGGATTCTTACGCTCGACTTTACCACTATTTATCCAGATTTCACCAGCAGTTGGTAAGAGAATATTCATCAGACATCGGATAGTAGTCGTTTTACCTGCGCCATTAGGACCAAGAAAGCCAAAGATTTCCCCACTGTAAATTTCAAGGTTTAGATCCTCAATCCCTCGCTGTTTTCCGTAATATTTCGTCAAATTTTGTATTTTAATTTTAGTTTTCATTCTTTTCACAATTCTGCAATTTGCGTGATTATCGCAAATTTATTTAAATTCTGAACAGGATTAATATATTCATAATTTATAAATTTTCCTAATTTGGAAAATTTCAAAAATATCAAAAATTTTATTAGAAGCCATAAACTAATTCATTAGATGATTCCAGTGACAACAAACCGACCGCAATCCTCTGAAAAGATATTACAAGAATTTAAGAATAGTATTATTCAGCTATTTGAGGAAATCTGGGCTCTTAGAGGAACTGACCCTATTGCAGGCCGCTTATATGCTCTAGTCTTACTATCAGCAAAACCATTTACTCAAAAAGAACTTGTAGATGCATCAGGTTATTCTCGAGGTCAAGTCTCTAAAACATTAAAAGCCCTTGAGAATGCACTCTTGGTAACAAAAAACCGACCGAGAGGTTCCAGGGAGAAAGTTTATAGCATTGGATCGGGATCTTTTCTTAAAACATTTGCAGATAGGATGAAACTAGCTTCAGAAATGCTTCGACAACAAATGAAAACATTGGAAGACCATGAAAAAGCATGGATGGAGTTACCCAAGGAAATTCAAGAGACTCCTGAGGCAAGACACATTTTAGAGGTGGGAGAAACGTTCTACAGCTACTATGACTTCTATCTGAGCTCTATGGACGAAGTAATTGGAAAAATCGAAAATAAAATCAAGCA
>JBHLKP010000282.1:0-4798 GCA_048886525.1 Candidatus Hodarchaeota archaeon | reverse complement strand
ATACAGGATCATCGATGGATAAGAAGAGTGATGATTACGTCAATTTCTGACTGTAAACGATTAGTACGTGAAGGGGATGAGGCTTCTAAGCATTCTTTAGATATAGCTGCTTCTCTCTTTGAAGAAGCAGCAAAATGTTTTGATCGTCAGGGAGATAGAAAAAAAGCCGGTCAATATCTCACTATCGCGGGTAATTTTTTCCTTGATATTAATGAAAATAAAAAAGCCGCAACTTGTTATGGCAAAGCTATTCTAAGACATTTAATGATTGATGATATAGCTACAGCTCAAATTTTAATCAAGAAGGGGGAGAGATATGGGTTTACCATATCAAACCACCATTATCGAATTGCTTTAAACGCAATGGAACGTCAATCCACCACCAAAATGGAGGAGGAAAAGGATCAGGATCAAATTAAAAAAATTGTTGAAGATCTTCCAGAAATTGATACTTTAACACTGGAAGAGGAAGAAAGCTTAATTCCGCTAGAAGCTGATATTTTTTCTATCGATGAAGAAGTTCTTCCTAAAAAACAAGATTTTATAGTTCCTCAGCTTGAATCGGAGGATCCTTCCGAATTAAGTTCATTTGCTATTCTAGCTGCAGTATCCAAAGCTGCAAGAGAAAAAAGTGTATCTTCTATAGATTTAAATGCTTCAGTAAAAGATTCTAGAGGCGAATCAAAATATATTGAACCGAAATTCACATTAACTCCTATAGACATTTCTCCTTCTACCATTAAGCCAGTGGTAACTGATTTTAAAGATGAAAAAGAACCTAAAACAGATAAAGAACCAGAAACAGAGGAGGATTTATTACAATTTCTTAAAGATACAGATACGCTAGACCCCGACTACTCAGCCAGAACAGTGCTAGAAAATGAGTATGAAGAAGAACTACATGACATTGAAATAGTAAATACGATACCATATCAATGGCAGATAATCGATATTAAGTCAGATTTCGAATTAGATGAAAAAATTAAAACCAATGAAGGATTAATATTCACTTGGAAAAAAGAGCTTATTGAACCAGGGGAAACAGCGTCGATTGAATATATTTTAAGAAAACGAGTTGAAAGATCAATTATTTTGAGAAAAGAAAAAAAAGTTGTAGCAATTAGTTTATATCATTCAATTGAACAAGATCTGAAGGCAAATCTGGATTTTGTAAATACATATGGAAAAATATTCCATGAGATACTCATTGAGGATGTTATTCCCCCTGAGTTGGCAGTAAATAAGGCTAAAACATCACATGAGTTCAAACCAGTAACCATTCCAACTCATGATTCGACACTCTTTAGATGGATATTCAATAACTTCCCTCCTGGTGAAACTTTTACTGTGGACTATGAATTTCGAGAAAAACCCTTAACTAGGCTTTACAGAAATGAAATAGAGTATGATAAGGGAATTATTAAAATTATGAAAATCTCTCAACCTGTTGTAGATTCCGCTCAATATGAATATATATGGTTTTATTCAATAGATAATCCGAGTTCCGATGAAATAATTATGACTGATCGGATCCCAGCTAATTTCGACCTGATAATGGTAGATCCAATATATCTAAGACCGTCAATAGAACGCAAGAAAATACAAAACTTGCTATCTTGGAAATTAACACCAGATGAAAAAAATTATGTTATAATTGCCAGAATTAAGGGGAATGAGTCCTTTACAGCTTTAGCACCTTCAATTACATTAGCTAAACTAGGAAAAATACAGCTTGTAGAGAAAACGACATCCTCTGAAAAGAAAATGGTAGACCTTCGTCGTTTAAAACAAACAATACAGGAGAGTACATAATCGCCAGAAGATTTTGAATCATCAGGAATTAACCTCAAAATTCTTGCTGTTCGATGGGATGACGTATCTGGGCCATCAGTGATCTCTAATTATCCCCCAACTTCCCTTGATGACCCAAACTCAGTTGCTTTACAAATTTATTTAGCTTCAGTGACAGTTTTTGGACAACATGGGCATTCACAAAGAACTGAGTTTTCTCTTCCTATGTTAAGCTTGGGACAGAAAATTATATCTCGGGTAGCTTTTGATTCTTGGCCTGATCCAACATTGCGAGGGAATGAAAGACCATTTTTCTTAGCTTTTATAACAGATGAAAAAACTGGAAGAATCATCAACTCACATCTAGATATCTTCATTTTTGAATATTTGGACATCTTAGAAAAAGAAAATTCAAATTTCTCAGCAAAACAAGTTTGGGATAAAATTGTAGAAGCAACTAAACCATCTGAATTAAATGACGAAATAAAAGCAATTACATTTGATGTTGAGTCAGATTATGCAATCCCAAGAGCTTTAAAAGATTTAGAACATGTAAAAGAAGCATGGAATAATTTAAAGGATCGTAACCAATTATGGAACGCATTGCGTATTGCTAATAGGTTGGAAAATATTGATGATAAGAATTCAGGAGCTGCATTTTCACTAGTAGGACGAATTTTCTTGGAAGGAAGCAATCTACGTGAGGCAAAAGAGGCTTTTGAAAAAGCGTCGGAAGCTTTTGCTCGTGTTCGTCTGTTTGAAAAATCTGGTGAAAACTCTTATTATGCCGGAAAATGTGCGTTTCATCTTGGTGATCTAGAAAAAGCCATCGAACTTCTTCAAGCAGGAGCAATATGGGTCAAGGATCCTCAGATAACAGCATCACTCAATTTTGACATTGGTATTGTATTAAATGAGCAAGATCGGTTTGAAGAAGCAAACTTGTATTTTACAAAGGCAGTAAAAATTGCTTCTGAAATTGATACAAAGCTTGCAGCGAAATATTCCTCTTCATATGCCAGTAAATTGATGATTCAAGGAGAGAAAGAAAAACAGGATAATCCTGAATATGCTTGGAGCCTAATGAGAAGATCAGCGGATCAGAGAATTGAGTCAGCTCAATACCTAAAGATGACAAATGAAGGACTGAAGGAAGCTGCAACATCATTGATTTTAGCTGCAAGTGCATATTTCTTATTAGGAAATAATGAAAAGGGAGTTACCCTTCTAGAGGAAGCAACTAACTTTTTTATAGAGATTAATGATTATATCTCTGCATCTAGATCCCTATACGACGCTGCAAGAACATTAAAGGATCAAGATAAATCTTATAAATTGCTTACTAGAGCAGAGAATCTTTTATTAGATCAGGATACGAATATTCAACGAAATCGAATTCTTGGATTAATAATATTCGAAAAAGCTAAATTAGAACAGAAACAGAACCTTATATTGAAAGCTATAAATTCTTATAAAAATTCGTTGCGACTCTTGAAAAAAACTGGCACCTCATCTTTCGATTTAATCCCAATTGAAATTCAATGTGCTAATTGTCTCTTTAAAATTGAAGATTTTGAAAATGCAGCAAAAATGTTTCTTTCAGCACATGAAAATTTATCTGGAATGCCATATGACGATAATCTAGTAGAACAACAGAAAAAAACTCAAATTAATGCTTTAATTAGTCTTAAAAGGGCAAGTATTATATATCATAATGCGGGTATCGTAGCTCTTAACAGAAAAGAAGAAAAAATTGCAATAGATATGTTTTCTTATTCAGTCTCTCTGCTTATTGACTGGATTGAAAATAATATCAATGAGAATCATAAGGAAGTTGAAAAAACGATTAAAGATAGAATTTCTAGCTTACAACTAAAAAATGACTTGTTTAATCAATCAGAATTTCAATTCAAACTGAAATCGATAATCGAAAATTTAAACCTTGCATTCGATTCTTATAGTTTGCAGTACACAGAAATTTAAGAGATTTTCAGAAATAAAATAAAAATAGTCAAACCATTTTCACTTTTGAATCATCTTTAAGCTGTTCTTTTTCTTCTAATAACTTCTTCTGCTTTTTCTTTAACCTTGTAACAATTTCTGTATGTTTACTTTCAGATAGAGTATCTTTTAACAATCTATCATCTGCTTCATCAATCGCTTTTTCTATTCTATTTATCTCATCTTCTAACTCTTTTAACTGTGGATGGTTTGTTGGAATCCCCTCTTTATCAAGGTTAATTCTCATAATCTCGTTATTCTGCTCTTGAGGTTGTGGAACTTCTATAGAAGGTGGAGGAGAAGATGAGGTTGGAACACGAGCAGGTCCAATTTGAAAATGCTTATGATAACTGTAAGTTTTTGTTATTGTTTTTTTCTGACCTTCTACTCTTATTTTCTCTTTTCTTTTTTGAGGTTTCTTTGACACAGACTCAATATCACCTAATACTTCATCCTCTCCAAATAAGAAACCTTTTTTCCCTTCCTCAGATTCAGTAAATATCAATTGGGGATCTTCATCAAACAAATTTTCAATTCGTCTCGTAAACATTTCATCGAAATTTCTCTGATCTTCAATTATTCTCGCTCTCATTTCTGTTAGATTAATTTTTTTACCTTCTTGGATATCTATGCCGAAAACTCTAACCATTTCTCCTTGTGGGGTTTCAATCACTGATACAAAAGGAGTTTGCACGAAACTGTAATTTGGGGTTTCCATAACAGTAACAAAACCACCTACTTGAACATACTCTCCTACTCCCTTAATCTGAAAAACTTTAACAAAGCCACCAAAAATATTAACTATTTCAACATTTTTTGATTCGAAAATATAGATCCCAGGTAATTTAACTAATGAATAATCCTTAGTTTCTGTTATTGAATATTTACTTGGCTTTTCATCTAAAACTGAAGAGAATATACCCTGGGGGCCCTTCCAAGTTTTTAAACTATCGAGGGCGTTTTTTGTTTTTTCAAAAATCTCAGTAGCGGTATGAATACCAGCTTG
>JBHLKP010000281.1:0-4822 GCA_048886525.1 Candidatus Hodarchaeota archaeon | reverse complement strand
CAAAATGAGTTTGAAACTTTAATTGAAGTTCTCTCAAATCAATTTCTTAAGGAGGATACTGAACTTACTCTTTCACATAGTATTAAATTATATAATATAAAGAGAGCTAATTTACTAAAACTGGCAAATTCTGTTTCTGAACGAAAAATGGAATATAGCCAGTTTGCAAAATTACTATTGCTTAGCGACATATATCCAGTAGAAACAATAAATGATTTCTTAAAAGAAAAAGTCGAAGGGATAGTGAGTGCACCGCATCTGATAAATTTACCCGATTCACCACGACTCCTATTAGTAGGAGGTATGTTTGATAATTACAGACTCTATGAACTACCTGAATTCGATTATATAGTAGCTGATGATTTATCATTTGGTACACGTAATTTTAATTTTCAGATTCCAGAGAATAGTTTCATTCAACGCTATAGTCAAATATACTTGGAAAGAATACCAGACCCAACTGCTTTTGATATGAATAAACGTATTGATAGTCTCGAAAAATTAATTCGATGGCATAAAGTAGATGGAGTAGTCCTATTAGGGATGAAATGGTGTGATCCTGATGCTTTTGAATTTGTTCCTATTCAAAATAGATTAAAAAATCTTGAAATACCATTTTTGAATATTGAAACATCTCCAGATTTATCCAATTTACAACAAATTCAGACTCGTCTTTCAGCATTTATTGAGATGCTTATCTGAATAGGAGAATTGTGTGATGCCAATAGATGAAAAAAAACGTGTTTATCGTCCATTAGCGAGCCAACAGACTGTAAAAAATCAAATGGCTATGTATTATTTACAAAGTAAAAACCCTTATCTTTATGATGAAGGCAAAAAGGTAGCTTGGGTTACGTCTGGAGGACCTGTTGAATTTTTAATAGCAATGGATATAATTCCTTTATATCCTGAACAATATGGGGCAATTGCAGGGGCTGCAAAAGATAGTACTCGTTTATGCCAAGTTGCTGAAGCTCATGGGTATGGACCAGATTTATGCGCCTATGCTCGGACATCATTCGGAAGTATCTTTTCTCCTGATCCTCCTACTCCTATGTTTGAAATTGATGGAATAGGTGGGTTAGCCAAACCTGATATGTTAATTTGTGGAAATAATATTTGTGGTACTGTTCTAAAATGGTATCAAGATTTATCTCGAATTCATAATATCCCAATGTTCCTATTTGATACTCCTCCCCTGGGTGATTCAATACCTAGTTATTATATCGATTATCTTGCAGCTCAATTATCCAATTTGACAGAATTTCTTGAGAAAGAAATGAGTCGAAAGATGGAAGAGGAACGAATAAGTGAAACAATGCATAATTCATTGCAAGCAGTTGATTTGTGGACTCAAATATTGGAATTCGGGAAAAAAAAGCCTAGTCCATTAAATTGCGCTGATCGTTTTTTACTAATGGCTCCAGTTGTTGCGCAACGGGGTAAATCCGAAACTCTTTCAACATACAAAGAAGTTCTTGCTGAGGTCCAGGATCGTGTAGATAAAGACCTTGGAGCGATCACAGTTCCAGAACATTATCGTCTCTTATGGGATAATATACCTATTTGGTTTAATTTATATGAATTCTTTAATTCACTGTCAGAAAAGGGAGTAGTTTTTCCTGTCGATACATATACCCAGGCTTGGAGTCAAGGTTACAAATTAAAAGATTCTGGGGATTTACTTCGAGACGCTGCTGTTTTATATTCAAATATATATCTAAATAAGACTCTTCAACATAAAATTGATTTAATTAGTAATCTTTCTCTTGATTACCATTGCAACGGTATCCTTTATCACTCTATGAGAAGTTGTAAACGCTATAGCCTTGGTCAACCAGTTACTCGTCGTGAAGTGACTGAAAAAACAGGTTTACCAGGAGTAATCATTGATGGTGACATGTGTGACAGTCGAAACTTCAGTGTTGAGCAAGCTTGGACTCGAATTGAAGCTCTCTTAGAATTAATTGATCTAGGATAGTACAGTTGATGAGAATGAACTCTGCCAATTATTCTGTACTCATCTAGATAAATTATCTTTTAATGGAATAATAATTCTGATCTTTGGAGAACAACCCAACCATAAAGCCTCAAATATATTTTCAGAAGGTATTTTGAGTATCTGTTCCATAATACTATGAGCTTCGCTAAAAATTAATTTATCTGTATATCTAATATTATTTTCCGTCATGAGAGTATTAAATGAGTTTAACTTGATTTTAACATCTTTCTTTGTGAGATGCAATGTTTTTATCATTACTAATTGCTTTAAAGCATTTATTGCTTTTAGAGATTTTCCTGATTCTTTATTATCTTTCATAATTCGATCCAATTGAATAATTCTATTTACATCAAGGATAAAATGGCCAAGAAGCGCGATAGGTAATGATTTTTGAATAATTGCTAACACTTGAGGGCCTATCAAATTTTCATCGATAATTCCTAAATCTTCTAAAGGAATATTCTCTTCAACTTCACTAATTGCTTTATAAAATAGCTCTCTAATGAACTTTGGGGGTTTTACTCTCATGAATAGAAACATTCGATAAGAGGGTGATGCTGCAATAAGAATTTGGACATGTTGTTTCTCTATAACGCTTAAACGAATCTGTGAGCTAAGTTCAGCAGTTCCTCTATCAGTAGATTCTCCCTGAACTTGACTTATAAAATCCGCTTGAAAACTTTCTAAGAAACTATCTATTCCAACTGATAGGCCACTCAAGGAACCATCCAAATTGGTATCCTTAATGTGTAATACATTTGTGACACTAATTACTGGAAGACCTACTCCAGATGTAATAACAAGAGAATAAATTTCAGGAATGACAGATAATCGTTTTTTATAAGTTAAGAACCTCTCACGCTTTCGATCCCTCCTTTTTCTGTACTGACTTACTAAAAGTGCACTGAAAATAACAAATACAAGTGTAATAGTGCTCATAAATAATAGAGTTTCAATGAATATATTATCTATGGGAATATCAAAAGGAGTTTCAACAAAGAGATTAAATATTTTGGGATTTGCTTGCATATTCTCTAAATCATTATTATTATTCCAGTCAGAAGCAGTTATATACCAATTAATTAGAACACTATTGTTAAAAGTAACGTTAACAACATAATAGGTTCCATTAAAAGTCATAAGATAGGTCTCAGTATTTAATTCTCGACTACTGATACCTCCTAGGGTTGTAGAAGGATTAGTATCCAAATTTAGAGTTACTTGAGAGACTCCAGACCCCCAATCATATATTTGAGCCCAGAATTCTAATGTATTATTACTTTTATGTACTCCTGAAGCATTAATAACTGGGCCCCAATAATCTAAACTCCTATTATTACCCTCACAGTGAATTTCATTGTAATATCCTGCAAAAACACCACTATCATAAACCTTCATCATATATGAAAAACTGTTATTATACGCAATAGTAGTATTATAAATATATTTATTTCCAGTAATTCGATTCATATATACATCAGATGCTATCCATTTTTCAACAGTTTCGTCATATATTGATAATGTTATATTTTCGTCATTATAAGAATTATTGATGGAAATCCAAAATATTGGTTGACCGATAAATTCTTTAGAGGTATTAAAATCAACACCAAATTCCGAAACTTGAGTTGGCTTGAAGTTAAGTGTATTTAAGCTACTTTGATTAGATGCTGCATTTAATGCTTCATCTAAAATCTGTATTTCATAATTACAAGATAGATTACAAAGTAAATAAATTTCAGCAGTATAATATTCCCCTTCAAGAATCATTTCAACGATTTCTTCTTGCTGTTCTGAATTCAATGTGTATTTAATGGTTAGAAAAGCATTTTCAATATTTCCAAATGGATCAAGCGCATTAATTTTGAAGTCTAATAGAACATGAGTGTGGTTTGTATGGTCTTGATCGATTTTAACTTGGTTAATAACAGGATTTACCTTATCTTGGACTGAGTAAAACTCGAGATCTGTAGTCGCGTTATTATTTCTGACATCATAAGCAGAGAGATTATAAGCAAAAGCTTCACCAGGTTCAAATAGGACTGGTAATTTGTAGCAGAAGAAATTACCTGTTCCATTCCAATCCATCTGAACGGTGTATATTCGATTGTTAAAATTATATGTAAGATGAATAGAAGAATTATCTTCAGGTAATCCTGATCCTGTTTCTCGTTCAATAACTTTTGCCCAAATTCTTAAAGAACCATTTTGATAATCACAAACATCATAATCCGAAATTATTGGTGGAGTATAATCGTCTACAATGATAGATTTACTAATATTAGCTTGATTGTCCATATTATCCTTAACATAGGCCGTTATTTCAACAAATTCCCCAAAGTTAAAGATAAATGTTTTTTCATAAGTAAATAATCTGCTGTATGACATATTGTAGCTAGTTGTAGCATTCATATATGTTAATTCGAGAACGATGGTATTGTTGATAAACTGTCCAAAGGATTCTCCAAAAGGATCCATTGCAAATGATTCAATTGTTATTTCTCCATCAAAAGTTGTAGAATTTAATATTATAAGGGATAAAACAGGTTTAATTATATCAGTCATTTTTATGCTATAAGCGCTATAGAGAGTAGGATCATTTGTATTATACTCTGAATCATAAACTGATACATAATACCAGATATCTTGGGAAAGAAAATAAGTAGAATTGAATCTATAAGAAAAGAATGTATCATTAATAGCATCCATAGAGATATCAGTCCAGAAACTTGGATCTGGAGACCATTCTAAGGTTAAATGTAAATTTGCTAAAGTTTGGTTTTCTGGCCAGTCGAAAACAGTTGCGAAAAAATCAATTGT
>JBHLKP010000280.1:0-4867 GCA_048886525.1 Candidatus Hodarchaeota archaeon | reverse complement strand
AATTTATCAAAAATATGCCTGGTGAAATCATGTTTCAGTTCGGAATGAAAGACCTCAAACTGTTCTTTGCTGTCTGTGCCTGCTTTCTCATTTTCCTCATGTTTTGCATCCCCCCTGACTCCTGGTGGTTCATTTGGGATTATCTTGCAGAAACCCCTTGGTGGTTTGTCATTGGCCAAGCATGGCCGCTTTGGGGATTAGCAGGATTAACAACATTCTTCCTCATTCTCTATCGGGAGATACGTTAATGAATTATCTTATGCTAGTTGATTTCAATCCTTGGCAATATTTTCAACCCTATTTAATCGATTTCTATACTTGGGTTCCACTACTGGGTACTCTAGGATTGATTTGTGTATTACTTTATCGAGCAATAAGGAGACTTTTCAAATGAAATTCAGAACTGAATCTAAACCACTCTTGAACTTCCATTCTCGGAAGTACCGAATATTATTAGGGGAAATAGTGATCTTCATTCTCTTTATCACCCTTTTCAATGTGATAGAAACACTATTCCCAGTGACCACTGAATCTATTCGTGCTGTTAGTAATGCTGACTATTGGCTCTATTATCTTCTATTGATGATTGATCTTGGGTTATTTGGGGCCATGTTTTTTATTATAGGAATCTGGTTTAACGATTGGAGACGTGACAGAAATATCCATCCTAAGAATCTTTAAGTTCTGGACCTGGTTTAAAAGAGGGAAAAAGAAAACCCCTTCTTCTCCTCCTAAAATAGACCCCCCTCCTGAAAAAGAAGAAGAAGAGAAGAAAAAACCCAAGATTGGAGATCCTCCGGTTGAACCCCCCGATGATATTACACCTATTCCTTATGGGAAACGACTCAAAAGAGTAAAGCTCTTTGCTCAGGTCTATCATGGACCAATGGATGAAAAAGTACCAGCCAAGATTAAAGATGATCATTGGTTAACTTTTCGAACAAGTGATCGAAAAAAACATGAGAAGCTCATTGCCGATCCTCCAAAGACCCATGAGTATACATCGGGAATATTGTTTCTTAAACGTCGTGTTCGAGAACTAGTCTTTCATACTGGTTATCAGGCTGAAGCTACACATGACCCAGCTAGATGTCAATATGATATTCCAATCATTGAAGGCCAAATTAAAATGACTAAATCGATCACGAAAACAGATATTTTGAAAGCTGCTGCCGATCAAGTAAAAGCAGGTCTTTCTTGGTCCGACTTTATTATCCCAGGAATGTTTTTCTTGATTATTTGTTTATTGATTTTCGCTTATGCTATTCAACCTAACATGTGAGGTTATTATATGAGTGAAGAAACTCCCCCAAGAGGCGATACTGTTCTTGATACTAAACGAGCAGATATGCTAGAGTGGGCTACTACTCCTCCTACAGAACAAGGAAAACTTACTTCAGCTCGTCTCACCCCTATTCAACCTTATGCATTATCTGTTTTGCGGACAAATCTTAACTAT
This sequence comes from Candidatus Hodarchaeota archaeon, assembly GCA_048886525.1. Taxonomy (GTDB): domain Archaea; phylum Asgardarchaeota; class Heimdallarchaeia; order Hodarchaeales; family Hodarchaeaceae; genus Hodarchaeum. Next base: position 3,408 of record JBHLKP010000280.1, on the reverse strand, counting down.
TGGGAACAACTAAGTCATGTGAGATTCCTTATTCCCAAACCAGATACTGAGGAGTTTAATCCTGCTGTTCACATTCCGGAAGGACAACAATTTGACCCTCGAATTCATTGGATAATTGATGAAACAATGGATTGTGAATTCGGCAAACAATTAATCGATTACCTGCTAGCAGGGTCCTGTGGTGTAGGGGCCAATCGAGCTAAAATTGTCATGGAAACCACTCGAGATATTGGCCGACCACAAACAGGGATCTTTGGTGCATTAGGTGAACTCTTTAGACAAAAAGACCAAGAACTAGAACAACCTGAAGAGGTTCCCAAATTTGAATGAGGAAGAGAAGAAAACATTATCTCAATTGTTTAATGAGGAATGGAGACTCGCTCTTTCTAAAGAAACTCAATATTATAAAGTAAATAAAGTTTACAATTATTTTCCTATTATTACAGCATGCCCAGAAATTACTGCAGAAAAATATCGGCCTCATATAGGGAGATCCTTGTTTTCTCGAAAACCAGTATTAAAAATTCATAAAACACCAAAATTCGCTTATATACGAAAAATTATCAATTACCCTTGGCGCAAAATGGGTTCCCCTCAAATATGCTTGAAAGGTAATAAAGGCACAGGAAAGTCGGTTTTGCTTAATTTATTTTTGTCTTTTTTACTAGCTAGAGGGATAAGAGCTATAATGTTTGATAATTCACGATTTGAATCACGAAACATCGCTCCCCATGGATACTTTAAAAATGGATCCTTCATTCCTTATCAAATTGATATTTGGCTACCTGAAGGATATAAATTCCAAACGGGCGAGGAGGTTGTAACAAATCCCTTATGGAAATATCGAAACAATGTTAAAAGATGTGAATATACTCATATTGATGATATAATTTCATCCACCAAACCTCATAAATTGACGGTTATCTATGATGAATGCTTTTCTTCCCAAGGAAGATTGGCATTATTTTCAGATTTATTAGAATATCTTGCAGAGCGGGCCAAAATAAATCGAAACTATTTGTTTGTTCATCACGAATTAGCAAGTCTAGTCCCTGAAACACCAACAAAAGAAATCTATAAGTTAATTCAAAAAGTGTCAACGCAAGTAGGAAATTTAAGAAAGGACCGAATCGGAATTCTTACAAGCTTTCATTTAGAATCAGAAATTTTCTACCGAATAATTCGTAAATTTTCCTATATTTGTCATAAACAACCAGAAAATAAAAGACAATACACCCCTGTAGAAGAAGATGCTTTAACATTGGCTATTAATCAAGTTAATATTTCCAGACATGGATTCTGGATGAAACATACAATAGGTTACTTCCCAGGACTCCCAGATATGTTTCGCTTAGTACCTCAACGAGATAAACTAAATTATCCAAGTTTAACAGTTGAGAAGGATAATGGAAGAAATGGGAAAGTTCAGAAGGAATATGATATATATGATATGAATATTGCATCCTTATATAATGCTGGTCATTCTGAGAGAGATATTGCGGGTGATATTGGGAAGACTAAGGGGTTTGTACATGAAAGAATTGTTAAATTACGTCATGCTAAAATTTTGTCATAGGTGGTGGTTGTTCATACCCACCCATTATTCAGTCACGCCATAGTTAAAATCGATTTCAAAAATTAAAATAAAAATCATATGGTAAGAAAGATGAAGAATAATCTTGAGAAATTAGTTGAGGATATTGTACTAACTTTAGATCCTAATGCGACAGAAGAAATTATGCAGGAAGCAAAACAAAAAGCTAATGATTTATTTCATAAAAATGTCAATGACTTTCTAGATGAAATAGAAATCACTGTCAAGAAGAAACAGGAATAGATTATATGGTTATCATTTGGGTTTATCGAACAACCAGGAAGAAACGAAAGAAAGTAATTGCCCACAATCCCGATGCTGAATATAAGTTACTCAAAGAGAACCATAAAAAAGATCGTCTTATTGAATTACTAGAAAAGAAATTATATGGATATTAAAAAAGACTTGATTTTAGGTAGGTAGAATCGACGATCTCGAGAGGGTGTGTATGTTACTATTCTTCAAAACTCTATTTTAAGGCATTATTGCTTTTTTGACATAATGGCTACATTATAACTTTCTTACCAATGTTAGCGTAGTGAAAAATCATATGGTAAGATTCATTGGTAAGAAGTGGTCGAGGTATCCAAAGTGTGAACTTTCCTTGTATTGGTAGAGAAAAGGTTATAGGTGGTTTGGGTGGTTTATATATACTTTGGCTAAAATGGATACCTTTATATAGGTTGGTGGCCAAGGTATACGTGGAGTTATTGAAATGAACCAAACAAAAACAATTGAAGAACGATTAGCAAACTTAGAGAAGGATCAAGAACAACTTATTTCCAGACAATATGAGTTGATTGAAAACGTGAATGGCGGATTGATAAGCGTTAAATGGTTTTTGAATCGTATGCGTGAGGAATTATTTCAAGCCCCCCTTCCTGAAGAGTCTAATGAGAAATATGATATTGATTTATCTTTAGAAGAAATTCAAGATACCATTGATTATATCCAGGCGCTTTTGGATGAAGATCCTTTCACAACCCAAGAGGAAGATAACAAATGAGAACCACCATTAAACTTGATGAGGAAACCAAAGAACGACTACGCCAATATAAGTTAGCTAAATCGATAGTTAAAAAAAAGGACCTATCTTATAATGATGCAGTTAAAGAGTTACTTGATGATTCATTAGTTCTAGCTCAATGGATGGGAACTAAAAAAAAGACCTAATAGGAGATAGATGATGTGAAAATAAAATTAGTAAGACCTAATAAAGAAACTTTAGAAGAATTATTTTGTGAACATGAATTAAAAGATATATTTGCAGAGGAACCAGAATGTAAATTCTGTGGGAAAAAGTTCAAACGACCCAAATCAGGAGATAGATGACATGGGAAAAATCGAAATACCAGATCATATAATAAGAAGGATTGAAGTAGAGTTACTGCTCTATAATCAAGAATCGTTAGTGCAGATCACAATGGAAGAATTTCTAGAGGAAATCACAGAACTATATCGGTTAAGACGAGAAGCATTAACTGCACTCCTCGAAGGAGGTAGATGACTTGAAAGTTAAAGAAGAGATGGCATGGGATACAATAAAGAATTATCAGTTTTGGGAATTTCTAAGCCATATAAAGAATCAGATTGATAAGGAATGGACCATTTTATCTGAACATAGTATTTCTAAGTTCCTTTTAGAATTTATAAAACCTTACATTAAAGAAGATTGCATTGTAGGTGAGGATTTACTAATACTGAATGAAATTATTGCTCAGAAAATTAGACAAGAATTTTCATAAATCAGGTGATTGATGTCTAATCCAAATTAGGTGACAAAATGTATAAAACAATAACATTAATGAATCCAA
>JBHLKP010000279.1:0-4873 GCA_048886525.1 Candidatus Hodarchaeota archaeon | reverse complement strand
AGCAACAGATTTTAATAAAAATTCTATCCCAGCGCTTGTCAAGTAGCTGCATGGTTATCGTTATCAGTCCCTATGTCATCATTCCTCTCATTCTAAGGTCTCGTTCCTCTCACGGATCCAACACGTCCAAAATCTTCAACAAATAAGGTCTATTTTGCCTTATAACGATCTAAATTCAGCTCAAATCAATTTTTAACAGGTTGATAGCTCTACTCATAGTGTTCTCTGTAGTGGTCATCTATAGTAATCCTTTTTACCTTGGACGTACAAAGAAAATCATCAGAGAGAAAAGTTGGAGGTGGCGAATTGGAGGAGAAGGCCAATTTCTTCGATAACGAAATGCTTGTAAGAAAACTCTCTTACATTCTTAATGGTACCAATAGAATTAAAATTTATTTAGCATTAATTAAAGGAGTAAAAACTGCGCGAGAATTAGAATCAGACTTAAATGTGGTTCTTACATCAGTATGTAGGACATTAAAGGGCTTAGAGAAGAGAAAAGTAATTAAATGTATAAACTCTTTTGAGTCTCGTGGGAAACTCTATAAACTGGAGGAAGATGTTTTAGATCTTAAACTAATAATTAAAGACAAAGCTAAGAAGAAGGATATCAAAATTCCAATATTTAAATAGATTTATTGGGAAAATTTCACCAATCTTTTTAATCCTCAAAAAGTTATTCACATTCATGCTTACTTTTTCTCTTCATTCTGTATTTTTTTCTGTGTATTTTCTTTAAGCTTACCATCTGTATACATATTGGACATAAGAAATACAGGTGTAGATAAGTACACGATGACAATTTTTTTTATTCACAATGAGTTAATTATGGCTAATTTCCTAAAAAAATAGGTAATGGTCTTATTATGTATATTAAAATTAATAATAACAATTTAAAAAATATTAGCTTGATTTTAATAACCCTTACAATAGTGGGATTGGTACATGGGGTATTGGGTACAGCATTTGCTAATTTAACCCCTTTACCGACTATATCATTAGATGATAAACAAGGACCTTATTATGCTGTTAATAATAATGGTGATTTGACAATACAAGTAAATGGAAGGATTACTGATATTGAAACCTCAAATTGTTGCTTTAAATTGAATATTCCTGACACTTTTGAAATTAGTACTCTCCCTGATGGTAAACCAATCATAGAAATGCTATCAAATGGCTCATTGGTAAATCTGACAGTCAGTGATAACTACTTTGAAGCAGTTTTTGCATTGAGGACATATAATACAACAAAACTCCCCAGAAATTACTTTCTTGAGATTTCTTTTTTAAATTCAAATTTTTCTACATTCGTGACACCTCAATGGCCAGATGTCCAAACAGGTGGGGAAGGTGCAGCTATTTCAGCATACGGAGATCCCTATATTACGTCTCACTATGCTGATAAAAATACTCAAAAAGCGACTAAAGAACATGTCAAGACATACATTTATAATCCCTCAAATTACTATGCCATTCTGGTAAAACAACTTCAATATAGATTGAGATACTTTCAGAAATATGTTCAACCTCCCAATATCTATTGGGAGGATTCAACGCCTGTATACAGCAGAAGTGCAACAGTTGCAGAACGACAGACTGTTGTATTCCATGACTATTTGAGTTACATATTTACAGCACCATCAGGTAATAAATATGCACTTAACCATGGTGACTATAAAGTAACAAAAGTCTCTGCCTCTGGTACCTCCCCTGGGGGTTCTTGGTCAGATGATTACTATCCATCTACTTCCCAAGGAGAATTTAACATACTTACGCAGACTGGTACTCATCCCGTGTTTGTGGTACATTTATATGATTCCGCATTTCCCAATTATGCTAGTTCCAAAGGAACTACTGTCTTGGAATGGTTTAATTTTATTGAAACCTGGAATTTTTATTATAATGGAACAACGAACCTAAAAACTCTTTTTAATATCGATTTTCACAGTTTAATCATATCATGGAACCCTCCTTCGGCTGGACTAACAGATCTTTATTATAATTATATGGAATCAGATGCAGGTGAAGCTTTAGGGTTAGAATCAGGGGAATGGTCTCGGGTTGCTGGAACTGATGCAGAAAACCATGGTTTTGATTTGCTTTTCGCAACACTAGGAAGATATAATGGTGAAGATGACCATCTTGGCATGGTTGCAGGGAATCAGAATATGGGAATTGCAATGGGGGGTTATTATAAATGGATATTTTGGCATCCTATTCCTATTAAGAATAACCACATTGATCATACTACAATTCATGAAATCCTGCATACCTATAACGCTGATGATCTCTCTTTTTCAGGGTACATAATGACAAGTCCTGGATCTTGGGATAACATAATGTATCAAGGCACTTATAACGCAATAAGAGCGTCGAGGTATGATGAACCAGATGCACCGTGATGAAGGGCATTCATTCTTCTCTTAAGCTCTTTTTTATTCCTTAAAAAGCTCTAAAATCAATAGTCAGTCGATAAACATAAGATATATGATATTTATTTCACCGTATCATTACATTCCAAAAGGGATAGGTTAAAATATGACCAAACGAAAGCAAATAAACAAGTATTTTAATTTGTCTCAGGTGGAGAGAACCGTCTTGAGAAGAGTCCAAGGTTTTAGGAAAAGCAAAAGTGCTTATTTCATGATTATTTTAGCATTCACAATTGGTTTTTTGTCCTTAATAAATTGTCATTCTCTTCCTAATGAGATAAAACTACAAAATCTATTAACACGAGTAACAGCATCACTTGAGGTACCTTCTTTCTCTCCTATTGCAACTCGTTCTGGATCGGGGCGAATGCATCTGATTTTTTTACATGAGACGCAAATTTCTGATGTCACTTCCGATAAACCATATCATACCTATGAATTGCCGAATGGTGGGTGGTCTCAACCAAAGAAAGTTATCGACGATCATTTTCCAACTTTTTTTACCCTTATAGCTAAGGAGAATGGCTTGATTATTTATTATTCTAATGATAAGGGGATTGAGGACAGTGGAATCTATAAAAGAGAATTTGAGGAACAAGTGAATGAATGGACAGAACCAGAAAGACTTTTTGGATTTTCACAGATAAAAGAATACTTGAATCTGAATCAGACGGAAAATCCAATTGATTATTTTCGCTGGGGAATTAACGCTTTTTTTTTATCTGCCAATGAGACATTTTTTGTAGCCTGGGGATTTTATAGTCACAACACAAGTATTTTTAACCATGCATATGAGAACCATTGTATTATAAGCCAACATACTCTTAATGGCTCATGGTTATCCCAACCAATTCAAGGATTAGGACCAGATTATAACCCAGTAAGCTGGGATCATAGAACTTTTAACTTTTTTAAGAATAGTGATTCCTTGTTTCTCTATAGTGCTCCTTTTTTTACTTATAGAACACTACTTTTTCCGAACGGATCTTGGTCTCAATGGGAAAGCTCAAATATTACGACAGGATTTGAGAGTATAGTAGGAAACATCCGAATTTCAGTTGTAGATGAATCTTTTGTGATTTACCATGCTAAGGATGAGAATGGTTTCACGAATTGGGGAATGGTAGAGTTAACTCAAGCTAATCTAACAACAAAACTCCTTAATCTGCCACACAAGCTTACTGCTACTAGTACGAATGGTGGTATTGCCTTAAAGCTTATGATGAATGATGAGATAACCCCTATGTTCATGACTGCTTTTATTACTAACCACACAATTGAACTCTGGACATTTAATTATGCGAATGAATCCTGGAGTCAGCTTAGCTCTCTGGAGTATTCAGTTACAGAATCATATAATATTCACTACATTCCATTCTATTCCGAACTGTTCGATATTGAATTAATCTACGATGGATCCAATTGGCGGGTGTTCTGGGATCAACAAGTGGGTACTAAAAGACTATTTGAAATTTTCACCGTTACATATAATCCCATAACCGATGAATGGAGCTCCGTTACACAAGTCACAGAAACTCATAGAATTACGGATGATTATTCCGATGAAAATACTACACCAGGCTTTTCCTCTCTAATTGGATTCCTAGGGCTGATAATGACACTTCTTCTCTTGAGAAAAAAGAGCTTAAACCTTAAAATGCGATGAAACATACATTTGCAGACAACAGATCATCTTTCTAATTAATATTAGAAAGCCCTTTGAAATACTTGGGTACTGTTAGGAACAGAGGGCTCATCACCAAAATGGAGGCCAATAAGAGTTCTTCTGGTCATTACAACGCGGTCGATCTTCAACAGTTTAGCAAAAATCGCCCTCACACAATGAGTGATAATATAGTAATAATTTTATAATCGCTGACTCTGTCGGCCGAAGCCTCTATCCATTCATTGTTATTCTATAAATGGATGTCAGTGAAAAGACTATTTGTTAATATTTCAATCCCAAATCATTAGATAACAAAGCTTATAACAAATGAAGTAGAGCGAGTAACTGAGAGAAGATGAGTGATCTTCATTTGGATCGATTACTGAAGATATTTATGGTGATTTCCTGTATTACGATCATTTGTTGCGGAGAAATTCAAGCTAGAATAGTAACTTTCAGTCATATCCAAGAGCTAAAGATTAATGAGGGGGAAAAAGGATCCTTCAGACTTTTCAATACTTCTGAAACAAGATTTCTGTTTGGAGATCATATTTGGGGAATAACTATTGGCGCTACATGGAACTTAACCGTTCATCTTCATTCAAATTCGACATCAGGAATCCTAGTCTCTTTTCTGAGTCTTGATCCGCTCTGGTATTCGGGGATAAAAGAATTCGGCGTGTCCCCTGGACAGACATTTTCAGAGAATTATACACAACATGGAATGTCAGATAGCATTCCCTATTTTAATTTCAATTACTCACTCATAGAA
>JBHLKP010000278.1:0-4883 GCA_048886525.1 Candidatus Hodarchaeota archaeon | reverse complement strand
CTTAAAATTCCTTCAACTCTGAAAAATATACTGCAATATAAATCCTTTATATCTAAAAATAAATAACTTAGAGAATTGATATAAAAAAAACGACTTGTATGTCCCATTGTCTTTAAATAATTACAAAAATGTTTAATTTTGTGTTCTGCGACTTGTAAAATATAAAAGCTTGGGGAAAGATTATCCACATCACAGTTTTCATGTCTTCTCTTGCAAATTTCAAAACATTTAGTAAAATCATAAATGACTGTATAGTTTCCCATAGAAAAAGCAGTTTTTCTTGTATGCTCTTCTAATTGTTTCCTTTCAAGTTCGGAAATTTCTTCCTCCAAATGAATCCCAACAAATAAGTAATAACTCAATTGATATAGAATAACCTCAGTTTATAAATCCCTGTAATACAAGAAGAGCCAAAGTAATGAGAGAAGGGACTATTAGCTTCATAAGAGTTGCAATAAACTCCTTCTGAACAGGTAGAATCCATTTTTTTATAAAACTTTCATCTTTGACATATTCTTTTTTCAAATAAGTTGACCCTAGTTTGTTTTTTGCTTCTTCTAAATTCTTTTCAATTTTTTCGATGGTTAATAATGTTTCGAGCCATTTTCTCTCTTTTAAATGGAGAAGAATTTTCAATAGATTGGTTTCAAGATCCTCACCTATAGCTTTATTCTCGGGAGAAAAAAATTCAATTACCCAACCTAAATCCTCAAGTTTTGATTCATCGAAGTTTATAGGAATTTCATTAACATAAAGCAACTTAAAAAACGAATTCAAGGCTTTACTAGTGAATACAAACACAGGATCTTTTTCATCTCCAATAATGTAAGCTTTCAAATAGTAGAAACTCTCTGCGAAGTAATTAGGATTTCTATTCCAGTTCCAAGTTCCTTGAAGAACAGCAAATGTTAGAAATCCAAAGGAAACGATGATAAATCCAGTGGAATAGAATAACATTTGGAGATCCGTTAGATTCGGAAGTATACCAAAAAGGATATTTGTAGAAAAAGTTATCACAAATAATTCTGCAAGAAATACGAGGTAAAAATGGAGAAAATAAGACCCAATAGTTGGTGGACTCTTTGGGTCATAAGAAAACTCGTCAAGAACATAATCGAAGGTTATTTTTGCTTTTCTATAATAATTTAATGTTCTCTTTAACCTTTGTTTGCGAATGAAAACCTGTGTACGTCGATTAACCATTAAAAAAGAATACACAAAAAATAAAATAATATAGAGGACAATAAATCCTATTATTGTTTCTGATTCAAGACTCCATAATAAAACCAAGCAAGAGATAAGCGAATAAACTAAAAAGCATGACAACACAAAAATATAACTAGTTGGTTTAGAATATTTAATTTCAACAAAATCAGATTCTTCTAAATATAAATCTTTAGGATCAACTACCTCTGTTTCCACAAAGTTACACCTCCTCTACCAATCAGTCCATTTATCTCTTCTATCCAATATCTTATCATTAATCTTGTATAAAAACTTTTTTTATCCTAGTTTATTATAATAAAAAATTTCTTGAAGAACAGAACCAAAAGACTGGTTATGCTTAATATCCATGAATTTAATGAGAAAATTCAACAATTGCTTACCTATCTCAATCCAGCAGAACAACAATATTTCGATATGATCTTAGATCTAATTACGTCACTATAAACCAAAAGGTCAATGGTTAATTTAAATATATGAAATATTGTGCTAAATTCAGAGCGACCTTTTTCTAGTATATATACTCTACAAAGAATCTAGGATATCATCTCTCTTTCAATAAACCCAGACACAACTACCAATAGAAGATAGACATCTTGCTATTGAAAGTTTTATTGAATAAAAACAAATTAGAAAGAGGTGAGTAATTGTTGTTATGTGGAATATTTCTTTTAGTAATCAATTTTTCCAGCATTCTTCGGATCAGTAATTATGAGAGGCCACTACCACGTATCACACGGTCAATAAATTTGGAGAAATATGTCTTAGGAATTGCATTTACTGGTGATGTTCCTCAAAAGCTCAAATTTGAAGATCATGTGAAGAGTTTTGAGATATAATCGAAATTCTAATTTTTCCTTTTCAACTTTTCAGGGGAGATGAAAGTACAATAATCCGACAATAATATGATTATTATTGAGCGAGAGAGGTGAGGAATTACTGGCCCAAATTTTCAGAATGAAAACTATCTATTTTTCTGACCAACTCCTCTAAAATGTCACAATTTTCACCTTTCTCATAAATTGCATTAATCAGTTGCGATGCTCCATCAATATTCTTCATGACTCTTGATGGTTGATTATAGCCCAATTGTGAGGCGACTTCGGTACGAATGTTATTGAACATCTCTTCTGGGATTGATGTTTTGATTTCTGCTTCCAAATTTTCATAAAAAACGGCCCATGAGTCATTGATCTGTGTTAGGGGGAAGTCTTGTTTTTCTTGTCCTGCTAAAAGTAACAACCTACCATTTGAGAGAACTGTTTGGGCTTCCTCACGCCTTCCTCTGTAATTTGCATCACCATCAAACACGAAATAAGTTGGAATCTTCAATCCCCTGAAGATAAGAACTGGCCGATCAATATTATTTTTTGAACCAGCTGGAATAACGTGAATTCCTTTTCTTTCCCATTCAAGTCCTAAGATTTCTTGTAGCTTCCATAATATACCAACTTCTGATAATCCTTCAACGACTACAACAGTATCTGAAAAAAATCCTTCACTTACTATAGTATTCATTATCGGTAAAGACCTAGCAATAAATCCTCCGATTTCCATTACTTCAGGATCAGTTTCGTGAATCCTTGACTGATCTTCAATCAATTTTTGCAAGGAATAATAAGTAACTATAGTTTCAGGAATAGCTTCGTTGGACATTCTACATTTTCTAAGCATTCTTATGTTTTCAAAACGTTTTATTCCGACAAAATGTGGAGAATGTGTTGAATATAAAATCTGGGTATCACTTCTTTTCCCTTCCCCAATGGAGAGCTTAACAAGAAGATCAGATAAATATCGAGATCGTGATGGATGCAAATATAGTTCAGGTTCTTCGATAGCAATGATCAAGTCAGGCGTTTCTAAATTATCAGATTGAACCTCTACCTCCTCGATATGTGCTACCATCGCTAGATACTGTAGTAATGATAAAATCAACGCTCTCTGAAGACCATGTCCTTTTCTATCAATTTCCCCCTCAAACTCATCTTCAATTAATGTAACCTTAGGTGATGGAAATCCAACTTTCGGAAAGTCTAAATCTCCCCAATCCAATTCCATACTTGATCCAGGAGCATAATTTCCTAGAATTAAAGATAATTCGCCTCCAAGATCCTTGATAGCTTGGAAAGCATCAGTCCTAAACAGCTTTTTAACTTCTTCTTGAATTTTTTCTTCTGCTTTTTTCATTTCTTTACAATTAACAAGTTTTTTGAGAATAATTGCATCTATAAGTTGCTGCACCGCTCCACCTCTACCAGACACCTCATCTATTACTTCATGAACTGCTGGGATGAACACTAGTTTTGTGTGATTATCTAATTTTCCTCCACCCACATTCTTTGCTCCAAAAAACGGGTAAAGACATTCTATAGGTTGCGTTAACTCAGGATGATTCTTTTCAAAAGCTTCCATTTGATCAATGGCTTCATCAGCGCTTCTAATAGCAGGGTCTAATTCATCCCATCCATCATCCTCACATAGTGATTTGAAATTTCTTCTTAATTCAGTTTTATTTCTACTCTCTCGGATTTCAGCGAATTGTGGTATTTGATTAATTATACCAAAGTATTGACCTCTACCGTCATATGAAATTCTTTTAATAACATTTAACTCGTCTCCTGAAATAAATTTCTCAAAGTCTTCCATCTCTTGAGATTTAAGATTATTGAACACAATTCTAATCTCAATTTGTTGGGTTATATCTTTATTAAAGAAGTCCTCATCATCGATTTCTGGAGATAAATCAAAAAAGAAGTTAATCGCTGCTAGAAAAGTTGACTTTCCAACACCATTTCTTCCTACTAGAGCTGTTAGATTTTCACAGTCGAGTATTCCGTCCTTTATACATCTGAAGTTCTTTATTGCTAAAGATTTAATTCTCACTTTCTAATACACCTATTTGAAAAAAACCTCTTTCAAAATAACCTCAATGCAAGTTTGTCTCTTCCAAGGTTTAATTCTTGGTTCTTGGAAAGGATCTGAGAGTATTTCTAAATTTTTAAATTTTACAATATTAAAGCATCTCCAATTTTGCCTACTTTCATTTAAAATTGGCCCACTGCTGCTATTTCCAGCATATTGATATCCTAGACAATATAGAACTCCTCTTTTTTTCCCAATTTTGTAAGGAGAAAATTTTCTGTACAAAGAATTATAATAGCCGCCTAAGGACTTTCTCTTTTCCATTGCTTGAATTATAATATCCATATTCCCCAAGATTTTCACCTCACCTGATTCTTTCTAAACATCAAGCATAATTTTTTTATCCAATTCTTAATTTCATATCTATGTTTTATAATATAATACAATAAAAAAAAGACAATTTTTCTCAAGAATTTTGCATCACGAACAGAAGTACTAAAAGGATATTGGGTGGAGGATAAGTTGGTATCTAATGTTCAATCCATAAAAGAGGTAAAGAATAATTTTCTAACCCTCTAAGTATTTCTACTCCTATTTCTCGTGCATCGAGTGGTGCAACAGCATTTCCGATTTGAAGAGAAATCTGAGAGAAGGTCCCATGGAATGTAAATGAGTCAGGAAAACTCATCAAGCGAGTCCCTTACCGTAAAGAAAGCCCACGATTCTGAATTGGATGTAGAATCTCACTTAGATTTGTAAAACCAGTCATTAAAGCCCTTGATCGCTGATCCATAACA
>JBHLKP010000277.1:0-4897 GCA_048886525.1 Candidatus Hodarchaeota archaeon | reverse complement strand
GTTTAAATCTTTTGTGATTTTACCATTTTTTCTATAAATTATCTGTTTAATAATTTTTGTTAGCTTTTCCCTTTCAATTGCAATTTATATTAATTCTATTGAATTTATCTAAGTATCTTCCTATGAATATTCACCATAACTAAACAAACTATAATTTTCTTTTAAGTAAAACTCCCTCTATTGTGCTATTAAACAAATATACTTTATTAAAAAAATGAGATTAGAAAACTCTAATCTCTGAAACCATAATATACACTTATAAGTAGTAAGAGTGTTTCACGTAGAGAAAAGTCATAAATTGGCAAAATTGGTATGAGAAAATCCCAGTTTATTGAGTAAAATATTAATGATATGATTACTGCAATGAATGTGCTTATTGAAAGTATACTTTTGCCTTTTAATTCCCACCATGTTTTTTTTTGTTTCTCGATATTCGCGTTAATTTCGTACGCAGATTGAGATTTATAATTATCAATGCTCGTAACTTGACCTGTCAATCTTTTTTTTACTTTAGCATTCTTAATAGCTCCAAATATAGTACCAATAATAAAAAAGACAACAATTATTAAGAGATCAACTAATGTATTAGTGATTTCAAAGGGGACTCTGGGACCAAAAGTGTTTGTAATTAATATTATCACTAATAATGATACCAATATAATTCTTACAGAATATTTTGGTAGATATAGTGGCTCTTTATCTATTTCGTCTTTATTTTTTGTTTCTTCAGGATATTTTATTTCTTCTATGACACGTAGTCTATCTTTTTTGCCCCTTCTTGCTTCAAAGTAAAAAGCGACAACTATGAAAATCGCATTAGTTATTATACCCGGAATTTCCTCGCCATTGATTATATATATAAAGGGAAACGATACGATTAGTATCGTTATTAACGCTCTGACGGTTCCACGAGGCATTCCAAGTGGATGTTCTTCAACTTTACCACCTTCTCCGAAGCGATTTATTAAACACCAAAGAAATAGGAATCCGCATAAAAACCAACCAATCATAATAATTATAAATTGAGTATAGATAATATTTAATCTTTTCTTTTTGAATTTGGATGAATAATTTGAAAAATGAAATATAATGTACTCTGTGATGGAAGTTCCAGATAAAATAATTGTCTATTTAACTGAAGAACTAAATAAAATTTTTAAGATAAAACTTAGATTAAAATTTTAATTGTAACTTAATAATAGATAATATTATTATGGATATATTCCCTTAAAACTTAAAGATTGCCAGTAGTGAAAGAATTGACTAAAGAGTTCCGTCCCGTTGCAATGATAAACATTACGAATAGATGCACATTAAGGTGTAAACATTGTTTTGTTTACCGTGATGGAACCCCTAACACTCCCACTAAACAAAATGAAATGCCCGCTGACCAAATGATAAAAGAAATTAAGAAATACCGTAAAAAATTCGGAATTATTCGGATGGTCTGGATGGGAGGAGAACCACTTCTACGCGCAGATATATTAATCCGAGGTATTAAGCTCTTCCCTCAAAATACCATAACAACAAATGGCACCCTTCCATTATTCAACTTAGGACCAAAGATAAAATGGGTCATTTCATTAGATGGAACCGAAGAAATTAATGATGAAATAAGGGGTAAGGGTACTTTTAAGAAAGTGATAAATAATTTGAACAATTTACCTGATGATTTTACTGGAGATCTTCAGTGTGGTTGTTGTGTTACAAAGAAAAATGAACACGTTTTAGAAGAATTCATTGAAGTTTTACAGAAAGAAACCCCTCTACGAGGAATAAACTTCACATTGTACGTACCGAAAAGGAATGATACTACTGGATTGGGCTGGAAAGACTTACAAGAACGAGATAAGGTAATAAAAAACATTATGGCTCTAAAGAAAGAATATCCTACCTATATTTTAAACAACTCTATGGTTCTAGAGCTTATGCTATCTCAGAATGCCTTAGAATATACAAATAATTGTCCTGTATTGAATTATATGCTTCCTCTGTATCTTGGAGAGGAGGGCTTTGAGCGCCCATTTTGCTGTTATGGAAACGATGTAAATTGCGATTTATGTGGAGCCTGGGCAGTCTTTCATCTTGCTGCAATTATTAAATTAAATCCAGGATTTCCTAATAATATTAACGGTCCTTATAAAAAAGTTACTCCTACAAGTTTAACTCTATAAATAAGGTTATGATTAATTGGAATGAAAAAAATGAACAAATCTTTAGTTATAAATAATTTAAGGTGTGAGTATCTCATAAATCCATTAGGAATAGATGTAAAGACTCCACGCCTAAGTTGGATTATTGAGTCAGATAAACGTGATCAATATCAAACAGCTTATCAGATTTTAGTATCAAGTAATAAGGATGATTTAAAAAACAATAAGGGAGATCTATGGGATACTGGAAAAATTGACTCAGATCAGACAAATCACATAATATATGATGGTATACAACTCGGATCTCAAATGCATTGCTATTGGAAGGTGAAGGTTTGGGATAAAAATGATACTGCCTCAGATTGGAGTGAAATTGGTACATGGTCTATGGGATTATTAAATCCATGGGATTGGAAAGCTAAATGGATTGGAGCTCAGAAAAAGGAAGCAACAAAAAGGAAAAAGTATTTACCTTCACCTTTATTAAGGAAATCTTTTTTTATTGAAAATAAGATAAAAAAGGCACTCGTTTATACAACAGCTTTGGGAGAATATGAATTATATCTTAATGGAAATCGTGTTGGTGACCATTTTCTTGCACCTGAATGGACAGATTATGAGGTTAGGGTCCAATATCAAACTTTTGATGTTTCAGATTTGATTACTGAAGGAGAAAATGTTATTGGAGCCATTCTTGGTGATGGATGGTTTACTGGTAATATGGGTCCTGGATTAGTACATAGATTCAATTGTTATGGAACTGATCGACGGTTTATTTTTCAACTTATAATAGAAGGAGCTGAAGGAGAAATTTTTGAAATTTGTTCTAATTCAGATTGGAAATTATTTGAAGATGGACCAATCCAAAAAGCTGATCATTTCCATGGAGAGGTATATGACACAAATAAGGAACAAGATGGATGGAATTTAACGGGATTTGATGATAAAAATTGGTCGAATGTTGTTTTAGATGATACTATCAACACTAAATTAGTAGCGCAAATGAATGAACCAATTCGAATAGTAAGACAGGTAAAACCAATAGGGATAAGTGAGCCTGAAAAAGGTGTTTTTATTATCGATCTGGGGCAAAACATACAAGGTTTCTGTAAAATTCATCTTAAAGATTCTATATGTGAAAAGGATTCAAAAATTCTTATAAGACATGGAGAAATGCTAAATTCAGATGGTACGCTTTATACAGAAAACTTGAGAAACGCAAAAGCTAGGGAGAAAATTACTTATGATGGAAGAAAATCCTTCGAATATCGCCCTCATTTTACGTATCATGGATTCCGTTATGTGGAAATTAAAGGATTGAAGGAGGGAAGCAAACCAGATAAAAATATTATCACAGGATTAGTAATATCCTCTAACTGTAGAATTGTAGGATCATTTGAATGTTCTAATCAACTATTAAATAAATTGTATCATAATATAATATGGACTCATATTGATAATTTAATAAGTGTACCAACCGATTGTCCCCAGCGAACTGAAAGAATGGGATGGATGGGAGATGCCCAGATATTTTGTCAGACCTCAATATATAATATGGATATGGCTGCATTTTATACCAAATGGATTCAAGATATTCGAGATTCTCAAAAAGAAAATGGTATGTATCCCCATTATGTCCCATTTCCTGCAAAAGATGATGATCCAGATGTACTCAGATTAGGATCTCCAGCATGGTCTGACTGCGGTGTGATTATTCCATGGTTGATGTATTTGAATTACGCTGATAAAAGAATTATTGAACAACATTATGAATCTGCTAAACATTACGTAGATCTCATTCACTCGAAAAATCAGGGTTTAGTCTGGAATAGAATGATGGGCTCTAATTTTAATGACTGGCTGAATGGGGATGTAATCATTGCTGAAGGGTATCCTAAGTTTGGTGCAGTTATACCCAAAAGTGTATTTGCCACAGCATACTTTGCTCATTCTACGTATCTATTATCGAAAATGGCAGCTATTTTAGGGAACGAGGTAGATTCTAATAAATATTCCGAATTATCTCAAAATATCAAAAAAGTCTTTGCAAAAAGGTTTATCAATGAGGATGGTAAAATTAGAGGTAATTCACAGGCAAGTTATGCATTATCTTTACATTTTGATTTGGTTCCTGAGAATTTAATATCAAAAGTAGTAAATAAATTATTAGACGCTCTTAAGAGATATGATAATCGGATATCTACAGGTTTCTGTACTACTCTGCCAATGATGTTAGAATTGGTTAGACATGAGAAGGTAGAAATTGCTTATGACTTACTCCTAAGCAAAAGATTTCCATCATGGTCCTATATGATAGAGCAAGGTGCTACAACGATGTGGGAACGCTGGGATGGATACGTGGAAGGAAGAGGGTTTCAAAATCCTGAAATGAATTCTTTTAATCATTATGCTTACGGAGCTATAGGAGAATGGATATATCGAGTAATTTTAGGAATTAACATTGATGAAATAAAGGCAGGTTTTAAAAATATCATAATCAATCCAATTCCCGGAGGAGATTTAACCTGGGCTAAAGGTTTACATCAATCTATTCATGGTAAAATTAAAGTAAATTGGAGTATAGATAATGGGATTTTCAATCTTGAAGTTTCAATTCCGGCTAATACAACCGCTACTGTATATTTACCTGCTGAAAGTGCAGAAACTGCTTATGAGAATGAAATACCTATTCAGGAATCTAAGGAAATTAAAATCTTGAGTTCTGAAAATAAGACTTTATCTTT
>JBHLKP010000276.1:0-4907 GCA_048886525.1 Candidatus Hodarchaeota archaeon | reverse complement strand
TAAAAGATCATTGGAAAAAAATTAGAGCACCAGCACATCAAACAGCAATTATTGCAGTAGTTATTGATATGATGAATAAAGAACTTATATTAAATAATTGTACTAAGAAGGAAATCTTCATTATAAAACATAAAGCATTGAATATTGCGCGTAAATTTGTTTATTATTCAAAAGGGCGAAATATCAAAAATACTGAAGTTTGGGCCCGTGCGATTTGTCTCAAAGCAGTACGAGATTGTATTCCCAAATATTCTTGTTTTCTGTTCCCAAATCAGTCAATTAATGAACAAAAAGTGATTAAATATAAAAGATGGCAACTTGATTTGCTTATCGATTGATTTAATTATTAATTGGGTAATTAGGAAAATATGTTAAATATAGAATCTATTTTAATAGAACTCTGATCTATTAGATACTTTCATTTGCTTTAGAAAAAGTAGCTGTTTATTTTTGATGAGAATTGTTTTTGTTTGTATAACATAACACTTTTTAAATAAAAATTTGCCTAGAATCATTATCGGGTGTAAATCTTGGATGTAGATCAACATTGGGGCCTTTTTATTGAGCAAAATGAAGTAAAATGGTCTTTTGGATCACCTAGTGAAGGATTTCAAACTGTTGTTCTTAATTTCTTAACTGGAATGGCACGATTTGGTAAAGATCTTTTTGGTGAAGAAGGTATTGCGTCTATTCAATTCGATTTAAAGAAATATGGTGGAATGAAGGCTTCAGAAATTTTTATTGTTTCACTTCAAGACCAATTCCACCTAGTTATAAGTGATCCTGAAGTAACATTGCTACTAATCAATGCTGAAGGGGGAATACCTAGTAGTATCAAAGATATAATGAAAGCAGTACTTGTTGGCCAAGCATCAGTGCTATACGCCAACAGTATTATGGATGCAAGTCCAAGGAAAAAAGAACAGATAAATAGCCAATTTCAAGAGATAATAATCGATATTAATAATTCCTATCTCAAAGATGACCATATTAACACAATAGTTGGTAAATCAGGAAGTAATTTCTCAGTCTTATCTTTTGAAGAATGTCTTTTATTTCATTTATATATCAGAAGGCAATCTGATGAAACAGATTTTCGCGAATCATCTAGTTGGTGCTTAATTAGTGAGATTAATGGAGGCGATATACCATTTTCTTACAATATGGAAGATGATGTAATATACGGTGGGTATTTTTCGGCAATAATCTTACTTATTGATAGTTTATTTGAATCTAAGCCAAAATATATTGCTTTTGGTACTTCTAAAATCTCAAAACTACGATTCGTTTATGGAAAAGATTATTTCATGGCGATTGACACATCATTTATGATTGATTTATTACTTCAAAGGCAATTTCAAAATTATTTTTTCGATACAAGTTATAAAACAATAAAAGACTTATCTAAAGGCATGAAAGAGTTGATTATGGAAGAAATAATGAAATTCAGTGAGGAGAAACTGGAACAAATGACGACAGAAGCTTTACTAGATCGATATATAGGAGAAGGATCGGGTAAACTAGAACTGTTCATTGGAGAAAAAAAAGAAAATATAGAGCTCTTACGTGAAGAACGTAAAAATCAGGTATTGCGTGTTTGGGGAAGATTATTGCTAGAGCTCTAAGCCTATTGATTATCAATCAACTAAACGAAATCTCAATTGCTCTTTTGTTCTTTATCCTTTCTTCTTTTTAATTTTAAAGCCGTAATCACGCCTTTTTCTTTCATCACTTTCTTTCTTAAGTCAGCCTCGGTCATTGAAAAGAATTTTGTTCCAAATTTCTTAACCTTATCCCAATCTATTGGTATTCCAAGACCTGGTTCTTGTGGAAGTTCCAAATAACCATCTTTGGGAAAAATAGGTTCAATCAAAATCCCATCTCGATATTGTGGGATCCAAGAATCGGGTTCATATGGAAACTCTAAAGGAAATTTTCGATCTCCTAAAGCCGCAGTATGAAGATTTGTCAATAATCCCACACCATTTGTCCATGTGTGAGGACTAAAACCCAACCCCCTCCTTTTTGTTTCCTTAATAACCTTCAAAGTATCATCAAACCCAAAAAATGTTACATCTGGTTGATACAGGTCGTAGGATCCAAAATGAAAGAACATCCTTGCTTCATCCCATCCAGCATTCAACTCCGATCCCGCTAATAAAATTGGACTTTCTTTTCGTAATTCGCCTAATTCTTCATAAGCATGCCAATCTAATGGTTCTTCTAACCATTTAATGTTTTGATCCTCTATTGCAGATATGAATTGGCGTGCCCTTTCAAGGTTCCAATCAGGTATCCTATCAACGATCGTTACAGGCCACGCTTGATTAGCATCTATCATTAAAGGAAAATCAGAATCAACACGTGAACGTGTTTCCCTAATACCTTTTACATCTTCTTCTAACGTTTTTGATTTAACACGAAGCTTAACACCGTGATATCCTTCATTTTGAGCCTGGTTAATAATTTTAGAATGATTTTTTGGATTAACCAAACTCCCTGTTGACCAATAAACAGGAATAGGCTTATCAGTTCCTCCCAGCATTTTCCATACTGGAAGTTCTTCCGCTTTGGCTTTTAGATCGTAAAAAGCAGCTTCTATCCAAAAATTTCTCCAGCCTAAATAAGATGCTTCCCGAATTCTTTGATGGACCACACTAGTATCACACGGGTCTAGTCCCAACATATATGGAGCTAATAATCCTCCAAGACCCTCACGTTCTTCTCCAAAGGCCGTACCTGCTGCAACACCATTTATTCCTGCATCCGTAGATAAACAAAGTAATGTAAAACGATTATGAGTCATTGGAAATCCAGGAATCCACGTTGGGTAAAACGTTTTTTTAAGGGGAATTGAAACATGAAATAACTCAATCTTGGTAATTTTCAATCCATTATCACCTGATAGCGTAGGTTAATAGCAGCCATAAAAAACAATTATGAAATCTTTCGAACTATAATTGAAGTAAAAAGTCTCAATTTTTGTTAAAAAATTAGAAAATTGAAAAAGAACTGATTATTTACCATTTTTCATATTCTTTTTTATATGATCAATGATTTTCCATGCAAGATTTGTAAACGAGGCTTCAACTCCCTGTCCTGTAAGCGCTGACGTTTCTACATATTGAGCGTCGAATTTTCCAGCCATTGCTAAAGCATCTCTTCGATCAATTTGGATTTGGTCGGTGAGATCAGATTTGTTTCCAAAAACCATCAAAGGAATGGTTCCTGTTCTTTTTATGAGATCTTCATACCAGTTTTCCAGTTTATAAAGCGTAGATGGCCTAGTTAAATCAAAAACAAGAATTGCACCTCGAGAATATAGATAATATTGCGATCTCACGGTTCTAAATGATTCCTGTCCCGATAAATCCCAAATTTGAAGCAGAATCCTTGTTGTCTCATCAAGTTCTAGTTTTTTTAGAAGAAAATTAGAACCGATCGTTTGTTTATAGTCACGAGAAAAAGTGTTTTTAACAAAACGACGAACAAGAGATGTTTTACCTACACCCCCCTGCCCAAGTAAAACTACTTTAACATCGTATTTGACCATTTTCCTGACCATTTATTGCTGTTAAGATATACAGTCTGACTTTATAAGAATGTTTGGTTATTTATGAATAATTTTAGTATCTTGTTATATTCATTTTGTTTTCCCACTAGAAAGAATTATCGGTTTGAGTAATTCATGAACTCTTTCTCCTGGTTTCTTGGATTTCCACTTAAGTAAATCCATATGGGCGGCTGTTAGTACGGTTAAATTTGTTGCAAAGTTTAAAGGAACACTTTTTGCCTCTACAAGCCCATCATTAGGGATCATACCTTTGTGTATGAATGGAAAATGAAGATCGATCCAAAATTTTCTAAAAAGAAAGGGTTGCCAGACAATTCCAAGCAGTCCAGTAGAATTCAATCCCCGTACAGTAACCCAATTAATATTTTTATCAATACTTTTTGTATCCTCATTCAATTCTTTAAGAAAAGAAGATTTAGGAACCATTTGCATAAATTGAGAGTCAAGAATATTCCATTCAGAAGAAAACCCGTGTTTAGGTAGTTCGAGAACAAAATTTAGTCCAGAAAGAAGAATATCTGCTGGAATTGTCACTATTCGTTGAGCTAAGCGTGTTCCGTGATTGGGGGTTCCAATTAAAATGACATTCTGAATTAAACCATTATTGATTCTATTTTCTCTATTGTTATTAATTACTAGATATTTAATCATTGCTCGTGTAACCAAACCACCCATTGAATGTGCAAAAATATCTAATAAAACATCCTCTTCGTAATCAAAGATTTCAGCAGTTATTTTATTGAAAAAATTATGAGCTAACGTTTGTTTATTAGCCTTATCAAAAATTAGAGTTTGTAGATCATATGTTTGACTGAAATCTAATCCATGCTTTGAATCGTAATACGAAATATTCAATACACGATCATAAACTTTACTATAAGGTGGACTTTTGAAAACTTCTTCTATTTCTTTCATGAATGAGGTTTTCCCGGCAAAACCATGAACTAAAATGGCAACCCTCTTCATAGGGAAAGTAACCATAATAACTAGTAATTTTTGATCGTTTCCTTAAAAAGCTTTGAATTAAACAATTGGATATTTTTGGCACAATAAAACAAGTCTAGATTTTCGCTTTCAATCTATAGTATTTTTATAATAGTTTTATTCTTCCCTAAACATAATTAATGTCTCAAAAGAGCATTTGGTTCGTTTAAATATGTGATTCACTATGGTGGAAGTCTATTTAATTAAAACTGATAACAGGATTGATGGAATGAAGGCAATTTTTTCTCATTTCTCAACCCTTTTTGAATCTGTGATGCATAAACATGTAGTGATTAAACCTAATTTTAATACAGCTGACCCAGTCCCTGCATCAACAGATATTCAAGTT
>JBHLKP010000275.1:0-4944 GCA_048886525.1 Candidatus Hodarchaeota archaeon | reverse complement strand
TACAGGTATTTTCGAAGCTTGAAATCCTAGATTTAAGTGAAAACTTGATTAATAATATGAATAAATTTTGAAATTTAACCATTATCCTTTTTAAATTTTCATATTTCCTAAAGGTTTTATAACTCGTATAAGTTCTGCGGCCTTCTTTTATCGACAGAGATAGGCCTCATAAATGAATCGATCTACTGATTAAATTGGGAGGATTCCTTAAGATCTTTGTTAAGTAAACCAAGAAATATAAATGTTTGATGTCACGACAACTATAATAAGTGAGTTTTCGATGAGGGAGTTTAATAGCTGCTTTTCCGTGTATACATCATTTAAAACTAGTTTTTTCAGGATTAAGTAACTCTGGAACTACTATCGTCGCTTATAGTCTCCTCTATGGATCGCTTTCTCCTCGTGGTTTGGAAATTATGTAGCGTCCATTCGCCAGTTAATTTTATTAATATTAAAAACCAAGTAATTTCCTATTCTAGGGATCAATTCTAAATCACAAAATATTTTTGTATTAATTGATCATTAGCAATTTTGGGTGTCTATGACTAAGGAAGAAAAAGAAAAGATTAATCTAAGAACGAAACAACTCAAACGATGGGCCAACTCACTCTACTACATTGCTAAGGAAGGCTTAGATTACGCTAGGAATGATTATGACATTAAACGTTATGAAGAGATAAAAGAAATATCTGAAAGTTTGTATAAAATTTGGAATCGCGACAAAAAAACTAATCAGTGCTCTATATCGTTAAAACAACTGAACTATTTTATTTTTCGACTAACTGAAATTACTGACCTAGGCATTAAATATGCTTCCAGTGATTATGATTCAGAACGGTATATTGACTCTACTATGATTTTAATGGATATGGAGGTTGTCAGAGAGAATTATAATAATATTTCAAAGATAAATACTAGAAAAGAAATTAAAACAGAAGCAACTGAAGTTAAAATTAGCAGAGAACCTCTTACACATTTTCTCAAGGATGAAGAATTGCCCGACGCGATTATGAAAATGATCATTAACACTAAAGAGAAGTTATGGATATGTTCACCTTGGATTGACGATATACTTGATTTAAAAAAACAACTGGTTAATCTTAAAGATAAAAATATAGAAATATTAATTTTAACACGGAAAGCAAAAGCGGACTCTAACCATCACAAGATCCTAAGGGGTTTGAAAAAAGAAAGATTCTTAATTGAAACAAATCCATATCTACATACGAAATTAATTATTTCTGATAAAATTAAGATGTATCTTGGGTCTGCAAATTTAGTAGACCGTTCTATGACTGTATTACATGAAACAGGTATTATTACTGAAGACCAACACTTAATTAAACCCGCAATTAATTATTTTAACCAGCTTTATGATGATGCTGGAGAACAAGGGATTATTACTTAATCAATTCTACACTAGATGAGAAATAGAGAGTATTATTGCGGCCCACTTTTTGCTGAAGGTGTAGAAATTCAACAGATGGTTCTTCTGGATCAGGATTTAAATTTCCTATGGTTAAAATTTGGTTCAAGATATTGGCAAAGCTAATCTCCCCCAAACAAGGATAGATGAAGTGACCATTGCGTATGTTATTCACCGTATTTTAATGGATGTAGATGCCAAGGACGCTCTACATGGTGAGAATACGTCTTGATCGGCTTACTTTTCTAAGGACATCCAAAAGATGAATTTACTCTTTTCTTCTTTTCTTCCACCAGATAACGCCAATACTAATTAGCAACGGGATAAATGAGAATCCGGGGCTGATTTCAGGAATTGATGTGGTCTCGGTATTTGTGGTAGGTGTTATAGTTTGGTTTTCATCTCCTATCGTCGTTGTTGGAGTGGTACTGGTTGTGGTGGTTGTAGAAGTAGTGGTGGTCGTAGAAGTAGTGGTTGTGGTGCTTGTAGTTGTTGGGGGTATTTCGTTTACCAGTGTAATTTTGCTATGTCCAATCGCTGAATTTGTGGTTGAATATCGATTATAATAAAATATATACCACAATCCTGTTTCTAGGAATGTATGATAAGTATTTAGTTTGTTTATTTCATTAAATATGGTTCCGTGGGCTGTATATCCACTCACCCATTTTTCTTTTCTTTTTCGTTGTATTTCTTACCCTTTTGGATTATTTGAAAATTTTTATAATGAAGTAATGAGCGTAAAAATTCACAAATCCAAAAGATTTCAGTCAATAACGCAGAAAAAAATATCATTGGTTCGTTAACTAAAACTTCAGGCTGCTGGGGTGTTAGATTTACAAGAATTACGAATAAAAAGAAAATTAAAGATATAATCCCAAAGGGATGTCCCTTGAAAATCCTCCATCCAGAAATCCCTAAGTTTTTTAGAAACTCAGGGTATGATTGTACTTGATTTTTTTTTACTCGAATCTTTGTTTCTGACGATAAATCCTCTTCCTTCTTTTTCTTCTTTCTTTTTTTATAATTTTTCTCATATTGAATTGTTATGTAGCTAAATTGCCATGAAAAAGCAAATGTAAATCCTACAAATCCAGAAATAATGACTATTGGGAGAGAAAATGAAATTGCAGTCAAAGCGAAAATAACCATTATTATAATGCTATTTAAACTAATTATTGTATCAGCTAGGCCGCCAGTGAGTATATTTCGAGGTTTTATTTTATGTCTTAGTTCATAATCTCCGAGTGATGATCGATATTCTTCTTTAAAATATCTCCTTACTCTCTCAAGATCCATCTTGAAACCATCTGATACAAAGTTTCGTTTAATTATTCTATTTAGTGTTAAAAAACCAAAAAGTAACAAAGCAAAAAGGATGAAATAAGCAATAATTGTGATTAGCTTCTTATCGATTAGACTATTAGATTGAGGAGGATTAGTAAGAAAGACAAACAGACCCGCTAATACTGCAGTAACTAAAGATGCAAAGAAATTTAGTCTTCGTTCACCAATTTCTTCACTTTTCCAGTGACTGTTTGCAAAAAATTGATATTCCTGAAGTAAGAATTGATCGTGTCCAGTTTTTTCATCTTTGTTTGAATCTACCATTTAATACGTATCCTATCTATTAGTTCAATTCGTTTTTTTATTCTGACCTGCAGATGATAATTTGCTAACTAGTACCTTAATATATTAATATAGTGATCCTCAAATCTATGTGACATTCTATATACAATTCCTGTTGAACAATTGATTTTGTATGTACGGATGTTTCCTCTGATAAGATGATTAGAAATGGGGCAAATTGGTTGGAA
Source organism: Candidatus Hodarchaeota archaeon (assembly GCA_048886525.1). GTDB lineage: Archaea > Asgardarchaeota > Heimdallarchaeia > Hodarchaeales > Hodarchaeaceae > Hodarchaeum. Next base: position 1,701 of record JBHLKP010000275.1, on the reverse strand, counting down.
CCTTTTTGAATTGTGGTTGAGTAATCCTTTATTGGCTGGGGGTACGTTTGTTATCTTTTTCTTTTTAGATGTCAAATTAACACGTCTTAATTTTTCCCTCTCACAAAGAGAATATCGGAAACATGTTAAACATGAAGTTTATGAGCTTAATCCCTTTCATCAGGAGGAAATCCATCAGAACAAGCCCTTAAAGCGCGCTACTTGGGTATTATGGGGGTTGATTTTTTTGGTAGTAGTATTCATTTCTAGCATGTATACCTCTCCCTACGCTGATCGGGCTTTAATCGAGTGTGGGATTGGGGTATTATTCTTTTTATACTTTGAAGTAATTCTCAACCATCTAGCTAGCCTCGTTCATTTTCGTTTCTTTATGGAAAATCCAGATGTGATTCAAGGAGAGATCGTATATTCGGCTGTTATTAGCTATGGGACGAAACAGAAGGTTGCTTTTCATAATGGACTATTCTGGGTAATTGTATTTCTCCTTGTTAACCAACCATTTTTTCTCGGGGGTTTTTTGGGGGCGATTGTTAAAGTTTGGATTACTCGACAGTGGGGTTCGAGGGTTATTGATCAAATAAACAAAGGGGAGTTTACTCCCCTTACTACTGAGGAAGATGTATGTCCCATATGTAAGAAAAAGAGACACCCTCTAGCTACATACTGCACATTCTGTGGGGTTAAATTAAATTGATGAACAGAGAACTTGGAGAGTGAGAGAAATAGTTGTACTTTTAGATCTTTTGTTATCAAATCCATTTTTGGTAATTCTGGCTCTTATTTTGCTTATTTTCACTAATTTTTATTTGTTAAAACATACGTATAGATTAAGGAACCAAAATTTGGCTCAACATTATTCTACTCCGTTTTACGTATTAAACCCGTCTCAAAGAGGGATCATTGAAGATGATGAACCCCTAACGTGGGGTCTTTGGTTAACATGGGGGTTTCAAATTATTTTTGCTGCATTAGGCTCCATCATTTATTCCAACCAATGGCCTGTCCAGAACGTGTTTCTTTGTGGTGAGATTATTATAGGGATAATAATCGGACGGTATCTCCGTTCTATATTAGTCAATCTGAGTAACTCTTCTTATTTTCAGTTAATAAATAACCATCCAAATGCAATCAAAGGGAAATTGATTTTCTCCAGCAAGCTTCTTTTTTTTGAAAGTCGCAGTCAATTAATTTTAACTGCAAGTATTTGGCAACTCATTTGTCTTCTTACTGAACGAGTTTTTTTCCTAGGTGGAAGTCTAGAGGCGATCCTAATGGTTTTTCTTACCTTTAAGTGGGAAAGAGATGCCTTTGAGGGTAAATTAAAATAATGGAACTTAAGCCTCGTCCGCTCGTCAGTTAATTAAGTAGTAATTAAGGAGCGTCAATCTTCAATTCAGCTTATAGGAATGATTTTTTGCTTTAAGACTTTTTTCGTCGGAACCAACAGGTTAAGAAAATAAATACGTCAAAATATAAAGGTAAAATCATCGTTATGACTAGCAGGGATAGTTAATGTTACCCCCATAAAAACTGCTGCTTAATTATCAATAAATGTTTTTATTTAAAAGTCAGTTTTAACAATTATAATTATAGTTTGAAGACTTTTATTTTGAGATATTTCTATTAGATCCTTTTCTTCGCTTCAGAAATAGGGTGACGAGCCAAAGGATAATGATGTAGGAAAAAAAATCAGGAAATGAA
>JBHLKP010000274.1:0-4962 GCA_048886525.1 Candidatus Hodarchaeota archaeon | reverse complement strand
GAAAGGAGTGTCCCATGTCTTTTTATTCCCGAAACTACGAGAGACATTGTTCAAACGTAGATTTAGATTCTTCCTATGAAACAAATTAAAAGGTCGTTTTTGAATACAGGCTTGAAAAAGAGCGTATAAACAAAGAGATTTCTCATACTGGTTTTCTAACTGAAATATGTTTTGCACCAAAATATCTAAGGTCTTATTCTCCTCATTCAGATAGTAGATACCTTCAAAATTATCTTGAATAACAGTCTGATATTTTAAATATGCCTTTTTTTCAAATAAAGAATGTATATTTTCTAAATCGAAATTAATCGAATTATTTTCTATTAATGCTTTGCCTATATACCAATTTGACATAAGTAGGTCATTATAGATTACATCTTTTCCCATTTGTTTAAGGAGATAACTAACAACACCTGTTCCTCCAAATGCATCTAATGCACTTTCGAACTCTATTTCCTTAAAATATAAGTATAAAAAATCAATTAGCTTTCGTTTACTTCCTTGATATCTGGTTTGAGGAAATGAGGTGTCCATTATAGGCATTCCTGAAAAAAATTAAGAGGGAAAAAGATTTCATTTATCTTCATAGATATTCTCATACCTTCGTTAAGAATTATAATTTTTCTATCTCATCCGAGAATCCAATTCCCAGCCTGGACAATTCAGCAAGTACAGGACCGTAGATTGATTTTTTTACTGGTATATGCACTCCTGTATCTTTGATTTCTCCTTCTAAAATCATTCTAACACCAATTGCTGCGGGGAGTCCAACTGTACGAGACATAGAAGTATCACCATCTTGAATGCCAAAATCTACCATTGTTGAGGTCAATTTCTCTTTTCCTTCTGGTAATTCATACTCAAATTCATGCACTAGAATTAGCATATCACGTTCGCCTTCTGAATATAGCAAATGTTGTTCCCATTGATAACAAAGTGCATCAAGAGGAGAAATTTTCTTCTGAGGCAATTTATCTTCTCCAAATAAACCCATCCACTCAAATCGTTTGACTATATCGCTATCTTCTGGTAAATTAAATTTCTTCATGAAAGCTTCTTTTGCATTTCCGTCTTCAGCTACCCCTATTAGCCTATTTGTGAGCTGCCTATATGTGAAATCCTCTGGAAAATCACGTTCTTCGATATCCAGAAAACCTGTATCAGCTACTTTCTTCAGGGTGGCACACCAACCAGCATTCCGAATAGTTCCTCGAAACATAGTTTTAATTTCGGGGATATTGTATATATCAATATAAGGAAGTGAATTACGATTCGGATAAGATTCATAAGTCCCTTCTACTCCTTTAACTGGATAAGTAGAATGATGATCAAATAGATCTTCTCCAGGGATATCAACAATATTCCCATCTTCTTTGTATCGGGCTGCGTTCCGTCCTGCGAGGATTACACCTCTTGGTGACCATGACAACTTATAACCCCATGGATTCGTGTTCGCCTCAGGAGCAGGAAGACCACCACAATATGATTTAAACGAATTAACCTTACCATTTCTTTCATGAACACTATCAATTATCTTTTGTGCACTCATATGATCAATACCAGGATCAACACCGATTTCATTCAAAATAATTATCCCTGCTTCTTTTGCATCTGAATCTAACTCTTTCATCTCAGGACTCACATAAGAAGTTGTTACCATATGTTTTTTGCTTTTAATACAGGCTTTCGCAACTTGTACATGATAAATATATGGCAAAAGACTAACAGCTAGATCACATTCTCTCACAAGTGCATCCAACTCATCATCAGAAGCTTTTGTAATATCAAATTCTTTCGCAACACCATTCGGATGGTTTTTAATTAGGTTTTCAGCTTTATTTAAAGTTCTACTAGCAACAGTTACATGAAAACCATGATCTAATAGATAGGTGACATGAGGACCAGCCACCATTCCAGCACCAAGTAATAAGACTTTTTTCAATAAGATCACCACTTTTTATACAAATAATGAAATGGAAGTTAGATTAAGTTATTTTATTTAATATTGACTTTCATAGTGAGATAATTCTGTTTTTATAAATACTAATACTTTTCAAGATATTCTTGTAAATATCTATACTTTGGAGTTAGTTCACCTTTATGGGTAATGACTGCATCCTTAATCACTTTCGGTAAATCCAAATCAGCGAATGATTTAGAATAATCCGCTTTTGCAATTGAGGGTATAAAAGGAACTAACGTTTTACTGAAGTTTGAAGAAGCCTCTTTAGGTAGTTCACAAGGGAGATTGTCAACAGCCATTATAGCTAAACCTTCTCCTTCTAATCCTATTTTAGCTTGCTCTGTAAAGGGATTATAAATAAAAACTGGATTATCAGGTACTGTTGTCCTTAAATTTGGTTCTATTCCACCTTTTATATCACAGGAGATATCTCCAATCACCTGTAGTCTAACAACTCTCTTAGATTGAAACATATCCTTCGTATACTGTTTAGAAAGAAGACGTGGGTATTTCTCTGACCAATAGATACCATTAATAAGTATTGAAAGGTATTGAAGATAATCTTCAAAAACACCGTAATACTTCTCTGATCCGTACTTATAATAATCTTGCAGCTCAAATTCTCCTTCAAAAGGTTTTACCATGTGTTGTTCCTTGAATACAACTTTATATACCTGATTGGGCGAAAAATCATCTTTATTATTGTAGAAAGATTCAGATAACTCAGATGGATCTAATTCTTTCACTGGAAGAAAGTCAAGCACTGATTGAGCACCTTTTGATACATTTCCATACCCCGCGAAACCAACAATCATTGGAATGAGTTCGTCTGGTAATCCTTTTTCTATAATTTCCTTTCCAACCTCTGAAACTGCAGTTTTAAGCCCAGCAATACCATTATATTGATAAGTGTGTTTTAATTTCAGAAAAGGGGTACTAATCCCCAAATTGAGTTTTACTCGTTGTCCATATGCCCAAAGGGCTTGGTTCATTCCTGCTAGTCCAGCAAAATTCCCAAAGAAAATTAACCTGAACCCTTTTTCATTTACAACCTTTTCATAATCGATTAGTGTAGCGTTCAATTCTATAATGCGTTTCAACATGGGCATATTCTGAGATTGACCTTTAATTGTATGGCTGAAAAAAATATATGTCTTATTAGATTCAAGTAATGGCATAGGGATTTCTTTAATTGCAAAAATAACATTAGCTTCAGATAAATCAGAACTGATACGAGCTCCAGCTTCTATATACTCAGAATCAGCATAAGAACGGATCGTTGAAGATTGAATAATAAAGTCTAGTGATTCCTTTTTTATTAACTTTTTAATATCTTCAGGTATAATAGGAGTTCTAGTTTCCCATTTATTTTTATCTTCTAGTCGAATGCCTATTTTATTATTCACAGAAAGCACTTTCCCATGGGTGTAAGACATATGATCTTTTAAAAATAAATCTAGATTCTAGATGAATCTAGATTCTGATTATTCAAAAACTTTGATATTGTACTGCTCATGGCTATACTAAAGCTAATTTAATTTTCATCTTTTATTAATATGGCATCTCTTACTAACTGAATTAGACAGTCCATAAAACAGATTGGTTCCTGTAAATATAACTCACAATAGTTCATTCCGAGACGTTTTGCAAGTTTTTTTGCTTCTTGAGAAGATACAGCAAGTTCGTTTGGGTGATCAGTCTTATGATGATTTATCTGTTTCTTTTCATACTTCTTTTTTGGTAACCTTAATTTTTTGTTCTGATTACTAAAAAACCAGTTTAAAAATACTTCAAATCCCCTAAATACTAAATTTTTTGACTTTGGTAGGTTCTTACTTTTATTTATTCTCTTTTTGACTTGAATTCTTTTTGTATCATTTATTGCGATTAAAGATATAGGAACCGAAGCATCAGGAACGTGATAACGGAATTCTTTAAGCCAATCTGGAACACTATCGAAGGTTGAGCGATCATTTAATGAAAAAAAGATCACACAAGCTGATGCACCCCTATAGTAACTTGGTCGTAACTTACCAAAAAATTCCTGACCTGCTGTATCCACTAAAATTAGTTTCACTTTATTATTGTCTACTTTAATTGTCTTTGTTGTAATATCGACTCCCAATGTAGGTAAATAATTTGTGGTGAATTTTCCTTCTGTAAAATATCTGATAATTTTACTTTTACCTGTATTTGAAGAACCAATGGCACATATTTTAAGCAAATATTCGTTTTTTGAATTATAGTTTATCAAAATGTCCCTACCATTTGATCATCGTGCTTTTACTTATTAATCATTTATTCTTTCAAGAACTTCTCGAGTTAACCTAATGATGCACTTTTCAAAATCTTCTGCATTTTTCAAGTCAATCTCGTAATAGCTAATACCAAACTTTTGAGCTAAAGATAAAGCTTCTTCAGACGTGACTCGGGTTTGGTCTATTTCTGATGTTTCCTGATCTTTGATAGTAGGTGAGTTTTGAATAGTTTTAGATACATTTAAGGGAAATAACAAATGAAGTTTCTCTAAGATTTGTTTTAATATAGATTTCCGTAAAAAGTTCTTGATTTTAACAAGTTTTGAATCTTTTCGAATTCCTATTAAGGAAATCGGAATTGATTCATCAGATACTTTGGATCGGAATTCTTTCAACCAATATGGAACGTCGTTAAATGTTAAACGATCATTCAACTTAAAAAAGATAATGCAGGCTGAAGCGCCTCTATAGTAACTTGGTCGAAGCATACCGAAAAATTTTCGACCCGTTGTAACAACCAAAATTAGCATAACGAGAGTATTATCTACTTGAATCCTTCTAGTTGAAACATCAACTCCGAGAGTTGGTAAAAAGTCTTGCTTGAATTTTCCTTCCGAAAAACGTCTTAGTATTTCGCTCTTTCCCACTTTTCCTGAACCAATGGCGCAGATTTTAAGAAGATATTCCTCTTTAAAGGGAGATACTTCCATTTTCTCTTCACCATTAAATTCTAGCTCTTCT
>JBHLKP010000273.1:0-5020 GCA_048886525.1 Candidatus Hodarchaeota archaeon | reverse complement strand
CCAAAACTCTAAAGATTTATTTAGAATATGATTAGAAATTAATTCTCATAATGAATCCTAGCAATCTTGTGAACTACCTTAAATCTCACTTATATACGAATCATAATACTTTCGATAAAAGTCAGTAGTCTTTAGTAATCCTTTGTTCCAAGAAGTTTTGGGGCGCCAGCTAAGGAGCCTATTTGCTTCAGAATTGTTCACAATAAAATCACCTATTTCTATTTTTCTAAAATCAGGAGGAAAATCCTTAAAAATGATAGATGTACCCGTTAATTCACTGATATATGCTGCAATATTCTTAATCGAGACACCTACTCCAGTTCCTAAGAATATAACATTAGAATCAGGCAATTTTTTCTCTCCAGCCAGTTCGAATGCATCAATAATATCAGAAATATAAGAAATATCTCTTTTTTGCTTTCCCTCGCCAAAAATCTCAATCTCCTTATTTTGTAACCCTAAACCGATAAAATAGTTGATAAATCCTTTTTTAAAAGTTGTTATCTGTTGTCTTGGCCCATAAACGTTTGTAAGTCTTAAAGCTGTTGACGAAATCCCAAACTTACGTGAATATAAGTCTAAAAGATGTTCACAATACCACTTGTTCAAACTATATGGATCTTCTGGAATACAGGGGTGTTTTTCATCTACCGGAAGATACTTAGGTATACCAATAACGCCTTTTGAACTTGGGAAAACTATATATGGTCTTTTCTTTTCAGAAATATCCTTAATCAAGTTCAAAAGTTCAACAATTGGATGGACATTGTTAAATAAGTCCTTTAGGGGATTATTGAGAGAAAAGATGTGTGAAGTTTGGGCTGCAAAATGAAAGATTACATCCAAATCCTTTTTAATAAGAATTCGCTTAATTGTAGGAAAACCACCATGTTTATCTTTAACCAATGAGATCTGGTCTGATACTTCAGAAATGCGATGTAAGCGTTTTGGATTTCGGTAAGTTCCAGTTATATTCCATCCATTTTTAACTAATCTAATCCCAAGATTTGATCCAATAAAACCAGATATTCCAGTTATCAGTGCTGAAGACATGATATTACGCAAAGAAATTCTTATGTTTTGAGTTTTAGTGCTGATTTACCTATTGTCTTTATAATTAGTCACAAACAAAGATTAAAGAAGATACAAGATTCACAGAGTTATCTTCATGGTTGATTTTGCAAAGCCAAGATTCATTCAATATCTAGAAGTTTCTTCTTAAACCCTCAAGGAAATAATTATTAAAAAAAAGGCTCATCTACGATTATTATGATCTCCATCCATAATTTTTCTTGTAATACTCCAGGTACTCTCCTGAAATGACACTATTTAACCAATCTATGTTTTCAAGATACCATTGAATTGTAATGTCTAATCCTTTTTCAAAACTTATTTCCGGTCGCCAGCTGAGTTCTCTTCTGATTTTTGAAGCATCAATTGCATACCTTCTATCATGACCAGGTCTGTCTTCAACATATTGAATTAAGTCAGGAGAAATTTTGTAATTACCAGTTTTCGTCCGCAGGAGATCTATTATGCGATTTACAACATAGATGTTTTCTTTTTCATTTTGGCTTCCAATATTATAGGTCTCTCCTATTTTACCATCTCTAAAAGCCAGTTCCATTGCCTTACAATGATCTAAAACATATAACCAATCTCTTATATGTCTTCCATCTCCATATATAGGAAGAGGTTTATTATTCAAAGCGTTATTAATCATTAAAGGAATTAACTTTTCAGGAAATTGATATGGTCCATAATTATTTGAGGATCTAGTGATAATAATTGGCATTTCATAAGTTGTGTTATAGGCTTTTACAATTAAGTCACTTGCAGCTTTACTTGCAGAATATGGACTACGTGGATCGAGGGGTGTCTCCTCAGTGAAATAACCCGTTGTACCGAGTGATCCATAAACTTCATCCGTAGAAACCTGTAAAAATCTTTTATTTTGTAACCACTCTCCTTTCTCTAACCAAAATTTTTTTGAAACATCCAAGAGAGTTTGTGTCCCTAAGATATTTGTTTTTAAGAAACTCTGTGGATCAAAAATCGATCTATCGACATGACTTTCAGCTGCAATATTTATTACACCATCAATTTTGAAATCGGAAAAGATTTTTTCAACCAATTGCCTATTATTGATATCTCCTTTAATAAAATGAAACCTTTTCTTCTGAGACTCTGTTAATTTTGAGAGATTCTCAATATTCCCAGAATATGTCAGATTATCTAATCCAATTATTCTTCTTTCTTTATATTTATCTAGATAATAATAAGTAAAATTGCTTCCAATGAATCCAGCGACACCTGTGATTAACAAAATCATATATTTAACCTCTGATTCTTACATCTACTTTAAATGGATCATCTGTTAGAAAGCAATCTGATTCTCAATCTCTAGAAATGTTGGTAAATTTTTATCTTTTTCAGAGAGAATTGGTCTATTCAGTTTATATTTCTCAAATGGCCAATGGATATTAATGGTAGGATCGTTCCATATGATACCTAATTCATATTCAGGAAAATAATAGTCAGTGACTTTGTATATAATCTCAACTTCTTCAGTTAAAGCCAAGAAGCCATGAGCAAATTCTTTTGGAATATACACCATTTTTTTATTTTCCTCTGATAGTTTTATCCCAAAGTATTGACCATAAGTTGATGATTCTCGTCTTAGATCAACAGCTACATCATATACCGCACCTTTAATTATACGAACCATTTTTTCTTGTGGTCTCCTCGTCTGAAAGTGTAATCCTCTTAATACACCTTTTGTAGATTTTGAATGATTATCCTGTACAAAACTAATAAAAATTCCAAGATTTCTAAAAGCTTGTTTATTATAGGTTTCCATAAAAAATCCGCGATTATCCCCATAAACTAATGGCTCTATAACAAATAATCCATCAATAGAAGTTTCTGACTTTTTAAATTTATACATAATTTTGCGACCTGTAATTCAATGTATTCAAAAGTCAGATTAAGGTATTCTTCTTAAACTCTTATCTTCAACCAATTCAACCAAGTATTTTCCATATTCAGTATTTGATAGCGTTTCTGCAATTTCTAATAGTTGTGTTTCATCAATATAAGCTAATCTATAAGCTATCTCCTCAATACAAGCGATATAAAACCCTTGTCTCTTCTGAATTGCTGCGACAAAATTACTAGCCTCTAGTAGACCATCATGAGTTCCTGTATCAAACCATGCCATGCCTCTTCCAAGTAACTCCACTTTTAAATTCCTTAGATCTAGATACGCTCTGTTTATATCTGTGATTTCAATTTCTCCTCGAACAGATGGTTTTAGATTTTTAGCTATTTGAACAACTTGATTATCATAAAAATATAACCCTGGAACAGCATAATTTGATTTTGGATTTCTCGGTTTTTCTTCTATTGAAAGTACATCAAATTCCTCATTAAATTCAACAACACCAAAAATGGAAGGATTTCTAACATAATAACCAAATATTAAAGCTCCATTTTTGAGAGAAGCCGCTCTTTGGAGGATTTCCGTAAATCTTTGACCATAAAAGACATTATCTCCTAAAATTAAAGCAACTTTGTCATCCTTTATGAATTCCTCTCCTATAATAAACGCATCAGCGAGTCCTCTGGGTCTTTCTTGAACCATATATGAAAATGAGAGACCTAGATGACTTCCATTGCCTAATAAGTCTCTGTATAGTGGTAAATCTCGCCGTGTTGAAATGATTAAGATCTTTCTTATTCCTGAAAGCATAAGAACGGATAATGGATAATATATCATTGGTTTATCGTATATAGGAATTAATTGTTTAGAAACTGCCTTAGTAAGGGGGTATAATCTAGTACCTAAGCCACCAGCGAGGATAATTCCTTTCATTAAATTCATCATCCTTGATTATAAGCGTTTGAGCAAAATTAACAATATCTTTTAAAAAAACCTGAAGAGGAGAGCCCATATTTCCAGTAAAGATTAATGAGACTAATAAGTTATGTATCTCATTTTACTTTTTTTAATGAATTTGTCACTATTTAAATATCAATCAAAATAAGACACAATCAATATTTATTTATCCATTAATAAATTAATATAGGAACTATCTTGACGTAATTGTGAGGATAATTTTCCATCAAGATTTAATTGTTACTCATTCTATTAAATTACGAAAAAATTCGGTTTTCTCGGAGATTGAAAAATAGTCATGAAAAACCTTAAATCTCTTTTACTGATAATTACTATTTTTATTTTAAGCGTATTTCTTCTTCATAAAAGTACAAATCCTTTTTTCATTAATGAAACTACTTATCAGTTTTTGAATGACCAAGAAGTTAATTCTCACTTGCAACACCTACTCCAAATCCATTATGAAAATCACAAGCCCATTAGAATAGATGGTAATAGCGATTTTATTGATCAAGCGACAAAAGAAAACTGGCTAGGAAATGGAACATTATTAAATCCTTTTCTTATTAACAGTTTAGGAATCAACAATATAACTGAAGGTAATTTAGTTAGTATTTCGAATACCGATGTATATTTCCAAATCATTAATTGTTTCATATCAGGAGGATCTCGTGGAATATATTTCTACAATGTTGAGAACGGAATAATCAAAAATAACATTATAATAAATTCCAATTCTGGTGTTGTTATTGATGATTCAAAGAATAATTTTATCCTTAATAATAGTATAACTAATACAAATGGAACAGGTATACGTTTAAATCATTCAATTGACAATGAAATAGAAAGTAACAGTGCTACTTATAATGATGGATCTGGTATTTACCTTTCACAAACGAATGCAACTGTTATCCGTAATAACACTCTTTCTAAAAATAAAAATGGGATCCATATCACATCATCAGAAAATAACTTAATAGAAAATAACACCTTTGTTAATAATGCAGGGCATGGTGTCTATCAAATTCATTCACTTAGTACCACCATTGTAAATAATTCACTTTCTACCAATGCTGGGATTGGAATCCATATTGATAGTTCTTCTTCAAATAGAATAGTAAG
>JBHLKP010000272.1:0-5025 GCA_048886525.1 Candidatus Hodarchaeota archaeon | reverse complement strand
CCTTCTATAGAATTATAAGAAGGAATTCTCAGCTTCATCCACACTGAATTTTGAGAGAAAAATAACCGTGACCCCACTTATTTCTCATTCTAGCAGATTAATGAAATTTGTATTAGTTATAATCATCTGTATGTCGCCAATACTACCAATCCCAACAATTCCCGCAATATCTTGGGATTTTAAAACTAGTACTCATTCAAATTTCTGTACCGTCTTTAGTGTATCCCTCGGCGATAAAGTATATTTTGGGAATAATGAGGATTATCGGTTTAAACCCGAAACATCATTCATCTCGTTTATACCTCCACAAGAAATACCTAATTTCAGAAATCTACCGAGTTTTAATTATACCCTTGCCATCTATGGAAACACAGTTGTAGGATCTATAATACACCAAAACAATCAGGTTTTTTTTTCTCCACAAGGAGGGATGAATGATCAGGGCCTCTGTTTTGACGCCAATTCTATACCAAAACAAACTTTAAATAATGAAAATGGGGATTGGAATCCAATGGATGCTCATTGTGACATTTTGTGGTATTGTAAAACTGTAGAGGATGTCATTGCTTGGTATGAAACACATCCTGTAAGATATTCTCCTTGGACAGGTCAATGGAACTACGTGGATGCATCAGGAGCAGGAGTAGTTGTTACAGCTACTAATGGTAAACTGGTATTCATAGAAAAAAATGCTAGTTATCTAGTTTCGACTAATTTTAATCTGGCCGATCCAAGTAGTCATTATTTCGAATACCCATGTTGGAGATATGATAAAGCTACAGACTTACTTGCAGAAATCGATAATGAATCAGATCTCACAGTCCAAGCATGTCAGGAGGTGCTTGATGCAACACACTTCGAACCTAATCTATTCAATGATTTACACACAATGTACAGTACAATTTACGATCCAATCCAGAAGAAAGTCTATCTATATTTTCTTTATAACTTCGAAGAAGTTGTTGTTTTTGATATTGAAGAGGAGTTCAATAAGGTTAATGAAATTGATAACAATCATTCGTTTCACTCAAATCTTAATGATAATTCATATCTAATGAAGAATTTCTTCAACAAAACTAAGCTGAACGTTTTAACACTCAATAAAGAGACTCTCATTATAATATTTGGCACCTTCTCCATCTTAATGTTTACTATAGTTATTTATCGAAAAAAGAAAAAAGAGAAGAGTCGCATTTAAGTGAAAAGATCAACTTTATGCACTTTTTCCTCATAATTCAGCAGCGTCTGAATTCCGTAAAAGGCTAGATTAACACTATGATGTTCATTAAATTTGTTATCAAAATTTAAGCTCATAATAAAAAAACTCTTATGAATAAAAATGAAAAGGTACACTGTAACGTTAGTAAGGAGTTAGAAAAATGAAGAAAAATACATTAATTGCTTTGATATCTTTATGTTGTTTTCTATTATTAATAATAAGAATGATTCTGGTTCAACCAAAATTCGACCTATCGGAAATGGATGGGTTAGGGGAAGCAATAATGTTCTTGGTCATGGTTTTTCAACTCATAATTATTGTTTTTACCCAAAAGAAACCATAACTTACGGAAATTATATGTTAGCTAAAGCTACTTATTGCTATTTTTGGATCACTCATAATGAAAAAAATATAAACGTTTATTCTCTAATCGGAGAATCCTTAAGACAGATCCTCTAAGTCAGCTATTGCTTCCAAGTTAAATTTTTTATTCACCTCTAATTTTAGAATATCCCGCGTTTTTTCCTTAAAACAGTTTCTTTGATAACCTAAAAGAATCACCAAGGGAAAACATGTAAAAATTACCATTAATTCCTATTCTTTCTTTGATGGATAAAAACTATTACTCTAAATAATAGAATCAACATTATAGATAGTTGAAATCCAGAAACGGCCTATGTTGTAGTTTCTGTCAGATTAGTGGTAGCCGTTTGATTACTAGTCTGCTCAGTTGTTATGTCTAATTTTATTACATCTAAAACTATCACAATGACTGTGTCAGAGGATATATATCGCCAGGTATCCTCTAGTACGCAGGTAAAATTATATGTTCCTTGAATTAGGTAATCCACATTGACTGTTATGTTAATAAATCATAACGTCGCAAAAGACTGGATTACTACCAGAAAATAGTGTAATTCAACCTCTGATTATGAAAAGCTCATTCAAAAAGATTATTGGAGGAGATCAGGGAAAGACTAGATAATAAGAGGTTTACATATAAATTGATTATAGTTAGCAACAAGTGACATTCCGAGGGGCTTTCTAAGTCCAGTAAACAGATATTCTTCTAAGAATAACTCGTTTATATTGCGAATTTCTTTATATTCATCTTCATCTCGAAACCCCAAATAAGCCACAAATTCATAGGAATTGTAAGTGTTAAAAAAAATGTTCAACCAAGGTATTTTTTCACGATATTCCTCTATTCGTTCTTCTCTAATTTTCAAGTATTTCTCTTTTGCTTTTTCACTTATCAATCCATGGATAATGATTATATGCTTTAATTCTTCTGAAAACAGTCCAATTCTAAGGGATTTTTCCTCTTCACAGAAAATCTCAAAATAAGGAGCAGGACCAAAAGCTATTGACGCAAAACGGTCATCATAGCGAGTCTTCATTATCGAATTCGCAGCTTGATTATGATGCTTTTCGCTCTCCCATTCCGTGATTGACCAAATTATATGAGGTTGTATCTGACATTGGAAAAATTTTCGAAATATGACTCCGATTTCTTTGGTAAATTTTTTTTCAGACTTTGATAAATCTCTAAGCGTTTCCTCTATTTTCCCATTATCAATAAAAGCAGTACATAACGAATACATTTTTTTAAAACCTTCATTAATTATCTCGAGAGTTCCTTACATTTTCTTATCTAGAAAAATTTCGATTCATTTGAAGAGGGAAGCGTTTAAATAAACATTTCCCCGCGAATGGAGGGTCCTTTTAAAGTTGAATTGATTTCTAACCTTCGGGTGAAAATGCTATACAATTACTTAATTGAACTACAAAATGATTGCTTATATTCCAACTTTTCACGAAAACATCCCCATTTGGAAATCTTTCTCTGGTGTAACTATCAACATGATATCCTCGAGATAAGAGGAGAAAATAATACCCTTGAAAATGTGAAATCGGAGCTCCAAGATACACTGGGACCAATTCTTGAGATTTATCCTGAAAATACCAACACACAGTTTATTCTTAAACTATGTAGATGTGCTGAAACTTCGGTAAGTCAAATTCTTGAAAAATACGACTGTCTGGAACTACCACCGGTAAAATATTTTCAAGGGCGGGAAATTCTAAATTTAGTGATTACATCGGAGAGTTCAAGGTTAATTGAACGAGATATCAAAAAAGAAAACCCAAAAACGAGAGTTAAAGTTCTGAAATTAGCACCTTTAAGAAAAATAGACAATCCTTATCCTCTCTATCTTCCACTAGATAGCTTGAAGCGGAATATTACTCACAGACAGCTGGAAGCTCTCACGGTCGCTTTAAATCGCGGCTACTATGAAATCCCTAGAATGGCTTTCTTGGAAACACTAGCCAAAGAAATGAACATTAAAAGAAGAACTTATGAAGATCATCTTCGAAAAGCTGAAAAGAAAATAATGGACTTAATTATCCCTGCGCTAATGCTTTCAAAGATTTAAACTAGGAGACAAGACAAGGAGTGTAATCGAAGCTAATAACAATTTTTTTTATAACCTCTCTATGCCGTCAAAGGCTGGATTAACACCAATAACATTCTAATTCTTAGAATTTCGTAATGCTTTGATATTTAAGTGAAGTATATCTGAACCATTGTTTTCTTATTATCTAGAATTGTAAACTTTGATTCTAATTTACTAGGTCTATCCTTTCGTTCTACGAATTCTCCAATAATATTGGAAAACTCCAATTGCAATAATGACAAAGGGAGTTGGAAGCGATGATGTAACATTCGTCGTCATACTCGTTGTTTCGGTAGTAGTCGATTCATCAACAGATAATTCCTCAATTTTAATTCGTATGACATGAAATTGGTTATGTTCATAAAATAGTTCAAGTTCTACCTTTTCATCAGTCTCTGTTATCCCTACAGGGATCTCTACTTCGTCTATTTTTGCCATACACGAGAACTCTTCTGGAAAAAAGCTGCCTAGAATACATATTCTTGAATACCCTATACTTCCCTGCCGGCCATAGATTTCATAGATGATCTCAGTCTGTATCGAATCATAATGTAGTCCAAAATCTGAAGAGTTCGATTCCACAAGTATCGTGTACGTGGTACTATCAACCGTTATATTGTATGCTGTTTTCGTTGCGATCAGTGGTTCTATCTGAAACATTTTATTGTCATACCACGACTCACAGGTTCGTTGTAATGTCCATATGTAGTCACCATCGTGTGCAATTGCCCAGGTTCCATCTGCAACTGGGAATATTTCTCCAACAATCTGCCAATCTAAAGTGAATTTTGTCAGATTTCTTCCACCAGCCACGCCCCAAAAATGTGTACCAGTCCAGGTCAGTCCTCCTGCTATTCCCTCTCCAGGGATAGGAATCTCTTCAATAAGTGTTCCAGATGTATTAAGCTTTCGTACTACATTCCCTGCTCTACTTGGCATATACAGAAATTCACCGTCAGAGGTCAGACTCTGTGTACCTCCTTCCTCTTTCTTAGGTATATCAAAACTATTTAGGATCACAAGTGAATTATTTATAATTGTAAATTCGGATATTGTTAACTGACTATGGTCATATACAAAGAAGTGTTCCCCATCAAAAGCTAATCCTCTCGCATTTTCAATATAATCATTTTTTATTCTTATCAAAGTTCCATCAACAGGATTCAATCTGATTAAATCTTCTGCACTTCCTAATGAAGCATTCCAAAAATCAAATCGCCATAAATATCCCATTGCGTATTCTAATGCCCATCCAAAGCTTAACCCTTCTCCTATTCTTTTAATTGTTCGGCGTGTTTCGTCAACGGAACTATAAACATACAAGAATTCATCTGATAGATCCCCTGG
>JBHLKP010000271.1:0-5034 GCA_048886525.1 Candidatus Hodarchaeota archaeon | reverse complement strand
GCAACCTCAGCTAAAGTCATAGCAAAGGAAAATAAAATTGAGCTAATTGATCTAAAGGAAGAGGAAAAGCGGAAGAATGAGAAGAAAAGGAGTTTAAAGGAATGAACGGGAGAAGGGTTTTATATAAATTAGAAAATCTTAAGCGTTATTACATTCAACCTGCAGAGATTATAAAAGCTATTGATGGAATTAATTTAACGATCAATGATGGTGAATTTATTGTGATTATAGGTCCCTCAGGATCTGGAAAAACAACTTTATTGAACTTACTTGCAGGTTTAGATAAAAGTACAGGGGGAGTTATTTATTTCGCTGACCAAAACCTCTTCAAACTTAGTGATTCGCAATTATGCGATCTTCGACGATTTGATATTGGAATTGTATTCCAGTTTTACAATATGCATCCATCTTTTACCGCTCAAGAGAATATTGAATATCCAATGATGATAGCAAAAGTTCCCCGTGAAGAAAGGGAAAAGAAAGCAGTCCATTTACTACGGCAAATTGGATTATATGAAAAACGAGACAATATGCCTTCAGAGCTCTCTGGAGGAGAAAAACAAAGAATAGGTATTGCCCGTGCATTAGCGAATGATCCCAAAGTGATTATTGCTGATGAACCTACTGGTGATCTCGATTCTGATAACGCGATTGAAATTATTAATTCCTTTTTAAAAATTAATAAGGAAGGGAAAACGATTATCATGGTAACTCATGATGAGACTTTATTAACTGCTGATATGCGAGTTCTACCCCTCATAGATGGAAAAATACATAACAATTGATTTAATTCCAATAAATAAATCTCAAATGTGATTTTGACCAGATAAATATTCTTAATATTTATCTTCAACTAATTATTATTGGAACCATGAAAACAACAGTTGAGAAGTCCCTAAATTGGTGGGTTTACCCAAGCTATTTACCATGTCCTCTTAGGAGGTAATCCTATGACTCTTGCGGAGATTAGAAAAAGGATACTTTATAGTTCTCGGACTGTCCAAGAAGCAGTCCGGTTTCTTGAGTGTCAGAAGTTGATTGTTAAATTCCCCAATTATCAGGATATGCGTCGCTGTTATTATCAGGTGTCTCCACCATAATATGTTTCTTCTTCTTTTTCTGTTGCGGCTAGATTGGCTCTGGGAGGGAGTTGGTTTGAGACGTTTTTCACAAATCTCGTATAACCAACGTTCACTGACATCTTATTAATTAACCAATTAAAAAAAAGCAAGAAAACTAGTGATAGTTATTAATATTCTGATATACCTATTTAGTATAGTGTTAGCATTTGTAAACAAATGTAAAAGGATTAGAAGAATTTATAAGACTTTTCAAAAATTATGACTTCACTTTTGATCAATATTGAACCAGAAGTTGAACCTGAAGGTGAAGTTCAAATAAAGAACATTCCTGGTGGTTTATATGCCGTTACTAGAGTTAAAGGAGTGTGGAATATATTTCAAGGTTGGGTTTATCTCGATGATTGGCTATCATCAACAGAATACAAATTAGATGAAGAGAATGAACCAGGATTAGAGGAGTGTATAACGCCATTTGTTCATGAGGACGAAAAGATCTTTGACCTCTATCTCCCAATCAAAAGTTCTGTTAAGTAGAAAAAAAAATCAAAAATTTTAGTGGTTGTTAACCCAGCAGACGATTATATACTTTTTATGTAAAATCGGATTTAACCAAAGTGTAATGCAAAAAAAATTCATTCAATTTACTGGTGTTACTGCTTGTCTAATTGAAGCTATAATATCATTGATAATCTTTTTATCTATATCACTCCCCTCATGTACAGTTATGTTTTGGAGGTGCCTAATAATATCAACAACTACGTATAAGTCTTCTGAAATATAATGATTATCTAATCCTAATTATCTTCTGATTTTGTACATTATTTTCCTTGCCGATATCGAAAAATTATTATTTTTTTCAATTTGCTTAAAGAATTGGTTTTCTATAGAAGAAAAAAATGAGGGAAAAATATGAAAATAGTATCCTGCAAATTTTTTAATACAGAAGCAACAAGCAAAATTAATCTTAATGAATTTCTAAAGAGTAATTTTGAACAAACTGATGCAGTAATAAAGCATTTCAATAAATTAAAATCTGATAAATTAAACGAATACTTACAGACTTTTAAAAAAAGATTAGGTAATGTGATAAATGAATTCAGATATAATAATGGATTATTTGATCTTGGATCAATAGATCAAAATCTAAAAATATTGAATAAATATCCTGAACTTAAAAATGTAATTATCAATTTTATATGTAAGCTACTTGAACTCCCAGAAGGTTTGAACTCTATAGAAGAAATAGAAATACGCTATTTTACTATTCGAAGGGCTTCAAGTCATCTTTCCTACTATAGAGTTAAAACTATTGAAGATATATTTGGAAAAGACGAAGCTACTAAATTATACCAAGAAATTGTTGAATATTTAATTAAAGAACGGAAAGAACAAAATCCACCAGAAATGCACGAAGACCCGAAAAAAGTAACAAGAATTGATTCGAGAGAACGTGTCATGAAGCAATATCGAGAGTTAGGAGTTGGAGATTTTGCAATTGCTATTTATGATGATTATAAAGAGTTATACAAATTTGATAGATGTATTGTTCATGAAGTTCTAAAAGATCTAAACGACCCAGATATTGCTTATCTAAGCTCCTGTTATACTAATGACCATCCTAGCAACAATGAGGGACACACTATTCACGCGAGAAAAACACAAAGTCTCCATCACAGTGATTTTTGCGATGAGTTTTACTGGAATAATGCTGTATATCCTGATGCTAAACAACCTTCTTTGGAGTTTACAAAAAAATTGGGAAAAGAAGACCCAAATAAACTCATTAAGGAATTCTTGTAACGCACTTAGGTATTTTTTGGGGAATAATATGTTAGTGGATATATCTATGAACTAATATAAAAAACTAGTATTATCCAACGTTCTCTGACATCTTATTAATTAATTAGCTATTTAAAAAAAAGAAGCACTAAACTCAGCGAAAAGCCATGTATAGCTGTAACAATTATAACAATAATTTCGTGACGTTTGATGAAATATCACTTAGCCAACGCAATGTTTCCAAAAAATTACTTTTATAATACTTTTTTCCTGAAATGTGTTTTTTTGAATTAAAAAAAGTAACCAATTAAAATTGGAAACACAAATCTAAAAGTGCAAACTAGTAGATTACACTTACCAAAGTATTGATAGCTACATTTATAAGGATTATGCGGTATAATTTTATCACATGGTTCTACCAAGATGATAACATCTAATTTTGAGGGAGAATAAATAGAATAACAAGGAAATTCTAATTAAATGAGTGGATATTTTCTTCTAAAAGTTTTTATCATAATTATTTTGTTTGGTCCAAATTTAAGGCTGGATGTGACAGATAACCATATTAAACTCAGATCTATTGAATCTGGTATATCCTTAGACTGGCCAATAAATTCCACCATTGATATACTTGGGAATTCTCAATTAGCTTCCTACGCATCTACTGGAGATGGAAGTGCTTCTAATCCCTATATTATTGAAAATTTATTTATAGATAATATCAATTCTGAAAAACACGGAATTTCAATAACGAATACCGATGTTTTCTTTATTTTGAGAAATATTTCATTAATTGGTTGTAAAATTGGGTTTGTTTTCTCAAGTGTTAGAAATGGGATTATAGAAGATTCTTTTGTGACCACTTGCGAATATGGCTTTAGTCTTGTTAACTCTGTTTCGATTAATTTAAGCAGAAATACTGCGAGTAAAAATTGGGTTGGTTTTGAAGCAGTTCAATTATACAATAGTAGTCTTACAAATAATATGGCCTACAACAATCTTGATAACGGATTTAATTTGGCTTATTCAGTATGGAACAACATAACTAGGAATATAGCCAGTGATAATAATGCTTCGGGTTATTGGCTTTATGAATCTAGATCGAATATTTTCCATGAGAATATTGCAAATAACAATAGCCATGGTTTCTATTTAGATCATTCAAGATATAATACCTTAATCAATAACACTGCTACCAATTCTACCTATAGCGATTACTTTGAAGATGAGTATAGTAGAAACGAGAATGTCCTCATTAACAATTTATTTCCGTCTTATTCAAAGTCTAAACATACCCCATCATTTCTTTATATTAGTGCTCTTAGCTTAATTCCTATTCTACCCTTTCTAAAAAGAAAGCGAAGAAAAGGAATGAAATAAAATGCAGTTTCTCGGAATGAAAACTTTTCTCGAATATGAGATGCAAATTTTACCAAGTAGAACTTTGCTCTCTCGTATACCCAAACATACATGATCAATCTTTAATTGAAATACTAGAAAATGACTTAATTTCACTTGCCAATCAAAGATTTAGCGCAATCATTTTCAGAATATTTTGTACAGCATAAGATATTAACGATCCTAATTCTACTAAAAAAATCAGATATTCTTATATCACTGAAAAAAAGGTGGATCTAGAGGATTTCGTGGATAAATACAAACAAATCATCACAAAGGTCAATAAACTATTTTCTGGGATGGTGGTACGGTATGATCAACGTAACATTCATGCACGAGTCTTTGCAGTATTGAGTAATGCGTTCAATGATCCTGAGATCTTCAAAGTATTACATGACAAGGGATTGCTTGAAATGAAAAATCAACTATAAAATGACTGAATAACAAATGTGATTGATTTAGATTTATTAATATCTTCTCAACTGTGAATGAAGAGGACGGGGAGAATATCATTCAACACGATGATTTCTTTAACTCCCTTTCGTGCTGCTAAATCGTGTACTGCAGGGATCTTCGCTGAGAGTTCAGCAAACCTTTCCTGCAGTGCTCGTAATTGCAGAGTCTCGAGCTCCGTACCCTCGAGCACAAAGCACTCGCTGGGGGTTCGAGGGTCACGTCGGGGCCAGTCTCGAGGGTGTCCCCAGTCACTGGCGCCCGCCGATAGATCTTATATATTCTGATATATAATGAAAAAAGAAAAGGATAGGTGAATCAT
>JBHLKP010000270.1:0-5047 GCA_048886525.1 Candidatus Hodarchaeota archaeon | reverse complement strand
TATAAATCCGGTAGATTACCAATATCATGACCCAATTCATGTACAAATGTTCCTAAGGGTGAAGTTTCTGCGCACATCGTATAATCTTTAGCAATAACACCATCAGCGAGACAAGTGGTTTGAATGCTCCATCTATGTGACCAAATATCCGTCGAGATTCCTGTAGCACTCTCTTGAGCATTACCCGCATGGATAATAAGTAGATGATCTATAACATCGTCGGAATCAGTATCGAATCGTGTGAAGTCGACATTTGAGTCAGCTAGCTGGACAGCTTCAGCAGCAAGGTTATAAATTCTATCATAGTAGTCATCTACATAAGGAAACACAGTTTGCGTATCTGTTCCCCAATGTTGTTCTGTATTAGTAGATCGATACCACCTATTTCCCAGAATTTCTCCTGTTATATTTAAAACACCATAAGAATTTTCAAAATAATACGAAGCAACACTTTTTGGATTACTATGGTTAAATAATAGATTTTGATAATAAGCAGGAGTTTTTGAATAGCTTCCTCCTTGAAAATAAATTAATAAAACTGCAATCGTAATATTTCCACTTATTTCTTTTGTTATTGGACTTGGTACATGTGAAGAAAGACTCATCTGAGGTACAAAATTCTTTTTTTTCTCTGGGATCATAAATTCATAAGGACCTTTGTCAATACTGGAAGAGGAATATTTATTTTGGTAACTTTCTTGAAAACCTGCTATATTATCTACTCTAGGATTTTCAGAAGGATTTAATGAAGTAATACTAAATAAGGAAATAGAATAAGATGATATAACAAGAATCAGCAATAGAATGATTGTTATAATGAATATAGGTCTTTTCTGTATCATCTTCCTCACGATTATTTATTTTAAAGGAATTTTATTATTCGTACACTCCCTATTAAAAAATATTTATGCAACGAATTTGGTTTCTCTTTAATCTAAGTTAATTTAATAAGTGCAATAATTCATGATTTCGATATATAATATGCAATAATTAATCCTAAAGAATTTATTATTGTAATAATTGCTTTTTATTAGCATAGTTCAGCCATTAAAGATTTTAACATTAGTTTTTTTAGTATTAGGGTGAATTTTTATCTAGAATATTCAAATATTAGTTTTAAGATAAATAAAAAAGAAATAAAAGGAAAAAACTCTTTTTTCCTTTCTATAATCGGTAAAATTAATGTTTTGTCCTGAGTAATGTAACATCGGGTTATCATGAACTCATGTTCTCAGAGCTATTATCGCGCGTGTACCTCAAGTTCCACTATCGATCAAACTAACTATGATTGGGAAGATCAGAAGTAAACCTTTACTAGCCATGAACGTGGGCAGTAGATAACCGTAAAAAAGGAAACATTTATAAATATTGTAAAATCGGGGTAATTTGTCCTACTCAATAGCAAAAAGGCAGGACATGAATCTTTTTTGGAGAAAAGGTGAAAAAAAATGGCAGGATTTGCATCTGCAAGAATTGAAAAAATAATTCGAAACGCTGGCGCACGACGTGTTTCAGCTGACGCTATTGACCGATTGAATGAAATCGTCACTGATTATGGCACAAACATTGCCAAATACGCAGTTGAGATTGCTCGTCACTCTGGTCGAAAAACTGTTAAAGAATCTGACATTAAATTAGCAGCTACAAAATAAGCTTGTTAGTTAAAGTCACTTTTCTTTTTTCTTCTTTTTTTTTATTAAGTGTTTATATTAGGGGATATATTCCCATTAAATAAGGTTCATTCATCTCCTATTATTAATGATCGATTATTTAAGCTCCTAAGTAAAAAGTCTTAGATATCCTAAACCTCTTGAAAAATTAGTCAAAAGTAATTCTTACTTTGATCTGTTGAACACTCTCTAGAATTCTTACGAATGCATTCCCTATTAGGGCGGGTAGAGGTTTTTTCCCTGCAAAACGAGTTAATAACTGGCAAAAACGGATTTTTAGCATTTTTTCTCTTTCTTTAAACCATTTACGAGGATTATCAGATTTCATAACCTCCATAACCTCATGAGGTTCTAAAATAGAAGCAGCAATCTGGGGTAATTCCCATACGGTTTCCCATAATAAATTACAAGCTATAGCTAATGTTTCATCTGCAGAAGCTGAAGCATACCCATGTTGATCAATAAGATAGCGTCTAATCATAACATCAACTGCATTCACAATTCCAGTCCGAAGATTATCTGTTATAGGCCGATCTAGTACAAATAATTCAAACAACCTTCCAGTAATCAATGTGACATAATACCCATCTGAATATTTTTCTTTCTCTCGCGCTACATTCGCCTGATATTGAGTCAGGGAATCCTCTCTTTGAGTTTGTATTGATTCGGATAATGCTTCAATTTCCTTTTTTACAAGTTTTTCTAAAGCGTACCATGTTCGTTCTAATGCTAGTTTGTTGCACATATCAAAAATTAGATCGTGACCTTCACCTAGTGGATATTGATCAACGAATTCTTTATACAATAAAGAAATCGAAAATTGACTTAGTTGAACACCTTTTTTTAATCTTGATTTCCGATCTATAAAGTTCTCGAACGTTGTGGTCAATATTGCGCAAATAAAACGCAAATCTATATTTTTTTGGATTATATTAAGTATTTTATGGAATAATGGTTCATAAAAAGTCACAATAACTAATGTTCTGACTAAATGTTGGCTGTAATCCGTCGCAAACTCTATAATAAACATTTTTAACATTTCTGTGAAAACATCAGACGCAGTGAGGAGAATCTGTACAAAGGGACTTAAATAGGCTTCAATAAAGTACTGGTCAGTTATTTCAGATGATTTCTCAATTTCAAAACCTAAGAACGAACTAAAGACTAAGAAATCAGTTTTGAAATTATTAAAAGTGACCTCAAAGATCTCTTCGGTCAAACACAGGAGATAAGAAGCAGAAATTACTTTCTTAATTTTAATTGGAATTAAATCGGGTAATTGCTGGGTGTATTGCTTAATCATTTCGGATTGAGAGTTTTGGAGTATATTGATCCTAGATGATAAATTCCCGAATCGCTGTTCAAATTCTTCTGTAATTTGGCTTTTCTCCACTTGTTTTATCCACCCATTGTATCAATATCTTTCATTTTAGCTAGATTAGTCCACGATATTAAAGATTCTGGAGTTTTTTCTCCTTCTAGCTTGATCCATGTTGAGAGCTCCCATTCTTTAAGTATTGATTTTCTAAAAATTTCTTCTCGGGAATATCCTTTTTTGATCCCTTCATTAAGATCACGTATAAAAATCCGTAACGCCATCTGTGAGAGCTGTCCCTCAACTTGTATATGACTATCTGTAATTCCACTAATCACTAGAATTTCACCATTTTGGATCCTAGATAGGGAATATAGAGTAAGAATATCGTCATTATTTCGGTATTCGAATAACGCCCTATGAGGCAATGGTACAATCCGAGCAAAAATATTAGGTGATATACGATTAAGTGTTATACGTATTTTATTAGGTAGATAAGATAATTGGAATAGATGTAATAACTCGATAGGTTTAAGCACTTTGAAAGTTAAATTTTCTTGCGCATCAATAACTTTAAAACCATGAGGATAAGCGATTGAGACCTCCCTGGGTTCAAAAATATGAATCGGATCCTCGCTAACTTTATCATTGCATTTTGGACATATTTCAAGATTAAGAAATTTTTTTGCTGAAAATGAATTACCACATCCCCCCATACAGGTATAAATTTGCCCTATGCTGCCCCGTTGGAAAAGAACTGCTAGTAGGCTAGTAGGCGTTGTGACTTTCTCTACTCCCCCAAGCATTTGCCGCTGATCGAAAATTAAGTGTTTTAAGTACCCCATAAGCATCATTCCTCCTATCTCACATTCTTTTGTTCTATCTTGCTTTGTTTTTCCTTTAGTACTAATTTCAGCAGTAGCTCGACGGAAAATACCAGAGAAATATGATGCAAATTCGTTAATTTTATCCTGAAATTCTGAAAGGTTAACATCAGCCCAAGGAGTCAGAAAAAGGGACATCAGATAGGCGTTTTCGTATTTAGCTTTGACAGAATAAATTTAAGGGGTAATAACTAGGTCTTCTCTAAGCTTATAGGGTTCATAGCTCGAGCGAAACATGGTAAAATCAAATGTTTTGAATAAATCAGGTAAATTAAGTTGCCCAAACGCCTCTTCAACTCTAAGTTTCGCTTGATAATCGCCAATAAGGCCCTCACCTCCAATCAAAATTGGTATATTTTCAAAATATTTTGTGTTAGGATCCACTCCAGAAAATAACGAAATTAACATGGAAGTTTGTACTATCTCGTCAAAATTAGCATCTTTACTTTCAACTGTCATACGATAGAACGCCCATATTGGCAATTAGGCTAAGGCCAATTGATTAGATTAATTATCAAAACTGTGTTCTTGAATCTTTACATTTGAAATGAGTTCCATCCTTCCAGAAATCTCTTCCTATTATCTTTATTCACTTCTTATTGAAATTATATCTTGTAAATCTCAATATAATGATTGAGTGTAGGTTCTACTGATTCATTATGAATTTTACATGTAATAAAAGCAAATCCTCGATCATCAGGATGAAATCTAATCTCAATTTTTTTATTCGAGATGATCAATTTTGCATCGCTAACTTCAATTTCAGTCTCTAATTCTTTTGCCATTTTCCTCATAAATTCTCTTCCAGAATCCCAAGTCGGAATTCTGAACTTAACTCTTTTTATCTCACTTTCCTCCTTTTTAGTTTTGGAAGTAAAGCTAGTGCAAGGAATATAGCAATTAATGAATATGGAGTATCCTCGCTATCACTGGTTACAACTCCCGTGTTAAGAGGAACTTGCGGTACTAAACCTTTCGGGTCAGGAAGACCAAAAGAAAAATCTGATACTTTATTAGTATCAATATGCATTTGTGTACGGATAATTGCTTCGCCTGAATCAGGAGCATTTAACACTTCTGAAGTATCAGGGGAACTTACATCCCCATAGGCTACAACATCCATATAACTTCCCTTATGGTCAAGAAGTTGAGCATAGTCACCATCATTTCTCAAAGCA
>JBHLKP010000269.1:0-5085 GCA_048886525.1 Candidatus Hodarchaeota archaeon | reverse complement strand
CAATCGCGAAAATTAAACCCCACCAAGCATATTCTCCTTCTACATTAAGAACTACCCAAATAGATGCTGAAATCATTGCCGCTAAAATCAGAAAAAACCATTCAATTGAAGATAATTGCCGAATTGAGGGTAATTTTAAATTCAAATGGCCAATTAAGATAATAAGGATTAAAAGACCTGAAAATAGGAACCAGTGACTAACAATTTCATCTAGATTCCAGATTTGTTGATAGAATGTTGGACTAATCGTATCAATATTAGATTCTATTGCCATCTTGTTAAGGAAATTTGTACCTACATGGAGACCATGTCCAATCAGGAATAATGTTAGACCAATGAGATACATTATTAACATTTTTAATAGTAATTTATCTTCTATAACGAATTTTATGTTTTTAAAACCTTTTAGAGGGCCTATTTCATTCTTATTCATCTTTTTATATCTACAAACTTGAATAAGTCCATCTGGTAAATTATTCCCGTCAATAATAATTCCAATAAGAAAAATAAAATGAAATGAAATTACCAGCAGCGGAAATCCAAAAAAATCCATCAGCGAATCAAATCTCAAACTTGTTTCAGAATCAGCAAATTGACGTTCTATATAAAAAATTAGTCTAATAAAGAGAAACGCAGCAGTAATGAGTGACCCGATAATAAATCCAGTAATTACTCCTCCAAATTTAGAATTCAACGTTTTTATTTTGGATTTAGTCTTCTCTATCATAAATAATACCCGTTTTCAAGTGTTAAACTAATCTATTTTTATTATTTAATCTCTTAATAATAAAAAGATTAAAAGATAGTTCTATGTGATTACAATAAATAATCATTAGTTGATTTAAAATAGCCTCCAGCTTTGCTTCTATTTTCTTTGCTATAATTAATACAAAGACATTTTATTTGAAGAAAGATTAATCATCCTTTGCCTCAAAAATAACATATAAAATGTGCTGGTTGATGAATTCTTTTCAATATTGGAGAAGAAAAATATCTATCTTAAACTACAAATATTTTTTTAGATTGACATTTTATCTAATCTAAATTAAAAAATGATACTAGAGGAAGAATATACTGTTTAACTTAATAGATCATTAAAGATGGTCGTTTTGTACTCAAGGGTACAGAGGATTTAAATGAACCTTTAGAAGGAATATAAGAAGGAAGGCGTCTATTTACTGAATACTTAATTCATCCATACTTTTTCCCTCTGTTAATGCTTCATTGACGATTTCAAGGACCATTCTTTATCTAAAATTTTTGTTCTAATAGTTGTAAATTTAGACAACCTCTCAAAATCCTCTTATGTCAGAAATTGTTAATTATCATTATTAGCAATTTTAATTTTTTATAAATAACGTAGAGAATCAAATTCCAAAGATAAAATATGGTTTATTGACATCGAACGAGTGTTTTTGTTTAAAATCGAAGAATAAGAATAAGTTTGAGGTTAAAACTTACCTATATGTATATAATAGTTTGATCAATTACAGATTTTAATCGAGCTATCTCCACAGGAGAAACATCAGAAAATTATTTGAAGTTCAATAATTAAAAATGAATTATTTTCTCAAATAGAAAGAGTATTTTGTTAAAGACTAATTAATGAAGATAATTGATTTAAGGTGAATAATTTGGTTCAGATGACTGGTGGAGAAGTATTAGTTACTTGTTTAAAACAGGAAGGAGTAAAATTTGTACATGGAATTCCAGGAGATCAATTATATCCTGTTTTAGATGCAATTTACAACGAGGAAACAATTGATTTTGTTAGTTATAGACATGAGCAATCTGCTGCAAATGCAGCTGATGCATGGGCACGAGTTACAGGGAACCCTGGAATTTGTTTGGGAACTGTAGGGCCAGGAGCAGCTAATCTGATCCCTGGAGTTTATTCAGCTTGGGCTGATTCTATTCCAATAATTGTAATTTGTGCCCAAAATCAGACATGGAATATATATCCAAACCATGGTATGACTCAAGATCTAGATCAGATTAATTTATTCAAACCAATTACAAAATGGCAGTGTGTATTATATCATTGGAAGAGGATACCTGAATTAGTTCAGTGGGCTTTCAGAGCTGCAATTTCAGGCCGCCCTGGACCCGTGTTAATAGATTGTCCTTCTGATGTTCTTTTCGCGAAACATGATATTAAGGAGTTAAATCGCTCAATTTCTCCTCCTAAGAATTATAGAAGTCTAAAAAATCCCGTTGCTTCTCCTGATCAAATTGAAAAAGCCGTGGAATTACTATTACAAGCAAAAAATCCTTTAATTCATGTAGGTGGAGGCTCTCTTGCAGCAAAAGCTAGTAATGAGATCCAAAATCTTGCTGAATATCTTCAAATACCAGTAACCAGTTCAGTTTTTGCGCGAGGTGTTATTCCAGATGATCATCCTTTATTAATTCTTCCAGCAAGTTATGGTGCAATAGCAGCACAAGCAAGTGCCGATATTGTATTGTTAATAGGAGGAAGATTGGGTGATACAGATTTCTGGGGAAGACCACCAGCTTGGAATGATTACCCTGCCCAAAAAGTAATTCAAATTGACATTGACCCACAGAATATCGGATTAAATAAAATGATAGAACTTGGATTAGTAGGTGATGCACAAATTACTACAAAACATATTTTGAGTAAGATTAAAGAGAAAATACCGAAATCTGAACCCAAACCAATAGTGGATGAATATAAATCAACCCAAGATGTATGGTTGAAAGATTTTTTAGAATTAGGACAGTCAGATCAGATTCCTATTCATCCATTAAGAGCAATCAAAGAAATACGTGATTTTTTCCCTAGAAATGCAATCAGTATTGTTGATGGTGGAAATACTGCTATTTGGGCTCATTATCTAAATCGAATATATAAACCAAATACTTTTTTGTGGCCTAGTGATTCAGGACATTTAGGTGTTGGTCTTGGGTATTCTATTGGATCCAAATTGGCAAAACCTGACAGAAAAGTCTATGCAATTATGGGTGACGGGTCTTTCATGTTTAATGTTCAAGAATTGGAAACTGCACGTCGTTTAAATCTATCTTTTGTAATTTGTGTTCTAAACGATCGAGCTTATGGTATGATTAAAGCTGGCCAAAAAATCGCTTACAATCAACGATATATTGGTGTTGACTTTTTTGATGTTCGTTATGATGCGATTGCTCAAGCAATAGATTGTTTTGGAATTAGAGTGACTGAACCTAAAGAACTTCGTCCTGCATTGGAAAAAGCTGATGCTTCAGGAGTTCCTGCAGTTTTAGATATTGTTGTCGATCGTGAAATAAATCTTGAACCTCCAGATTTCGCAACTTTAGCAGCTGTTTGGCTTGAAGGTTGTCTGGATTGACATTCTCTATATTCAAAAGAAAAGCATAATAATGGTTATAGCTACTTTACAGAAAATTCCTCCTCTAAAGTATCAAATAATTCTAAAACTGCTATCACACCAATTTCACTCTTTAAAATTTCTTCTGACGTCCATTTTCCAGCTAGATTCTTTGCTTCTTGACATATTCTTCTTGATAAATTTCTTTTCTGTCCTATATCCATTAAAACTGATTGTCCAATTTCACAGATTCGTCTAACATCTGTATTAAATCCAACAAATAATTCTTTTCGCCCAGATACTCCCGAATCTTCCATTTTATCAGCATACCTTAACAAAATTTCTGAAATATTCGAAATGCGATATTCATCCATTCCTGAAAGCTTCATAATTATCTTCTTAATTGTTTTGATGGCTGAAATAGGATTTTGATTTATATCATCAAGTACAAATAAATCAATCTGATCTATACCAAATAATTCACCTACAAATTCTCGTAACATTCCTCCACTATCGAAACCGGTTTCTGTTAATACTCCGCTTGTGATCCCTACATACTTTTCCACATTCTCAAATCTCTTGCTAATTCCACTAAATCTTGACTGTACCTCTTCAAAAAATCCCTCAAGCTTGGGAATTTTATCCTCTAAATCTTTAATTTGATATACAGCATTAGTTTGGAATTCTTCCCTTTTTTGCATCGAATTTTTTAAATTTGAGATTTCAGTTTTGAAATGAGTAAGATCAGAAGTTAATTTAGTTATTTGTGTATCAATATTTTTGGTAAGATCTTCCAGCTGGATTTTTAAATCCTGGGTTGTCGAAACATCTGAAATTTTCGATTTTAGCTTAGACTGTTGGTTCTCAATATGACGAATTCTTTCAATTAAGATTTTTAACTGGCCTTTTGTTGCGAAAGATGATTGATTTTCTTCTGAGCTCATTTTAATTATTCAATTCCTTATTTTCTTAACTAAAAACTTTCATCGAATGATATTAGCATTTCTTGTATTCCTATCTTATTTTTAAAAGATATTCATTAAAAATCTAAAAAAAAACTACCAGGGAGTATTTATTCAAAAATAAAAGCTGCTTTAATAACTTCATACTTTTCCTTATTCATTGAATACTCGAGAGCTTTTCTATATTCTTGTGGAAATCGAAATTTATGAGTAATCATCCAGGATAAATCAACTTTTCCTGAAGATATTAAGTCAATAGCAATCTTGAATGCATGTTTTTGATAACCAGATCTATCTGTTTCAAAACTTGAACCAAAAGATCCAATTATTTGTAATTCTCTTGACCAAATTAGGGACCAGTCAACACTTATTTTATGAGGATTACCAATTAGGATCAGGTGACCCCCAGATTTTAAAAATCTTAAGGAATCTTCAATAGTACTAGGTATGCCAACACATTCAAATATAATATCAGCTCCATTACCCACCATTAGTTCTTTCTTTTCTAATATTGGTTTATATAATCTTGCACTAAATTCTTCTGCAACCTTACTATAATATCCTTTTTTTACTTGAATAAAAGTATCAGCTCCTCCTTTTTCTAATGCTAAACGTCCTTGATTAACATTTTTATCTATAGCAATAATCTTTGATCTACATCCTAAAGCCCTTAATGCAATTATCACCATTAAACCAATTACTCCTGATCCGATAACTATGACAGTTTCTGAATCTTTGGGGAAATGACGCAGAACTGCATGAATCCCAATCGTAAACGGTTCTATTAGAGTAGC
>JBHLKP010000268.1:0-5103 GCA_048886525.1 Candidatus Hodarchaeota archaeon | reverse complement strand
TCCTTCCTCAATGGAAAGACTAACATCATTAAGGGCGATAACTTGCTGTCCACTATTGAAAATTTTAGATAAATGAGCAGCATGAATAGCTAAAGGAGTTTGAGATGATTCTAGAGAACCCAATTTCTTCTGGGATTCATTTACTGTACTTTTACTCATAATTATCACACTGATATCGAAGAGAATAATTGTATCTTTTCCCAAGTTTTAATATGATATTCGAATTAGGCAATTAATATCGAATTCCGTGTACAAGCTTTTGAAATTGAAAATCACACCTCCAAGACTCATCCATTATCGGTAAAATTACTAGTAAAACAACAATAGAATAATTCACATATTTTTTTATCGAAATCTCCAGATAATAAATGGAGAATGATAATCGGAAGTGAAGATGACAAGATCAGAAGGAAATCAGCGTTATTTTCAATCGAAATTTTTTCCCAAAAGTAAGTGAAAATTCAGAGCTAAACCTATCTAAATTTATTGTTACACGAATGAAAACCTGTAAAGAAAAAGATTTTTGGAAAGAGTAGTTGATGGTGAAAGGTATTCAGGTCATGGTAATATATCTGGTGCTTAAAAAGAATATTCAAAATTAGATATTTTTGATAGATATGGAATTTTGGAGATTCCAGTGATATTAATTGAGCTAGATACCTCAGATTTTGACCAAATCAATTTTTCCTCAATTTTGAATAGAATAAAGAGGTTTACCATGAAATAAAACGAGAATGTCACAAAATGTAGGAATTCTTGCCTAAATCGAATGGTTTAAAATCGATTTTAAAACGAAAATCTTGGTGTATTTATGCAGATAGAAGCTTTCAAGGAATATCTGCAAGATAAAAATCTTGCATCAGAAAATATTGAGAACTCAATACAGGTCCTTAATGAATTTAAGAATTTTCTCCAAAAGGTCAATAAATCTAGCGAAAAAATAAAATATGACGATCTTCATAAATTTTCGGCCTTTCTAATAGAGAATGGGAAAAATACCTTCGAAAATTATCTTTCTCTTCTTCGATATGGACATTTTACTAAAAATAAAGAGCTAATTATTGCATCAATGGAACTTCTGGATGGGAGGGAAATGATAGATAATTTTTCAAGAAGATTAGTCGAGGAATTTAGTGAGGAAGTACGAAATGAAATTTTCGATAATGAACTAGTTCCCCCTCTAGGTTTACATCCCAAGAAAAAACCAGAAATCACTAAAAAACTTGTGAAGAGGTTTATTGCAAAATTTGGAGAAGAAAAAAGCAGAGAATTCTTTGCAATCGGATTAAGAGATAAATATACAGAATCATACAAGAAACAGAGAGAGACATTTCTGGAAACGAACAACATTGATATCTTTCTTGATCAAAAGCGTCGAAAATTCCTTAAAACATTAGAATCGCACTTAAAGGATAAATCATTATTTTTTACTCAAGAAATTAATTCCGATGTAATTGACTATGTCAAAAACGATCCAACAATTGAATCAGGCGTTCGTGATGGAAATGTTGTGATTATTACGAAAATACCTTATATGACAATTCCTTATCTTAATTCATCTAATAAGAAAGAAAAACGATATTATTTCTGCCACAACCCTTGGATTAGAGAAGCTCTGTTTGAAGAAAATCGGCCAATTTCTCCAATCTTTTGTAATTGTAGCGGTGGTTATTATAGAAACTACTGGGAAGCCGTACTAAATCATCATCCGCTTAAAGTAGAGTTATTAGAGTCAGTTATTAAGGGAGACAATGTATGCCGATTTGCTTTACACCTCCCACAAGAAATCGTCAATATGACCCAAAAATAAACTACTCGAGATGACTTCTAGGAAAATACAATTTATAAACACCTGTAAATTCGATAACCATTTTTGAATACATTCTACTACCTAGAACTTCAATTTCTTGAAAAGTAATGAAGATAAGACGCTGTTTTTACCAAAAGTAAAAACCCAGGATTAACTAAACCAAAAAAGTTGCACAAGATTAAAATTACTCCAAAGGTGAGGAAATGAACATTAAATTGATTTCCCCTCAATTTCTTAATGTAGGCTTATTAATATCAATTGGAATTCATTTTCTCTTCCCCATTCATATAATAGTAACCTTTCCATGTACAATTTTTGGATTAATCTTAATTCTTCTTGGACTCTCCATAAATATTTGGTCTGTAAGAGAGTTAAAGAGGAATAATACAACTATCGATTTTAAAAAAATAGCTATTAAACTAGTAATAACTGGACCTTTTAGTATTAGCCGAAATCCAATATATTTAAGTGGAGTGATTCTTTCTCTCGGTTTTTCTATCTTTCTTGGTTCTTTAAGCATGTTTTTATTTCCTGTTGTTCTACTTCTAATCTTGAATTTTTGTTATATCCCAGTTGAGGAGACAAAATTAGAAGAAACCTTTGGTGAAAAATATCTCATTTACAAAAAAAGGGTTCGAAGATGGATTTAAACTATCTAATTCAGCAATAATCCAAGAGAAAATCCATTTTCTTAAAATTATAATTCTTAAGTGTCTTAACACAGAATGGAGACATTAGCTTTTCCATTTCATTTATACACAAATTTTGAAATTACAGCCCGATTCTTGTTTTTTTCGAAACTCGTCTACAATTATCTTTAAGTTGATCAATGGGTTGGATTAAACACACAAATTGTTTGGTGAATTCAATGATACAAAAATTAATAATTCGTGGTACTACAACACTTTTTATTTTGTTAATAATTTTTATCTTTCCTCAAGGAACTACCGTAGCTGGATCTAATTCAGATATAATGCAAATGCCTATAATAGATGGAGTTATCAGTTCTGGTGAATATAGTTCCTCCAAATCTCTAAATGGAGGAAATTACCAACTGTTCTGGGAAGCTATTGATAGTACTAGTATTTCAATTGGTATTCTGGGAAAGACTACTGGATGGGTAGCAATTGGATTTGATCCATCATCTCAGATGCTTGATGCGGACATTATTTTTGCTTGGGTTGAGTCAAATGGAACCGTTGTTATATTCGATGCCTTCTCAACTAATCCAACTGGAGGACCCCATCCTCCTGATACAGAGCTTGGTGGTTCCAATGATATTTTGGATTATAATGGGTCAGAAAATGAAACCAGTACTACTATTGAATTTTCTCGTCTTTTTTCAACTGGTGACCAAGATTATGATAATGATATTCCTATTGAAGGAGATATAGTTATTATCTGGGCTTTTGGCACATCAGATAGTTTTAGTCAATATCATGGAGGAGCCAGAGGAACAACTACTATAACAATTAGCTCAGCTCAGGAAACCAATTCAGCTGACACAACAACTGAAACCACCACAAGTCAAACGTCGACTGCTACAAGTACAGCTCCAGGGTTCCAAGGTTTAGTTTTAGTGATTGGACTAGCTAGTTTAGTGTTAGTTTATCAACGAAAAAGATGAACCTAATAAAATAGCACATGTTGGCGATAACTGGTATTCTGATTTCGTTTTTCCAAGAAAAATAGGAATTAAGAGCTTCCACTTGGACAGAACTGGGAAAAAGAGCAGAAAATTTGTCATCAAAGATTTAAATGAGCTAGAAGATCGTTTGAAAAGATGAATAATCCAATCTAGAGTTAAGAGGAAAGAATTGTCAATGCCTGTTTTGGATCGAACTTCGTCTATGGCTGGATTAACACTCATCAAATTTATGATTTTAATACAAAGTTAACTTCAAAATTGTTATAATTTTTCTCTAGCAAGTATTTGAGACTCTCATATACTTGATTTCCTTAAGCATCGCTAAAATTAACTTCAATAGAAATTAGGATCATATAATATTCGTTGTTAAGCTTGGATTTTAATCATTCAGTTTAGATTTTCCTTCTTTTGAATAGAAGGAGATCAAATATCCATCGGGATCTGTGAAGGTAAATTCTCTATCGCCCCAAGGCTTGTTTTCAATATCATCAATAATTTTTACTTTATTATGATACTTCTCATAGATTTTATCCACATTTGCGACGTTAATGTAAAATTGAACTCCAGAACCATCAACTCCTCTTGGATGCAACTTATGGTTAATGTCAGGGAAAGTCTTTCCGATAGCTAAATGACTGTTTCCAATGCGAATAGAAATCCATGTAGGATTTTCTTTATCTGGATAAAATTCAGCGATTTCAAACTCTAAAATATCATGGTAGAATTTAATTGAATTTTCTATATTATTCGTATAAATCATAGGTTCTAATTTCATTCCATTCACGTTTCCAGTTCAAGAATAGATTATTAGATACTAATTTTTTTTAGTTTAATTATTTGACAATAATTCAGAGTAAACCAACAAAAAATCTACAAGCTTGATAAAATACGAGTGTAACATATAGACTTAGTCGTAGGTTCAAAAATAGAAGGATCACGCACAGCAGCATTTAAACAGGTTCTTATCAAGCCAGCAAGAGTTCCGAATCTGTGAGTTTCTGCTAACTCATCATAAGCAGCTCGTTCCTCTGGTGTCAGTTTCATCGTAAAAAGTTTACAAAAATTAATAGATTTCCTATATGTTTTAATAGACATCTTTATTCAAGAAAAGTATATACCAGAGTATATAAAAATGTTATTCAAATACTGGATTAGCACCAAGGAAGTGAAATTATAAAGAAGTCAACAGGTTTAGAAAAAGTGGCTAGTAATCGATGAACCTCATACGAATTCATTTTTGTCCTTAACTTCAATATATTACTAAAATTTAGCTTTTAATTTATCTGCAAGCTCTTCTGGAGGAGTAAGAATTATTTCGGTTCCAAGTAATTTCTGGAGGAAATAATCGTCGGTTCGATAGTTCTTGTATACATTAGCTCTGGATATAATTCGCATATTAGACCAAAACCAATCAGATATTTCACCCATAGGGCCAGAATAGATAACAAAATTAAATGTTGAATATCCTTCCTCTTCATAGAATTTTAGAATTTTAGAAATACCTTCTCCTAAAGCTTTGGCTTGTATGTGGGACAGTTCTAGAAAATTATTTTTTTCCCTAATGATCCCTTGTACTTCATTATTTCCTAAGGGAGAAAACGTAGCAATCCATTCTATCTCTCCAGTTTTTCCAATGTAGCGTTCT
>JBHLKP010000267.1:0-5131 GCA_048886525.1 Candidatus Hodarchaeota archaeon | reverse complement strand
CAGTTAAGAGAGTTAACAAACAAACCTATTAAATATATAATTTTCAGTCATGGTCATTTTGACCATTGTTTTGGATTTAAACCTTTTTTAGATGAAATAAAAACAAAAGACTTACCAAGACCTCAAATTATTGCTCATAAAAACTGTATAAACCGGTTTGAAAAGTATCGTATGTTAAAAGAATATCACCAGTGGATAAATCGACAGCAATTCTCATCAGTAATAGGAGATGAATATCTAGGTCCATCAGCTTTGAGAATTTTAGAGCCAACTATTGTTCTAAGTGATAACGAGTATTCATTTCAATTAGGAGGTTTTACTTTCTATCTCTATCATGAATATGGTGAAACTGATGATTCCTTATGGTTATGGTTCCCAGAAAAGGAAGTTATTTTTTCTGGAGATCTCATTATCTCAAGCTTTCCAAATGTCGGTAATCCATACAAAGTCCAAAGATACCCTAAACAGTGGGCTTATGCAATGGATAAGATGATTGAAAAAGATGCAAAATTCTTAGCTCCTGGTCATGGACAATTAATAGAGGGGAAAGCAAGAGTTCGTGATATCCTATCAACTACTTCAGAAGCGTTGCATTTTCTTCATGATGAAGTTATAAAAAGAATGAATCAGGGAAAATGGTTTGAGCAGATCTACCATGAAATGATAAGCATCTATCCAGACAAGTTTAGGAATCATGATTATTTATCTCCTATATATGGATGTTATCAATTTGCTATACATGCTATTTATAGACTTTATCACGGATGGTATGACTCAGGAAACCCTACAGATCTATTTCCTGCAAAATCTAAAGATATTGCGAGGGAATTACTGAAAATTTCAGACGCCCGTTCTTTTCTTGAGAGAGCTAGTAGTTTAACTGATAATGGTAATTTACAACTTGCTTTGCATATTATTGAACCTGTTATCAAAGGAATTGACATAAATGTATCTGACAACCCTAAAATTCTTTTAGATGCATTAAAACTGAAAATAAGTATATTCGAGAAGCAACTTAAATTTGAGTCATCCTTCATTAGTTCTAATATCTTAAGAAACGGAATAATGGATTTAGAGAGAAAAATCAAAGAACTACAGGAAACAGAATAATGCTCCATTATAATTATCAATTTCCATAACTTGGGATTATCGAACTTTAATAGAGGTAATTATCCTGTGAATTTCTCTGAAATAAATTTCCTACATATAGCGGACACTCATTTTGGAGCAAATTATTCAAGAAAAATACGAAATATTCGACGAAAAAAATATGGTGAATTATTTTTTGAAAAAAACGAAATCGTGATTAAGGAGGCCTTCGAAAAGCATAATGTTGATTTTATAATACATTCTGGGGATTTTTTCAACCGTAGTAAACCTCCTCCAGAAGTAGTTGATCGTGCAGTTAAACCTTTTTCTCAGATAGCAAACAAAAATGTACATGTTTATATTATACCTGGTAACCATGAACGAAGCAAATTACCTTTTGGCTTACTTCATTATCAGGATAATATTCATGTATTCAAGAAACCTACGTCATTTATTTTTAATAAAAACGGAATTAAAATCCAATTAACTGGTTTCCCATATATTAGACATAACGCTAGGGATTATATTAATTTCTTTGTTAAAAAAGCTTGCGAAGCTAGTTTGAAAAGCAATTATCATTACTCAATCCTAGTCTTACATCAATTAATAGAAGGTTCTCGTGTCCAGAACTATATTTTTAGAAAGGGACATAATATTATACCAATTACTAGCATCCCTAAAACCTTCTCTTATATAGCAGGTGGACATATTCATCGGTTTCAATTTATTTATCAAACAAACGATTCAAATAAGCCATCAAATATAATTTCAACAAATTCATGCACTTCCGTAAAGCAAAACTGCTGGAAACGATCTTACCAGCTTCTAACTGAAAAAAATAGACTTGTTCTGGTAAAAGATCCCATTATTGCTTATCCTGGGTCTTTAGAACGTGTCTCTTTTATGGAAAGAGAGGAACCTAAAGGATATATTATTGGTAAATTGCTTTATTCTGATGAACTAGACGAAATCTTTAGAGCAGAATACCAATTTCATCAATTAAACGCGATAAATATGATTTATGAAGTGTGGGATTTACAAATAAAGTCGTGTGAAGAATACGTAGATTCATTACTAGAAAAATTAAGAAGAATTTCATTGAATAAATCTTCAGAAATATTAAAATTGAACGGGGTTGTAAGAGTAAGGATAAAAGGACTAAATGAAAGTTCTTCTGTTGAACTCAATAGATTGAAAACTGAGTCCAAAAAACTAGCCTTTTATCTAACCCTATCTCGTTTAGTTTAGAAAAGAAAAATAAATCCTTTTCTTTATTGTATCAATAAAGCTTCTTCTTAGTTTTACGAACTAGCGGAATAGCTATACTAAGGGAAATTATTATTACGAAACTATCGAACCCACTTGTTGATTTGAATTCAATTGAAGAAACTTCAATATGAAGTTGAAGATCAGCAGCCCATTGTGAAGAAATGTTAATATCAATAAAGAAATCTTCAGGAAGGTCTTTTTTAAGTGAAATTGTGATGATTGATGTTTCTCTAGGTTGAAGAGGTTCAAGTGAACTTGGATAATCTGTAATGAATCCATCAACAGAAGGAATTACTGATATTTTAGTGATATCAGTCGTATTGAAATACCAAGAACCAGATTTCACTTTTAAATTTAATTGAGTAGAATCTATGTTCGTAGTATTTTCTATAGAAAGCAACTGGATCCAAGGTGTAAGAGAAATCCAATATTCTTCAAAATCAAATAGTTCTTGATGTAAAGCTTCAATTTTATCCTCAGGTGGGTTGAAATATTCGAAAATAGTGTTAAACTCACCCGTAGCGTAATCTCCTTCAAAGATCCAATCTGAAAAATATTCTGATCCATCTAGATGATAAATTTCTATTGTTAAAGGAATTGTATTTTGAGTAGCATAAGTCCAGTCACCCCACTCACCAGCGCAGGTGTAATCAACCTCATTCTCTTTTAAAAAGAAACTTTCAGGGAGAAGTCCCATTATGTCGAAATCATTCAGTAAAGAGGCATACATTGACGCTTCTGGTTGTTGAACCTCGTTTGTATAGCTCCAATCAAAGAGGGTGGCATTCGTTCCGCTATGAAGACTCAAGGCGTGAGTAAAGTTATGCTTAGAAACAAAATCGATTAAAGCACGTGTTTCATTTTCTGATGCAGGTTCTGGACCAGGATAAGCCTCATTTGATTTGTCACTCCCCCAACCACTATCGGTACTACTGTCATTCCAATGAAAAGGATAATTTCTGTTAAGATCGACTCCTCCAATTTGATCTTCATTGAAAAATCCATCATCATCATCATCAATACCCTCCATATAGCTATATTGAAAGATCCATTCAGTTTGATTTGACAAATAAACATAAAACTCCGAGATCCGTCCATCTGCATTAGTATCATCTGGTCCGTCTTCATCGAATTCTCCATCCCCATCTTCATCTATAGGTCTCATCGTTTTTCTTAAGTGTTCATTTTCATATAAGACATGATCTAAAGAATCAGGATTCAAAGTGACTATAAAAAAGATGATAAACTTATCTAACAGATTAATTGTTGATCTATCCCCATTATTGTATTTATTTACTAA
Source organism: Candidatus Hodarchaeota archaeon (assembly GCA_048886525.1). GTDB lineage: Archaea > Asgardarchaeota > Heimdallarchaeia > Hodarchaeales > Hodarchaeaceae > Hodarchaeum. The sequence goes on along the minus strand of JBHLKP010000267.1, from coordinate 1,473 downwards.
ATCACGGATTGTACGAAGAGTATGTTCTATAGTAATTTGTTCACGAGCATGGTGATGCGCAACGATATAGGTTTTTCCTTTAACTTCATCTGGAATCTGCTCATTAGTAAGCGTAATTAAGGGAATGGAATGATTCTTGTATGAATAACCGATATTTGAATAGTCTATCAGATGGGAAGCATTAATATTGAAGTTTTCAAGTTCGAGATATACTTCCGTAAGGTTGTGGTATTTATTTTCTATTAATAAGGTTAAAGGTTCATTATTTAAAGCGTGAATAGGTGTTGTTGAGGTTTTTATTTTGAACCTTGCCTCGTGTTCTAAGTTTCCTACTATAAAAGAAACATTCATCGAAAAATAAAGCGAAATGATAAGTAAATTTATAATTAAGATAGATTTATACAAAATAATCACTACAAATAAAGCAATACATCAGATAATTAAATAATTCGATTGGTGAAAAAATCTTAATAAAATTACAATCAACGGACCTAGAAGAGATAAAAACTCCTTTACTTTAAATTTATTTCAGTTCCAATATTATAGGTATCTGGAGACAAAAATACACCCCGAAAAATCTTTTCTGTGACTTTAACTCCCTGATCAGGAGTCACTTGAGCTTGGTAAGTATATTCGGTTGGTTCCAATAGAGGACTAAAAATCTCATTTAATCTTCTTTCTTCATCAGCTTTTAATTCGACTTTAGGGATATCAATTAACAATAACCTACCCCCTCTCTTTCCAATAAATTGTACAAACTTGGTTGAATCAGGATCAGTAAAAATAACTAAATTGGCTGATCCTCCTTCGTTCAAGATCTTATTTAGACATGAATGAATGATATCAAGTCTTTGTTGTTTTTTCATTGAAAGTCAACATCCTTAGATTTAATTAATTTCTATCAGAAAGTGATATATTAGATTATTTTGTTTTACCTAGAATTGATAAGGTTGATATATAAAATCAATTCATTCGTTATCTATACACTTTTAATTTCAGTTCTTCTATTAATATATTCAATTAGTACGTATAATTATCAAGCTGGTACTCCTACTAATTTAAAATTTGTATTGAACAAATCTACTAAGAAAAATATTTTTGATTGCGTTAAACAAAGTTCTAATCAACTTAATTTCTCTAAATATGAACCAGATGGTAACTTCTCTGCACTCCTATTAGTTGATTCTTCTCTTATTGGGATTGGAAATTATTTTCACAGCAAAAATTATGCAGTTAATAGATTTAATTCATGGTGTAAACCTTTTGAAAATAAGTTAGGGATTAATCTTAATTTTCCTCTAATTAAGGCTTTTACTCCTGGCATAAATGATTCCTTATGGGAGACAATGGATAATTTATGTAACTCTCTTCCTTGGAAAAGAACTTATTCTCGTAATGATCCTTTATTGAATACGAATGGATATGACATTCTTGTGATTTATCAAAAATCTTATAACTCTGGAAACAATCATG
>JBHLKP010000266.1:0-5133 GCA_048886525.1 Candidatus Hodarchaeota archaeon | reverse complement strand
AACTTTTGTCTAAAAATAATTTGGAGACACAAAGGCTAGTGGCATATCAAAGAAAATCCTGGAAACGATTTATAGACATTGTACTAACTAAAACTCCAATTTTTATAGAAAAATATCCTCTGAAAAGTCAAACCATACTTAAAGATTTTTTTAATACCATCAAATATCACGAGGAAGCTGCTTTCGATAGAAAAAGTCTTTCCAATCGATTTAGGGCATTCAATGCCAAATATTATAGGAAAAATGACTACATTAAAACTGCATTTCTATGGTTTGCGATAGAATATTTGAAAAACGCCAATAGATTATTAACTATAGCCGAATTTCATGCAGATGATTTCTATCACTATTTGACAACCTTTTTACGTGGTAATACGAATACCACAGGCATTTTTCAACTTATTAGTAAAGTAACACCATTAAATGATCTTAAATGGGAAGAACTTCAATATTCATGCACAAAACTTCAGTTTTCTCTTTCAAGTGAGCAAATATATTTTCTAAAATCACTTTATTCTTTAGTCTCAGAACCAGAGGTCACGTTATATGATCCTCGGCGTTTGAAGTATTCTATAGAAAGTTTAATGAAAACATCAAGCATTTCACGAAAACTTCCAGCTCTATTGACAGAAGTGGAAGATCGATGGAATTACTGGTTATTTCCAGCGGCATTCGGGCTTTCAACAGTATATATCGAATTTCAATTAAAAAAATCTGTTTCCTTAGAGGAAATTATTGATTATAGAAATCCAGAAAATACAACTTTAACTAATAGCCGAATTTATCAAATAAGAAACTCTCCAAGAAAGTATACAGGTCTTATAGTGATTCCGAGTCTTTCAATAGATTTCCTGATAAAATATCTTAATACTAGTGATCAAAACGGAAAAATGACTATTTTAGAACTTGAAACAATTATTGATATCCACTATAGTGCCTCATTAAACCTTTATCAAAATGAAAGGGGTTGGGGAAATCTATCTAAAACAGAACTTGGACGACTAGCCCAAAAATTGAAAACAGAACAACCCAGAAAAGGACGTATAAAACTCCCTTTCTTTTTTCTTACGAAACAATGTAGTAAAAATTGGTCTTATCTTCAATATTCAGATCCTCCAAGAATGATAGAATTATTCTGTAAAAGCTACCCTAATTTTTCATTTAAGGATTTAACTTCTAATTCTCTATTATCGTTTGATAAAGCTGATGTAGAGTTATTAAAAACTTTACACCAAAATAATGTCATACAACTGAATTTAATGTATACCCGTTTAATACTTGAATATTCTATTGATCAATATTTAATTAAAATACCAGTAATGGATTTACGACAGCTTTCTCGTCTATTAGCTTTTATACCTTGGAGTGAATTATTTTTAACATCAAAAAATATATTGATAATGGCTTTTTTGCCTAATTACTTTTCACAATGGATGAAAGAAGATCTTAATTGGTCTGTTAAGGTTATTAGTGAAGCTAATATTCCTATATCACCAAAAATATCATGGTTTAATCCTGAGATCAATCAATGGTATATTCCTCATTTGTTGAAGAAATTGGCAAAATAAAGAATTCAACCAAGAAAAAAAAGAACTTCTTTTGCTTATTATTTCATTCTCTTCCATTCGGAGGAGAAATTGGTGGTATTTCCATGCAATTCTCTCTCGCAAATTTTCAATAAAACTAAGTTCCACCATCAATAATCAAACTAATTTATAATCTCACAAGTTTTTAGAAAAGTAATTAATCACATTAATAAATTAAATGAGGACTAATTATGAAAAAGGAAGAAAAACCAAATTCAGGATTCTATCCAAATCCTGTCGTGCTAGTATCAGTCAAACACGAATCAAAAGAGTCGATAATAACTCTTGCATGGGTTGGAACATGCTGTTCGGATCCTCCAATGGTGTCAATAGGAGTTCGACCAAATAGATACTCTTATGAGATACTTAGAAAATCAAAGGAATTTGTAATTAATTTTCCAGTAGCATCAATGTTGGAACAAGTTGAGCTCTGTGGTACCAAATCTGGTAAAGATATAGATAAATGGAAGGAGTGTAAGTTTACTAAAGTAAATAGCAAAGAAGTGAAAGTACCTGGTATTGCTGAATGTCCAGTAAATATGGAATGTAAAGTTGAGCAAATCTTAAATCTTGGAACACATGATCATTTCATAGCAAGGGTAGTAGCTCTACATGTAGAAGAAACGTGGAAAGTAAAAGACTATCTAGAAATGCTAACATTTACACGAGGAAAATATGGGATAGTAAAGATTATTTAAGCTACTATGATCTAATTATATAAATAGATTAAGCTTTATATATTATTATTTAGGAGTAAATAAATTATTACTAAATTGTCTTATTTTTTTATACTATGCCTTATGGAGAGTAGAAAAGTGACCAAACGTCGTGAGATGGTTAGAAATTTCATCAAAACGATATTGGAAACATTTCCTAAATATATCGCGAAATATTCGACAGAAGATCAGCAATTATTAAATGAGTTCAAAGATTTAGTCGAAATCTGTGATAAAGAGGCCGAACGATTTGAACTTGAACCAAAATTAGAACTTGAATCTCCAAGGGTTGCTCTTTCTAAAAAGATTGAGTTTTATTTATCTCGATGGCGTAATAATGAAAAATATTTATTAAAACCCTTTCTATGGTTTATAACAAGTTTTTTTACCTATGCTAACTTAGTTCTAAGTGTTTCAAGTTTTCATTCCGATGAGTTCTTTGAGTATCTATTACAATATTTACGTGGGGATTCAAAGGTAAAAGGAGCTTTTCAACTAGTACGAGAAAAAACATCACTTTCTAATATTGTTTGGGAGCAGTTACAATATGCTTGTGTTAGGATATTTCCATTATCAAACGAGGAAGTAGATGTTCTTGAAACAATAACCTCAGATATACCAAAATCTGGAATCGAAGCATTAAATCAAAATCGAATTAAGAGACTGATTAATAATCGTCTAATTTATCCAAATAAAAGGGTAAAGATTGCTAATTTTTTTAAATTACTTGAATGTCGTTGGAATTTATGGTTTAATAATCCTTCTTTTGACATTGTAGATATTTGTTTTAACATAAAATTAAAGGGGGAAACAAAATCTTCTCATTTTACAAATTTAATCAATGTTGAGAGTCCGAGGAACACTACTTTCGCTTCTAGCCGAATCTATCGTGTAAGAGGAGAGGATAATACATATGTTGGATTAATTTTGGTACCCTTCCAAGCTGTAAACAGTTTAATGACATATTTGCAGATGTTAGAGCAACAAGAACGGATAATTCTGAAAGATTTATCCCTAGTTACAAACCAACAGCTTAGTACTTCCATGAATCTATATAAAATGGGAAAAGGTTGGATTAATATAGGAATATCCCAATGGAATAGGATTGTTACCTCAATTAGGAACCCTAGTCTTAGAGAAAGTGAAAAATATTTTTTTTTAACCTATCCTTTTCAAAATTGGAATTATAGAGATCACAAATTGAATTCTCAATTTATTCGATTGTTTTGCCATCCTCTAGATTCTTTTTCCTATGAGGAACTACCTTTTAAAAATGCTCGACAAGAGAAATCTATATTCAACCAAATAGAAACCGGTCTTATGAAGCTGCTTATTAAAAAAAGAGCTCTTGGAATAAATTTCATTCCAGCTAGGTTACATTTAGAATTTTCTTTGGACTTTTATTGGATCACACTAGAAAAAGAAAAGGAGGAAAAAGATTCTTTAGATAAATTATTACCGTTTTTAGAGATTCTACCTTATTGTAGAATATTAAACACGAAATTTAAAATCCATTTTTGGACTCTACTACCAAAAAAAATAGCTAAATGGATAGAAAGAGATTTAAACTGGAGATCAATTCCTATTCTTCCTTATTATGTTCCTAAAAGGCCAAATATAAGTTGGTATGACTTCGATAATTTGAATTGGAGGATACCTGAAGATATTGTGAGTTTTTAAACCTAAACTTAAGACATAAAAATAATTAGAGAAAAAAAAGAAGGTAGAAAATCGATAATAAAAATTATGTTTTTCTGTTACAAACCACCTGGAGGAGGTAAATCTGGGGGCATCGTCATTTTTTTTGACCTCATTTTTGTTCTTCGAGTGAATACTCGAAATAATTAGATGTCCGACTTAAATAAGAACCCAAGTTTAAGCTAGTAACGTTATCCGGACTTCTAAGGTTTATAAATACCCAAATATTTGCTTTAATAATCCCATATTCTTTTTGAAAAGAATACCCTATTCTTGCAATAATTTCGGAATGAGGTCCATCCATCTGGGTCGATTTGTCTCCAGCTTCTCTATCTGTAAATCTTTACGATTTTTAACAAATATTATTACTTCTCGAAATATCTCTTTTACTGATGTCAAATCTTTAGCTGAACATAGAAATGATTTAAGACAATTTAATTTTTGTTCATACTTTTGTATATCAATATCCCGTTCTTCTATTGTAGTTAGGTCATATTTAGTACCAACTAAAATTCGTGGAATGCTAGGTTCGAGAAATTCTATCCATTCTGGAAGAGAGAATAATGATGATATATCAGTAAGATCAAAACATAAGATAGCCCCGTCCGCTCCTCTACAATATTCTCTAAATATACCCATGTTCTTAAATTGTTCTTGTCCTCCTAGATCCCAGATTTGAATTTTCGTTTTGTCATTCCTCAAATGACTTATAGAAAAAATAGTTGTATGAAACTCAACCGCAATTGTTTGTTTTGCTTCTGCATAAAAAGAATTGTTAACAAAAGTTTTAGCAATAGTTGTTTTCCCAACCCCTCCTTCTCCTAAAATTACTAGCTTTAATGGTTTGCTAGGATCGGAGTAAATTCTTTTTATAAAACTCATAAAAGATACTACCTCTTTTTTTGATTCTTTGCTTTCACAGGATCAAATCAGGATTAAATTAATTCTGAAAGCTTCTGAGAAGCCCGTTTCATGTCTAGAAGAACTAATCCTAATTTTGCTTTAACTTGAATTATTGCTACTAGAACTGCAGATTCACCTGCGTTTCGAATAATAATTAATCCTTTGGAACCAGAAATGATTACTTGTTCCATTATTCCTCTTTGCAATTCTATCACGACACGTTCAGAGAG
>JBHLKP010000265.1:0-5206 GCA_048886525.1 Candidatus Hodarchaeota archaeon | reverse complement strand
TTTCCCTCCTCTTGGTAAGAAGTTATGTTAATGCCTAATGATTCAAGGAATATTTTTGCAAATTTGATTCCACATACTATTCCTTCTTCTTTGGCAAATATGAAGGCTTTAATTTGAATATTTGGTACCAACTCGCTTGTAATGTCTCCATAATCGATATCTTCTTTAAATAATCGAAGTAATTTTACCTCTATCATCTTTTTAGGGATATATGACATTATAATGACTCCAACAATTATATTGATAAATTGAGCATTCGTTCTATTGCCAGTCGTGCTGGTTTTGCTATACTAAGAGGAACTTTAATTTCAAACTGTTCTTTTAGAAGAGATAGATATAGATTATAAGATGTTATCTTCTTTTGTTGAACGCAAATAGCATCTTGGCGTGCTGGTATAAATGTTTTTGAAGGAATCTCTGATCTTAACCGGTCTATTAAACCAATTTCAGTCGCAATAATGAATTTCTCAGTTTTTGAATTATGAGCTACTTTTATCATCCCATTTGTTGAACAAACTTTATCAGCAATACTCTGAATAGAAGGATCGGTTTCAGGATGTGCAAGTACTTCAGCATCGGGGTACTTTACTTTTAAATTCTTAATATCTGCTAGAAGAAATTTTTTATGAACATAGCAATGTCCAATATCAGGAAATGGAATAATTTTCTTGTCAGGCACTTCTTGTTGAACATACCAGGCAAGATTACGGTCAGGACCAACTAATACATGATCGGTATCTAATTGAGAAATTATCTTTGTTGCATTACCAGAAGTAATACAAACATCAGCCAATGATTTTGTTTCTGCTGTTGTATTCACATAAACAGCTATACTTGCCTTTGGATAGCGTTTTTTAAATTGAATCATTTTATCTCGGGATAACATATACGCCATAGGACATTTTACTGCGGATGATGGGATTAATATCTTTTTATCAGGATTTAGGATAGCAGCTGTTTCTGCCATGAATTCTGCTCCTGCAAATACAATGATGTCACAAGAGATGTTTTTTGCTTTTCGAGCTAAATCAAGGCTATCACCAATAATATCAGCCATTTGCTGTATTAATGGTTCCTGGTAGTTATGAGCAAGTAAGAGAGCATTTTTTTCCTTTTTAAGCGATTTTATTTCATCAAAAAGGTCTGTAGACAATATTATTCTCTCTAAAAGTAACTTTTAATATTTGATGACCAAGACAAGATTTTAAGTTTAAGCAGATATAAATTTCTAACGTAACTTCCCCCATAAAAAAAAGTGATGAGAATTGGATTTAGGCAAGACGGGTGTAATTTAAACAGTTTTTGAACCAAGATAAACTAGGTTTTGATGATGCGAGTTGTGTGTCTTGTATCAGGAGGTAAAGATTCGGTATTCGCATTTTGGTTGGCTTTGCACCAATTCAAAGTTGTGGAAATCCTTACTGTAAGATCGAACTGCTCTGAGAGTCTTTTATATCATATACCAAATAGCCAATATGTAATAGCGATAGCGAAAATGTTTGGAATTAAACATAAAGATATCTGGATTAGTAGTTGTGACATTAATGACGAGATTAATTCTCTAGAAAAGGCACTTGTTAAATCTGGTGCTGATGCAGTTATTACAGGCGGAATTCGGTCAGATTTTCAGCGTTATACATTCAATCGTGCTGCCTTACAAGCTAAGATGAAGTGTTTTAGCCCATTATGGCGATTATCGCCCAAAAAGTTAATGTCAGAATTGTTGGATACTAAATTTAATGTTATAATATCGTCTGTATCAGGAATGGGTTTAGGAAAGGATTTACTTGGAAAACAGATAACATATGAAGTTTTAGATTCGTTTCGAAAAGCAAGTCCAGACTCAGATATCTCTATAACAGGTGAAGGCGGTGAATATGAATCATTTGTTTTGGATGCACCATTTTTTCCGTCAGAAATAAAAATAATAGAATCGAAAATTCATTGGGACGAATATCGAGAGGAGGGATTCGTCGAAATAATAAAGATAAAGTTGTGTTCGAAGTAAAATAAAATTATTAACCTGTAAAAGTTAAAATGATGCCTGTAGATGCTAATAAATTAATACTCGCTTGATTCCATAATGTAATAAGAATGAAATAATCGTTATCAACAATCGTTTGAGCTGTGGGCATTAATGTAAAAGTATCTGAGGAAAAATTTGTTGTTGAATACCCATCTAGGGAAAAATAATGTATAGTTTGATTGTTTCCATTAATTACGAAATACAAACTTTCGCTAGAATCTGTTGAAAATTCTAAACGTAAATCAAGATTTGTACTGCCGTTATTAGTAACACTTAAACTAAAATTATACCCAGTTATATCAAAATCCGTTGCGCTCAACTGGGAAATCAGATAAACAGGTCCAATTGTGTCACCTATCCACAAAATATCTGACTTAAATGTTTTAGCATTTCGAGGATTTGTACTTTCTTCAGGAAATACAGTTACTTCAATATATATTGAATCATTTTGCGGGGATAACTCCGCGTGATCATATATTGGATTACAAGCTAGAGTAAAAGTCTCAATGGTCAAAGCAGGAAGGATAATAGAGTCGAAATCAAGATCCAAGCTCCATTCAGGAATCTCAGTTCGATTTGAATATGTTACTAGAAATGCGTCAGCTTCTATCCTAACATTACTACGCTCTTTATTTTCGAGAGTTACAGAGAACTGATCAATGAGAATGTCATTATCTGTTGTTTTAAAATCTGAAATCGATTGTACTTCTACTTTTAACGGATCAGAGGTATTTACTACTCCAAACATCACTATAGCAACTGCAACACCTGCAACAACGGTTAAACCAATGAGAAGTACTGTAGCGATAACAGGTGAGATTCCTCGTGATTTTCTGTAGATATTCCCTATTAATTTCATCTAATTTCGTCTCCTTATGTTCAAATATACTTTCGAGTCAGAGGATATTTTTTTGAGCTAATTATCTTACAGATGTCCTAACTGTTCAATTCTAGTTTCGGTCTTAATGACTCTTAAATATTCCATTAATATTATTATTCATCTAGCACGATTATTTATATCTTTTACGTTATATCTACTTAATACATATTTCTTTTTGATTTAAATGGATTATAGCATGATGATAAGATAAAGTGACCGGAAATACGACAAAGATTTCAGCCGGAGGCTTTTCTGCTATTCCGGACGATACAGCGTCATTGCAACGGGAGATCCTCTGCTGACCGATACAATAGCAGCCTTTGACGCAGACTCCTTTAGTCTTGATATTACCATCTAGAAAATCCGATACCACATATTTCGGAAATGACAAGAAGAAACAACGCGATTTCTTCCATTTCAGCATTAAAGTTTGATGATACAAATACTACTCCATCTCCGCGTTTTAGGGGGTCAATTAATAGTGATAGAATCTCTTCCTGAGCTTTTCCCAAAGTCCAAAGTGCGTCTTGTTCAATAGTTGTCCGGATAATAGCTTCTTCAACGAAAAACTTGAATTTTGACGGAATTTTTTCCCTAACAAAGTCTCTCTTAGGAGGGACAATTAATATCGATCCTTCTTTTGGAATTTGTAAACGTGATGAGAGCTCTTGTATATTCTTTTCTACTTGTGTTAGATACTCAACAATGCCTAACCATAACAACGCTCGGAGAGCCATTTGTTTTTTTTCGATTGGTCCAATAACTGATACATAATCTTCTCTAAGGTGTATTTCTCCACCGATTCTAACTGAAAGATCTTCCAATGAATCTTTTAATGCATTTAAACGGCTGTTAACAGTTAGAATATGAAAAATAAAATGGTTTTCACTATCAGGGTAAATTCGAATTGTAATTTCAGAGGGATCATGGGGTAAATTCAGAGTTTCTGGTATGTTTAATTCATACGGTGCTACGTCTAATACAAGAGGAAGTAAATTAAATCTGTACTCATGACCCTCTCTTCTTATTTCATCTAATTGAGCTAATAAACCATTGCTAATCGTTCCTGTTCTCGTTGTTTCAATTGGTTTAGAAATACTATTTCTTATTGATATTGGCACTGCATCAGGTTCGGCTTCTAAATCTATTGTTGGTTGTATTTCAAGTTCTGGTTCTGAGACTTTATATTTGTCAATCTTTACTTTATCTTCTTCTAATCTCAATGTTAGTTCAGTAAGATCATTAGGTAAATCAGAGGGTTCTTTTATTATAGGAGCTTCTAAAGAGGGGGTTGAGACGGATAATTCCCTCATTTTTTGCATAACAGGAGTGGACATCGTGACTATTATGTCTTTTCCAGGTTGTATTACAGTATTAAGAAGGATTTCATTTCGAGTGAATTCGTCCTCTGACTCTGGAAATAAAGAAATAGAATGAGCAATTTCTTGTGCTTCCTCATTTGCAATGAATTTCCTCATCTTCGCTGCATTAGATTGTTCACCAAATATCCGACTAATAACATCATAAATCTTTTCACTTTGAATAGCTGAAAAGTATTGTCTAAGTGGTGTTTCTAACCCAAATAGTAGTATATTATCATTCTGTTCGGCTTCTGGGAGATTAACAAATGAAAGAATTCTAGTGGTTTTTGATTTATTAATAATCTCTTCAAGCTGTTTTTGATTATTAGGATCTACAAAAATTATGTTTGAAACTATTTGTTGAATTCCATACTGCATATCATGAGCAAAAGCCGTTAAGATCACTAGTGCTGATAATATTCCTTCAGCTGATCGTGGAACAACAAAAAGGGATTCATCAGGGTTGGAGAGGATTTGATAAAAGCAATCTAATTGCCTATTTTGTGCGTCTAAGATATTGCCTTGTAAAAAATTCTCAAGCATACGTAGGATAATTGCCATTGCAGGAATGACTTGTCTAGCACTTCTTTGAAAAGGGATTAATACAATAGCCACTAGAGTGTCATCTTTTCGGTCTTGGGGAAATAAAAAAATCATTCGATGTTTTTCGAATCGAATAAAGTGAATTCTTTCTCCGTTCATTATTTTTTGGGAAAAAAGAGTAAGTACTTGGGTTACAGTTGCACTAATCTTTGAGTGTTGTGTTAAGTGTCCTTTTCCAGAACTGAAAATTATTCTATTTTGATGAATTACAAGAATGTCGCTTGAGATCTCTTTAAAGCTCATATTAGTTCACTCATTATTCATAACCCCTCAGTTATTAAAGGTTAAGATTCAACGTAATTTTTCAAAATATTTATCCACATCAAATTGTCCTTG
>JBHLKP010000264.1:0-5217 GCA_048886525.1 Candidatus Hodarchaeota archaeon | reverse complement strand
TTAGCATATAGATTGTCCTGAAAATGAAACATGCAATCCCCAAAATCAGATTATTTAAAATCTTGTTTGATTGACATTTTTGGGCCATCTATAAGGGAAAATTATATGATTATCCTCTTATATGATTTATTCATATTTTTCGTGAGTTTAGCAGTATATTCACTGCAAATAGGCTTATTAAAAGAAGTTGCGACTTAGAGGTCATAAGAATGAAAGCTTTAATTGCATATGGAACGAGATATGGGGCAACTCAGGGGATCGCAGAACGAATGGCTGAATGGTTGAGTGAAAACAATATTAATCCCGATGTGATTAACGTAAGAAAAGACCCATGGCCCGATTTATTTCAATATAATGGTTTAATCTTAGCATCAGGGATTAGAATCGGTCAATGGACAAAAGAAACAAAGAATTTCATCAAAAAAAATAAAACAGAGATTAATGAATTCAATGGGCCAAAATTTTTCTTTGTAAGCTCGGGTTATGCTGCTATTCCTGAAAGATATCAAGAAATCAAAGAAGAATATTGTATAAAAGCGTTGGAAAACTTAGGAGTGAGTGTAGATAGGTATGAGGCTTTTGGTGGAGTGATGAATGTTTCACCCTCTTCTAATGTAGGGTGGTTAGATAAGAAATTAATGAAAGCTGCGGCAAAAGAAGCAGCTAATTTTGATCCTGAAGGAGTTAATGATTATAGAGATTGGGATAAAATAGAAGAATTTACTAGAGAATTCATTCAAAGGTTGCGAACAAAAAATTGAGTCCACACGAACATTCAGATGGAATTGGAAATGAACATCCTCGATCCCATCAAATCCAATTGTTTTGTTTTGTTCTTTTTTTACTAATTTGGATTATTGATTCTTTTTTGTTAAATCTTACCACACAATTATCCAAGGTAATACCCATACCTTTTCGTCTTTTCGTATTTATTATTTTAGCTCTTATTGCATATAGATTAGTGGATGGTTCCCATAAATTAGTACTTACAGGTAATAGCAACGATGAACCAAAAGTCGTTACTGGAGATGTTTATGCCTATTTAAGACACCCAATGTATTTTGCATATATTATTACATTTTTTGCGCTAATACAGTTAACCATGTCAATTATTTCACTCATTCCACTTGTAATCACCTTTTTTCTTCTTAATGTGATTGCTAGCTATGAGGAGAAGGAATTAGTAAAGATTTTAGGACAGGAATATATAAACTATATGAACAGGGTTCATCGTTGGGTTCCAAATCTACTGAATCTTTTTAATAGAGATTAAATCAAAGAATTCAACTTCTAGTAGAACAATAATCTCTTGCAAAGGATTTTTTTCTAATATCTATTATTTTGCTATATATTCAGCATCGATTGGGTTCCAATCCAAACTCTGATGTTCGTAATACTGTTTATACAGCTGTTCGTATTTTCCTCCCTTCTCAAGCAAAGACTCATGGGTTCCTTCTTCAATAATTTTTCCTTTTTCCATCACAATTATTCGATCAGCATTTAAAATAGTTGAAAGTCTATGAGCAATAATGATTGATGTTCGATTAGCTAGAAGCACCTTCAGAGCTTCTTGAATGATTGCTTCTGTGTATGCATCCACTGATGACGTTGCTTCGTCTAGGATAAGGATTTTTGGATTAATCAAGAGAGCACGAGCAAAACTTACAAGTTGTTTTTGACCAACAGAAAGTCCTCCTCCCCTTTCACCAACTTGATATTGAAGGCCACCATGTAGATATTCGATAAGTTCATCTGCATGGACGGCTCTAATAGCGTTCCAAAGGTCTTCTTGGGAAGCATCCCGATTACCATACCGAATATTTTCCTCTAATGTCCCTGAAAACAAAAATACATCTTGTTGAACCATACCAATATTTTTCCTGTAGGATTCCAGAGTCATATCGCGAATATCAATTCCGTCTATCTTTATGGATCCACCCTGAAATTCATAAAATCGAGCAAGAAGATTAACCAAACTGGACTTACCTGCGCCAGTATGCCCGACTATTGCCAGTTTTTCCCCTTTTTCTATTTTTAGATTAAACCCTTTAAAAATCCATTCCCTAGTATATCTAAAGTCTACATCCTTAAAGGTGATTTCTCCCTCTATTTCATTTATAGTATTAGATCCTGGATTTTGTTGAACATTGGGTTTAGAATCCAATATATCAAGGATGCGTTCATATGCGGCCATACCTGAACTGAGTTCCGGGAAAAAAGTGGCTAGAATCATTATCGGTCGAAAAAATCTTTGAATATAAAGAATAAACATTAATATTACTGCAGTATCCGTTATTCCTTGAACTATAAACTGTCCCCCTAAATACACAATTATTACTAGTATTACCGCAGTGATTGTTTCAAGTATAGATCTCCAAACATGTGTGACAGCAGTTAATTGAAATGCTGTTTTAAAATATTCTTTGTTCGTTTTAGTGAACTTCTCTGAGACAGTGGCTTCTTGGCCATAACTTTTACAAACTTGAATTCCTTCTATGGATTCTACCATTGCCTCGTTAACATTTCCTATCGATTTTCTATAAGCTCTACTAGCAATTCTGGCTAGTTTTCGTAAAGAAAACATCAATAAAAAAAGGAAGGGGACACCTGCTAAGGTAATAATAGCTAATGTTGGATTTAATAATAGAAGAACTCCAAAGGTTAAAATACTAACAAGAAAATTACCCATAGTATCCGCTAATAATATGGTCGTATTTCCAAAATCCAATGCATCATTCAGTATCCTTGAATTTAAACTTCCACTCAGATGTTTGTCGAAGAAACTCATATCCTGATCTTGTAATTTGTCAAAAGTATCCATACGGAGTTTTTCTAAAAAATATGGCATAAAATTCCCTATCTCCCTTCGACGTAAGCTAAACATTATCCATATAGTGACCGATAAAACTAAATAGACTAATCCAGCACCAATAACCATTGAAAATTCACGATTTGCTTTTTCAAGCTCATCTACAGCAAATCCAACAATGAGAGGGATAATAATATCCGCTATTGTAGAAATTAGAATAAATAGAGAGATTAAGATGACACTCTTCTTAAATGGGACAATTCTTCTGGTATATCTAGTAAATAGTTCCCGATCTGAGTACTCTCGTTCTTGTTTCTCGCTGATGCTTCCTCTAAAAAGTCCCATGATAGTATCACTTTACCTTTTTTGAACTATTAACTCTGGTAATACCAAATGTTTGCCAAAAATGCGTCTATAATCCTCGGAACTATGTAGTAATTCTGTGTGATTCCCCTCCGCTACAATTTTTCCTTGTTTGAGTACTATTATCTTATCAGACGTTCGTATAGTATGTAATCGATGAGTAATTATTATTGTAGTTCTATTTTTTAGCACATTTTCCATTGCACGACTTATTTTCTCTTCTGTTTCGCTATCTACCGAAGAGACCGAATCATCGAGAATTAAAATTTCAGGATTTGTTAAAAAGGCACGGGCGATTGCTATCCGTTGCTTTTCTCCTCCAGAAAGGCGTGTTCCTCTCTCCCCAATAATAGTATGATATTCTTCAGGAAACTCTCGCACGAACTCATTAACTTGTGCTAATTCTGCTACCGTCATTATTTCGTCTTGTGTGGCATCTGGCTTCCCAAAAGCGATATTCTCGCTTATCGTTCGCGAAAAGAGATAAATATCTTGTTCGATATATCCGATGTGGCGTCTTAATATCTGAAGAGGATAATTTCGAAGATCGATTCCATCTAATAGTATCGTTCCTTCTTGCGGTTCGTATAACCGTAAGAGTAGTTTTGCTAAAGTTGTTTTTCCACAACCTGTTGGACCTACCAGTGCCACTCGTTGATATGGTTCAATAATGAGTGACAGATTTTTAAGAATCGGAACTTCTTCTCCATCTCCATAAGAGAAGGTTACATTTCTAAACTCAATTCTTCCTTTGAAATCTTCAGGCCAATCAACAAGTTTATTTGTTTCATGCTCGTTTTCTTCTAAAGAAAGACTCTTATATAAACGTGAACACGCAGCAAACCCACTCATCATATCATTGGTTGCCCAAAAGATCATATTTGTTGGATCGATTAGAGTGATTAGGAGTAAATTTGCTGCTGTTAATACCCCTATAGTTAAAGTATTCTGGAATACAAAGATGCAACTTACAAGAAATATAATTCCAATTGTAGTATATAGAGTCAATAATGGATAAAACTTTGCTTGAACCCTTGTTTCTCCAATCCGATTCTCTGTGAACTCAACTACAGCTTTTTTGAATTTCTTTCTCTCTAGCTTTTCAGCGGTAAAAGATCTAACAACTGCAGCACCACTTATATTATCTTGTAAGACCACAGCAAGATTTGAATGTTTTACCATCCTTTCAGCTGCATATGGAGCGATTCTTTTTCGGTAATCTAGAACAAAGTAAATGTACAAAAGGATGAAAGGAGTAGAAATTAAAGCTAATCTAACATCAAGAGTAGTAACCAAAAGAAAAACGGATGAGAATACTTGAAAGAAAGGATAAATGTAGAAAGCTCCGTGGGATATCATTGTATTGATTATCCGCAGATCATTTGTAGCCAGAGCTTGTAAGTCGCCTGTTCGAGCCTTATCATGATATCGTAATGGTTTATACTGAATTGTATCAAAAAACTCTTGCCTCATATTCTGTTCAGTCTTTAAACCAAGATAATGTCCCACCATCATAGTTATATAATCCATAACATTACGAATAAGAAAAAAACCAAGTGTAATAACAAGTAGTAAAATTAAATTAGCAATATCACGCGTTATTAGAGCACTATCAATGATATATCCAATAACTACTGGGATAATGACTCTTGATAAGGTAACAATACCAATCCCAGCAAGAACGCACATTACTAAGAATTTCTGCTTAACAAGGTGATATAAAAACCATCTTTTATAACTTGAGTATCCTTTTACATCCAAACCCATGTTATTTACACAACACCAAAGCAAGTCTTTTAGCAATAATACCAAAATTATTAATTCGATTTATTTATTACTATTTCAGGATTAAACTAGTAAAACTAAATTCTTATTATCAAACCGTCTAAAGCGTCAATATGAAAATCGCATGATAAAAAGATAAGAGTATGGACTATCTCGGCGCAAATTTACTGATTGCTTTGTTATTTTTTTTAGTAATCCAAGAATTAAATTCTTTAAGATCTAAGAGTTGATTTCAAGGATAGCATCTTTCACAATTTTTG
>JBHLKP010000263.1:0-5238 GCA_048886525.1 Candidatus Hodarchaeota archaeon | reverse complement strand
ATTTATCCTCCCGAAGTGACATGGAAGATCTGGTTATTCCTACCTGAGTTCATCATCCACACCTTTAAAGCTGAATTTGCATACACAATTATGACTCAAGAAATGCTTCTAGTCAAGATTCTGTTCTTTCTGTTTTTTCTCATTTGCAATTCTCTAGCGTTCATCAGTTTTTATCACTTAAGAAAGGTTTTACAGCAAAAAAACTAGTTTTTCGAATATTTATACTCAAGCGCTTAATGAGGAATGTAAAAAGTGTCCAATCACCTTCTATTAGATTAACTTCGTATTCAACCTGTTCTGTAACGCGAACTCCGTCTGGAACTGTAATTCCTGATATTCCATGAGCGATTGATATGTCTAAAAAAGTTGCTTGGGAATAATTACGGGGATTAGTGATTATATGTAATCTTCAGATATTTCACTTTGTCGTAAAAAGAAAGATATAGCTTTATTAATTCATTAAACATTGTTTGTTCGAATCGAATAATAAATGTAAATTATTAGACTGGGGGTAAATTTTTTGAAAGAAGTTTTTTTAAGAATCTTCAAGTTCTGGTTAATGAGTTGGTATATTCTTGTATCTGTTCTCTTAATCTTATCCTATATATTGAACTGGGGAGTTTATATTCCTCTAAATGATGAGGAAACTCCTAACATTCTTTCAAAACTTTATGTGATTTTCCTGATAAGTTTTTCTTGGCCTCTGTTTATGTCTGTCCTTACTGGCTTGTTTATCCTTGGATATGAGGGAACGAGGATCCCTCATATTTTTCATCCTTATTTTTGGCCGTTTTACCTAACAGCTTCTAGTGCTCTCATTTTTACGCTGATTATGCGGAAGAATGATAATAAGGGGAGAATTAGGAGATATTTTTCGGTATGGGGTTGCAAAATTTGCGTAAAAATTTGTAGTAAAAGAGACTTTTCGTAATAATGTTATTAATCCAGAAAGAACTCTGTGTTTCCTATAATCAATTTTATTTTAATCCGATTAAGGAAATTCTTCCTAAAGATTAAGAATTGTTTCATCACTGGGAAAAATTTATTCGTTAAGGAGTGACTGGAGAAAATGATTTCCTGTGTCCTAAATTCTCTTTTTTCGAGTCTTACTTCTTTCTTTTAAATTCCTTTGCCTAAATGAACTGTTTTCTTCTTGCTATCAGGATGAATTCAACTTCAGCTCTTTAACAGGAAAGGCCAAACTTGGAGAAACAACCCGATCATGCAATGTGAAGGTAGATATTGATTTCCGAAGGTAACAAGACTTTGGAAGCCGTCTTGTTCTTCTATCCCAATCACCCTATTCTTCTGGAATTTAGAAAGAGTTTTGATAATTTATAGAATCTCACCATATTGAGAAGAAGTTTTGTTTTATTGCTTTAACACTGTTACTAATAATTTAGCCTATCGCATCAAAGAATAATTATTTAAGAGTGAAAAAGCATTGATCTAACGAATTTTTGATTTTATGGGTGAAGAGATTGATACCAAGCATAATGGCAAGAAAATTGTCATTAATGAAGATGCTACTGGTTTGGATACTGATCTTGATTTGGAGTCATTCTACATGTTGTACAACAGGTGATACTGGGATCGTACCTGATAACACACCATTTAATATAGCGTTCCTTTTTTCTGGAGAAAAAACGGAGAATCTTACTGCTTGTCCATGGATCTTTGAAAATATTACTACAGAGGAGATTCGGGGATCAAATGAAGCGTTTCGGGACTATTTCTCTAATGATCTATCCAGTGAATTAACGGCTTATCCCCAGATTGATAGTATTTATCGAATTGAATATACTGATACTTATAATTATTTTACTGGATTAGGTCAATATGATCCTGATCATCGATGGTATCCTCAAGAGGGGGTTAATGTATCGAAATTTGATCCCTATTATTGTCTTGTGAAGCTTTATTTCGATATGAATCAAACTTGGGATAATCAATTGGCACATGACATTGAACTACTGCTTCTAAACAAATGGTATGTGGAGCAAGTGATGATAATTCCTGACGCTCGAGTCCCTCGAGCCACTCCCTTTGGAACAGAACATTTTTATGGAATGATGCTTTTGCTATTAACAGGGATAGCTCAGTACCAAAGAAAAAGGCGAAAAGAGTCTATTTTAGTGTATTCTTTTGATGATTAAAATGTGGAAACTTATTTCGTTTGGTGTGGTTTTCAGCCTGATTATAGGGGGGTGCACATATTCAGTTCCTAATATAGCAGTAATGAACAATTCTAATGAGCTTACTAGTGAAATCAGAGAAGCAGGAACCTTTAGTTTAACAAATACCTCAGATAATTTCACGCTATTCGAAAATTGGATATACTCGATATCAATCGGTACAATTTTCAATCTAACAATTAGTCTTGACGGAAATTCAAGCTCTGGATTAGAGATCAAATATGTGGGCACAGGTGATCCCCAATACTATTGGGAAGGAATACAAGAATTCTCGATACATCCCAATGAGACCCATTCAGAACTTTATGTAAACCATTACGTTTCAGACGTAACACCGCTTTTTAATTTTCAGTATTATTTGATCGAGCCAGATAAAAGTGCCAGTGGTACGTATTGTCTTGAACAAACTCATCCTGGGTATGCTGTGACGGTAGGAACAGGCAATCTTTATGTCAAGAACATTACATTATGGCTAGAACAATTATCTTCTACCCAGATCTCTTATAGCTCTCCAGTATTAGTAGTACTTACAGTTGTTTTTTGTGTGTATTCACTTAAACTGATTACTAAAAAAGAAAAGAACCCATAACCACATCGAAAAAAGAGATAATACAATATTTTTCATTTTCAGATTCTTCGTCAGATTAAAGTTCTATTTTAACGACTAAATAAGTTGCTTGGGAATAATTACGGGGATTAGTGATTACATGTAATCTTCAAATATTTCATTTTGTCGTAAAAATGTTGGAGAACACATTGCATCGGTGTCGTTCTAGAATATTAGGATCGATATTTTGACAAGTTATACAATGTAATGACAAGGAGAGTGGTGATCCCTAGTATTAGAAAAGAACCGAAGATTATAATGGGTGGAATATCTTGTATTGTCTGTGCTTTGGTTTTCACTAGCCACATGTCATTCCTTCCAGCCCCAAATGAATAGGTAGATCCCGCGAGAGCAAACCCGCCACCTAGCGTTTTGACAAGAGCTCGAGCAGAATCAGAATCATTTCCTCCATAAGTCTGATTCCACTGGGCCACTCCGTTCGCATTGGTTTTTACTAGCCACATGTCACTCCTTCCAGCCCCAAATGAAAAGGTAGATCCCGCAAGGGCAAACCCGCCATCCAGCGTTTGGACAAGAGCTCGAGCAGAATCAGAATCATTTCCTCCATAAGTCTGATTCCACTGTACCACTCCGTTCGCATCGGTTTTCAAAAGCCACATGTCATCCTCTCCAGCCCCAAATGAAAAGGTATATCCTGCAAGAGCTAACCCCCCATCTGGTGTTTGGATAAGAGCGGAAGCACTATCATAACTATTTCCTCCATAAGTCTGATTCCACTGGGCCACTCCGTTCGCATCGGTTTTTACTAGCCACATGTCATAAGAACCAGCCCCAAATGAAGAAGTTTTCCCTACAAGGGTAAATCCTCCATCCGCTGTTTGGAGAAGAGCGGTAGCCAGTTCATCACGAATTCCTCCATAAGTCTGATTCCACTGGGCCACTCCGTTCGCGTCGGTTTTCAGCAGCCACATGTCAGAATAAGCAACCCCAAATGAAGAAGTTTTCCCCGCAAGGGCAAATCCCCTATCTGGTGTTTGGATAAGAGCGTAAGCGAATTTATAATCATTTCCTCCATAAGTCTGATTCCACTGGGCCACTCCGTTCGCATTGGTTTTTACTAACCACATGTTATAAGAACCAGCCCCAAATGAATTTGTTTCCCCTGCAAGGGCAAACCCGCCATCCGCAGTTTGGATAATGGAGTAAGCTTTCTCATCATCATCTCCTCCATAAGTCTGATTCCACTGGGCTACTCCGTTCGCGTCGGTTTTCACTAGCCATATGTCATCCTCTCCAGCCCCAAATGAGATGGTATATCCCATAAGGGCAAATCCTCCATCCAGTGTTTGGATAAGAGCAAAAGCGTAATCATGATCATTTCCTCCATAAGTCTGACTCCATGCTGTTTCTTGAACCGATCTTATCCTTTCGGATCCAAGGAAAAGAGCTAAAATAATTATAGTTCCAATTAAAGCCAAACGAATAATTTGACTTCTTCTCACAGGAGTTGCCCCCTTTTTTGAATATGGATAGGTTATCTGGGAATGTTAAATTTTTAGATGCAATCAAGATAATATTCTGAAACCAATGTCAGAAATGCTGATGAATTCCTGATGAATATAACACTTTTAAGTTTTCACCTCAAAATCTGAATCTAGGTTCTTATTCAAAACGCACTTCTGATTTAAGTAATACAACTGAAGCAAAATAGAATGAAATGGATAGTATCAAGTGTAGCCACAAAGCCCAATAGAGAATGGAATCAGAGCTTGACTTTAAAATTAATTTTGTCATCTCTAAACTTGAAAACAGGGGCGAAAAAAACAAAGCTGTAGTTCGATAACCAGTAATATCAGGTGAAAATAAAAAATTAGATATAAAATAACCAACTATTTCAACACCTAAGATTGAGAGAAAAGTGGATTGTAATAGTGATTTTGTGGCAAAAAAACGCCAAAAGAAAAGAAGAATTGAGACAAAATAAAGGGTTTGTACAATGACAAAAGCGATTATTAATACTAGAGAATATGCAAAGGATCGTGAGAGGATGATTATAGTTATAATTGCAGCCAGTGTGGGATAGAAAATGCTTTTCACTAATAAGAGAAGTTTTTCAAAGAAATAATGATACACAGAGATACGAGATAATAACAATTCTTCCATATTGAACTTTTTTTCGATTGTTATCTGGGGAAAAACAAAAAATAATACATATAGGAGAATAATAAAGAATTGAAATCCAAGGACATCAATGAAAAGCTCTATTAAGTAGGATGAATCAGAAAATGTAATAGATATGATAAAAACATAGAAATATAAAAAACAGCCAATAAGAAGAAGTATTTTTTCCCATAGAGCTTTTCTATTTAAGAACCGATAAAGATCATATTTTGGCAAGCGAGTCTTACTCTCAGTTTCTAGGCCAGAGACTAAAGTTTGTTTTATTGTTAAATGAAGGTTTTATAAATGCTTTTA
>JBHLKP010000262.1:0-5270 GCA_048886525.1 Candidatus Hodarchaeota archaeon | reverse complement strand
ATTTCATCTTGTCTGATAATGGTAGAATTTACAAATGCTTGATAATTCATTCCTAATATTGTAGAACGGATTTTCTCATTTAAATCTGGAATTTTTCCAAGGACTCTTTCCTCATTAATGAATAATTCAAGATAACTTTTACCTTTACTATCTCTGCCTCGTTTAATCCTGATTTTATTCTCTCCAACTCTGAAGATACAAATGACATTTCCTCGTTTTGCGCAAACATCCTCAATGTTTACAGATCCTAGTTCAAGTCGTGAACAACGTCCAAAAAGCGCGAATGTTAACGCTTCTAGTATAGTAGTCTTTCCTGATCCAGTAGGTCCTGAAATAACAATATATGGAGATTCAAAATTAAATATAACGGGTGTTTGATAATTCATAAATCTATAAAGCTTAATTTCCAGAAGATCAAATCCTATCCCAAAATATGTGCGAATACTCATTTCACTTCCTCCACTTTAGAAAGTGCATTATCAAGAATTTCAAGGCCTTTTTCCCGTAGTTCTTGTAAATGTGCATAGTTTTTGTACCTTTCTGTAATAAATTCCGAAAAAAGAACCAAAGGATCTAGAACGAATTCTGGAAGTACAATTTCTCGCTTTCTTTCGTAAGTATCCCAAATTATTTCATAATTGAACGAAGTATCTTCTAAATAAGGATGAATTCTTTGTAGAATAACTTTTCTTTTCATTAATTTAGATGTTTTTATTATAATTCGAACAATAGCTTCATGTATCTCTGTTTTAGGAAGACGTTCAAGTATGTACTCGGTTGGATTTTCTATACTTTTAGGGATCTCAATATACATTTTTTTAAGTTTGCGTGGATTATTTGATATAAAATATATTTTATTTGTATTTGTATCGAATATATGAAATCCTTTATCCTCGTTTGTTTCCCCAAAGTCTACTCGCTCAAGAGAACCTGGAACTAAAACTTTTCCATCATATAATGTTTGAGTTGTATGAATGTGTCCAAAAACTGCAAGATTAAGTTGATCTAAGGGTATCATGTCCCTTCTAAAAATAAATTCATGAGGTAGCTGATCAGGATAAGGAATTACTCCTATCTTCGAACCTTGAACAAAAAAATGACCAACTAGTATTTTTACTTCAGTATCAAGACGTTCGATATATCTACTAGCTATTTCACGGAAAAGTTCCTGACTTCGGATCATTTGTTCTTCTTTCTCGATCTCCTCCTTCATAAGTTTCTCAACATATGATACAACTTGAGTAGCAGTCATGTATGGAAATAGAATAAAACCAATTTCTTCTTTTGAGTGTAGAGCTTTCACTTTATAGGATTGGGGTATTCTTGCAGCAATACTATTAGGAAGAATAGAAACTTCTCCAAATGGTGAACCCTTTTCTATGATTTGAGGTGAATCATGATTTCCCCCTATTATTATAACAGGAATCTTACTTTCCATAAGAGGGATCCAAATTCTTTCTCTTACTAGACGTAATATTGTAGGACCAATGGTAACACGGTCGAACATATCACCAGAGATTACGAATATATCTATTTTCTCATCTATAGCATAATTGACAACACGTTCTAAAGCATTGATAAAATCTAGTGTACGAGCGCTAATGCCTGTTCTCAAATCAATACGATAGGAATAACGGATTCCAATATGAACATCTGATACAAATAATATTCTTGCCATGTTACAAACCACTTATTTAGGCACTAAACTCATTTTTATTCAAATAAATCGTCCACAGCTTCATCAGACATCTGTTTTAATTTTTCTCTGAGTCTTTTTCCAGTATGCTTTATTTGCCATTTACTAGTCATTGATTGTTCATTATATTCTAACACATCCATTGCTGTTGGTGCTTTAATTGCATCTCCAAACATCAAAACTGTTCTTGGAGGCATAGCCTTCACAATAGCTCTCCATGATGCTGGGTCCACAGGTCCTGATAGGGCTCCTATAATATCTTTTGGATCATTTAAAGAAAGTATAAATCGGTTTGCTAATTGTGATAGAATTTCAGGATCAATTTTGGATGGTCTTTGATCAACCATTGCTATAACAAGATTGAATTTTCTCATTTCTCTGGCTAAACGATCAAAAATTGTTTCCTTGGCTACAGCAGGATCAAGAAATTTATGTGCTTCTTCGAGAAGAACAACTAAACGCGGAAATTCGGTCATATCAACCATTTCACTATAAGCTTGATATAGTCTTCTTGAAAGGATGTTAGCTACAAATACATATGCGAAGAAATCTGCTCCAAATTTTCCAAAATCAATTACTATGCTTTGACCTGTTTTTATATAAGTCAATATTTTACTAAGTGAGCCTTTACCAGGTTCAGTTATGAAACTTAAGCGGTTTAACCTTCCTATTCGTCTGCTGAGTGCATTCAATGTTCCTCTTGCTGACCTAGGAGCTAAAATGCTTGTTTCTGCAGTCGTAGCTTCAGAAATTGCTTGAATCAAAGTTTGTTTACTATTTTTATGTTGATTGATCTCATAAATTGCATCAATCATGGCTGATGACAGGTCTTGAAATGCTACGATTAGATCTTCAGGTTTAATCTCATCCTCACCTATTAAAAGTTCTTCATCAAGATTCTTACTTGTACTTGGATCTAATCCTAATAATGTAACTTTATCTTCAAAGAAAAATTTGAGTCCAGGGGAACCATCTGCTCTTGATCTCCATCCGTACTCTGATTGCATATCAAAGACTAAAACTTGAGAGATACCTAGCTGGAGAATATTTCCAAGAATTATCTTATTCAAAAAGGTTTTTCCTGAATGTGTTCTACCAAATATACCGAAAGGTACCTCAACTAACTTTTTAAAATTGATTGGTATCTCAAATCCCTCTACACCACGCATTGTACCAACAGTTTGAGAATCTTCTGGCTTTTCTGTTTTATATACTATTTCAACATCAGCCTCGTTTGCCAGCCTGCCAGTTGAGAAGTATGGAGGAAGAGTTTCAAATAAAAAGGTTTTAAATGTTGTTTTATCTATCATTTGGACACATTGTAGTTCTGCAATACTATAGAAGGTTCGTCCTCGTGCTGTTTCGATACTTTGCATAGGAATTGTATTTCTTAGCTTTTCTGCATTAGCTAGCATAGTTACAGCATTACTTGAAGGAAATTCGAGATCACTAATGATACAAAAGAAGTCGTATTTTTTTCCTTCTACCATTGCAGGATAGCCTATTTTCACTTCTTCGCTATCAGTTTTTAATTTTAATTGAATTACAGAACTCACTGCTCCAGCTATCACTTCGCCCAAAATTTTATTTTTCTCTAAATTCTCTCTTTTTCCAGACATTCTTTTCATCTCAATAAATTTCGTTATAAAATAATTATCGGGTTACTTCATCTAAGTGTCGATGAAATGGATCTCTTTCTATGTTTTCATGAGATATTAGATACTTAAAAATCTCTTCTTCTTCAATCCCTAATCCTGTTCCAGCGTCCACAAGCTCGTGATTATACATTTCAGGGACTCTCCTTAGTAACGCAGCAATATTATGCGCATCAACCAATGGAAATGGATATCCAAGGAAGGAGTCGACTATAGAATAATTGGCTAGATATGAAAATATGGTCCTAATTTTTTCCTCTTTTTGAGGAACAATATCCACTCTAAATGTTTTTACAGGTTTAGTATGAAGTTTGGCTAAGAATGTTAAGCCTAATGGTGGATATACCTGTTTTCCTTTTGGAATATCACGAACTTCTGTGTAAACCATGCGAGGGTCATTTTGAGTCAATCTTTTTACTACAGCTTCATCTGTAAGATTTGATCTGAGACGTCTTGTAGTATTACGTTTTGAGACACCAATTAATGTATTCTGGTTATCAATACATGCTTCTCTTAAATTTTTAGCAGCATCTTCTATCTGCTTTACCTGAATTATTGTTAAAGCTCCATCCATGACAATTAATGAATGGTCATATTTCAAAGCCATTTCTTCAGCGAATTTATACTCTTCAAGTTCTCTCAATTGATTTAGGATTCCACGAGCAGTAGGACGTCTACCAAGGGCTTTTTTAATGTCTTGATGGAGAGATTTGACTTCTGGATCATAATTAAGCATATCAGCATTATTAGGAGCAATTAAGACAGGAATATCTTTGAAGTCATGGTCGACTAGATTTAGCTTTGATTCGTACTTACTATTGTACTCATACACAACTGCTGAGGCCCGAATGATTGCTATTCGAGCATTCATATCTGTATTATACCAAATCCATCGATTTGACCCGTCAATTGCTACCATTTTTGGTGGATCATCACTATATGAAAATTCGAAAAATTTTGGAAAGCGTGTCTTTTCAGCTTGCTTGATTGCCCTATTTTCCGCCTTTTGGATCTGATTTAAGAATTTTTCAAACTGTACTTTCACATCAACTGCCCCTTACCAATTATACAGGTAAAAATACTTCCTAAGATAGCCCAGATGTTTAACTTTTAAGATTATGTCTTTTTATCTTTTCACAACGCAAAGTTGAAAGTATTATGGTTATAATTTGCAGAAAAGAGATTGTATTGGTATTATTGGCGTGTTTCAGAACCTAAAACTTAAAGCGATACAATTTATTAATGATTTTCCATTTAAAATTTAAAATACACAGATTTCCAATAACGAAAAGATTTTTAAAGATGTAAGATTATGAATAAATAATAAAGAGAGATAATTACTTTTAAATTCTTTTAAGAAATAATATATAGCCGAAATTCATGCTGTTAAAAGCTTATTGAGGTTGAGTTAATGGTTGGGAAGAAAAAAAATGGAATTACTATCATGTTAATAATTAGCATCTTAATTCTTTCTGGTTGTACAAAAGATGAATCCCAAGAGGAAAGTGATTATGGGGAAGATGATGAATATGAGGAATGGATTTATTGGTGTAACCTACCTACTTGGAACGCAACATATCTCTTGGATAATATCATTGACCAGTTTACGGCAGGATTAAGATATCCTGATAAACCTTTATTTTATGTAACGAGTGATAATGCCGAGAATCCAAAAATCTCGGCTACTTATTGGCGACTGGGGAGTCTAGGCCTATATGAATATAACAATAAGGTACCATATTTCACTAATTGGGATAATACATATCTTATGAGACGAGAAATAACTCCAATTGAAGAAGGTACACCCTATTCCCAAGAAGTTCCTCCAGAGAAACGTACGGCACAATTTACAATCAGAATACCTCTAGATTATAGTGAATCATTAGCTGATACCACTATTCATCCATATTTTAAAAATT
>JBHLKP010000261.1:0-5270 GCA_048886525.1 Candidatus Hodarchaeota archaeon | reverse complement strand
AACGAAATTAATTCTTCCTAATGATACGCTTTTCACCACATCAGTTCGATTGACGATCATGATACTTCTTCTCAACCATAAAAAGATTAATTTCACTGAAATGCAGAAATTACTTCAGCTAACCCCAGGGAATTTAGATCATCATCTTAGAAAATTAGTAGATGCTCATTATGTGAAAACTTACAAAAAGCTTTCTTCTCTGAGAAAACCCTTAACCATGGTTGAAATTACTGATAATGGGAAAAAGGATTTTATTGAGTACATTAAGAAATTTAAAGATGTTTTAGACAACATTGTAATATCTTCAGAGGCCAATAGCTAAATTCTCTCTTTTTTTTTTAATACTCTGCAAGATTACCATCTTTTTTCGCAGTTTGGACTGTTCTACGAAAGAAAATAATTCCAAAGATAGGGAGAGCGATTGCAAAAAATAGTATAATTATTAATTCGAATTCAAGAGGTAATAATTCAGGTTGGACTCCAATCATTGTAGAACGAAATAAATCCACACAGTAGGAGAGGGGTATTAATCGTGAAACTATAACAATAATATCAGGAAGAGCTGAGAACGGGAAAAACATGGCGCAAAACACCATTAGAGCAAACTGCATGAAATTGGTCAATGTATTCATAGATTCTTTATACCTCAATGCTAGGCCTGCAAATCCAAAAGAAAAACCGAAACATACTAACATACTTAGTACCAAGACAAAAATCCCCAAAACTACATTTTCTACAGGTAGAGAACCAAATACAATTGACATTGTGAAAAAGGTCACAATGACATTCGATCCAATCCAGATGAGATTAACAATAATACGTGAAAGTAGTGAGGAAAAATAGCTTATTGGAGCCATAAAAAGGGATTCTAAAGTTCCCTGGTACTGTTCTTCTCGTAAAGAATTTCCAATATCCCATAAAGCTGAGGAAATAAACATGAAAAGGACGAAAGAGTAATACATTAATCCTACCCCATAACTTGCTTTATCAGGAGGAGTGAGAATTAAAGCTGCTGCGGTAAATAGAAACATTATCAAAAATATCTGGATAAAACTGATAATAAATGAGAATTTATAGCGAGTTAATACCGTAAATTCCTTCTTGGTCATAGAACAGAATTGATTCCACCAAAGTGTGAACCCCTGCTTTTGTTTCTGATTAAGTGAAGTTAATAGCATATAATTTCCTCCTCAAAACTGTCCTATTCCCTCTGCACTTTTACTTCTTGATTCGGTTTTTGAGAAAATCCAGTAACCAAGAAGCGGACATGTTATGGCAAATATGAAGATAATACTCAAATCAAGGTACATATTTCCAAAAAACCATTCTAGATTAATTAAAGCTGCTTGAACACTGTAGTTCAAATAAAACCCTGGGAAGACAAGTGAAAAAATCTGTATATATATTGGTAAAGCTGTTATTGGCACAAAAACTCCCATTATTATACCAATTCCCCATTGTAAAGCGTTTAACAACGAGTTAGCTTGTTTTACTTTAAGAACTAGTGCACCAAGGAGAAAAGAGAGTCCATAAATTGGAATTAAACCGAAAATTAGTATGAATAATGCTAATAGTACTTGACCCTGTAGGGGATTTACACCAAAAAGAATACATCCCAGTGTATAGCCTAGTACAAATGTAAATAAAGAACGAACGGTCACATAAAGCGTTAATCCGGATAAAATTGAAGCTTTACTTGCTGGAGTCATGAATAAGGCTTCAAGGGTTCCTAATATCTGTTCTCTGCGAATAAAAAACCCAAAAAGCCAGAGAGAGGTTGTTACAGTAGAAAAAACATTTGCTCCAATCAATAAATACGCAACATAACTCGCGTTTGTTAATCCTGTATTTTCTTGAAAATTAGCTGAAGCAGCTGAAATTGATCCCGCCATTGCTTGTCCTAGTAGGATTGGCATTGCTGCTAGAAATATAGGCATTAAGACATCCATAGAAAGGGCTCCTTTGTAGCGAGAGATTGTTTTTAATCTCACAATAAAAGTACCCAATGTAACGTTTAGGTGACCCTGCCAGGTTCGTGAATAATTGCTAGACATATAATTTCCCTTCTTATCCTGATGAAGTGATCTTTTGACTAGTATCATCCATCAATGATCTACCGGTGATGTTCACAAAGACATCCTCAAGTGTGGTCTCTTTTTTATCAATATTTCGAATAATGGCTCCATTTGAATTAAGCTGTGAGATAATTTCTGGTAAATATTGATGACTATCCGTACACACAATGTTTAAATAAGGTCTTTCTTCTAACGAACCGTTATTAACTCGTTTTACCAGAATATTTGCTGAGATGACACCAGGAAGAGCATTAACAGCTACTCTAGCTGGTTCAGGGATTTTCCCTTCGACACTCAAAATATCAGTTTCTCGTAACCCATTTTTTAACGAGAGAGGATCATCAATTGCTATAATTTGGCCATGGTCTATTATCCCTACTCTGTGACATAACTCCTCTGCCTCGTACATTTGGTGAGTACAATAAATAATAGTTTTTCCCAATTCGTTCTGTTCTTTGACAATTCTACGTAATCGGCGAGCTTCTTTGACATCTAATGTATTAGTTGGTTCATCAAGCATAAGAATAGGGGCGTCATTGATCAATGCTCGTGCAAAAACCATTTTCATCTTCATTCCAGAGGAGTATGTTTCCACAGTATTATCAATGTATTTTTCTAATTCAAGCATTTTAATTAAAGATTCAATACGTTCTCGACGTACTTTCGTCGGTACATGGTAAAGTGCCCCAAAATACTCTAGGTTCTCTCGTCCAGTTAACTTCCAGTATAAACCGCGTTCTCCCATCAGCATTGCCCCAATAGAAGCCTTAATATCATTTTCTTGCTCTAAATTGAATCCATTTACCTTTGCTGAACCTGAACTAGGTAATAATAATGTAGTCAAAATTTTTATCAGTGTTGTCTTTCCTGCTCCGTTTGGGCCTAAGAGTCCGAAAATTTCTCCTCGTTTTACTGCAAAAGAAATTCCCTTGAGTGCCTCAACCTCATTTTTCTCACTTTTAAATAGGCCTTTTCGCTTTTTTGATTTATAGATTTTCGCTAGATTTATTACTTCAATTATATTGTCTGTAGACATGATAAACTAACCTCTGGATGGTTTTACATAATTATGTATGTGAATTACACTTACTCTTTATATAAGCATACATAGCGGTAATTACATTAATTCCATCCTAATTCTCCTAAAAAAGACGGTTGAATCTAAAATTCTGAATTTTCACCTCATCTGAGATTGTTTTTTCCTCTTACTTTTTTTCGGATCTTCTTTGGGATTGAATCTTTCTTAATCTCACCGCTAAGTGAGAGGAGTAACTCAGGTTATTCATTTACATAGTTTCTTGCATAAAATCAGAATTAATCTAAAACAGAGTATGAATCACAGTTTGTTTATTCTCATAATCGTATTAACAGTACATATCAAATATAGCTTGTCTTAGAGATTACAAGCACGTTATTAAATTGGATTCAAGATTTTTTATCAGATTTAGTTAAAAATTTAGCTAATTTAGAAGAAAAAACCTGTTTAAGAATATTGAATTAGATGGAGAAAAATCATAACAAATTTTATTAATATTAATGATAAACATCCTTTTACTCGATTTAAAATCACAACATCGAAATTTCTGTCCTGTTCTCCGTAAGTCATGTAGAAGATGATAAAAATGTTTTCAAAGAATGAAGTTGAAGATTTTATAAAAAACTATAGTGCTTATCTTATTATTATTACTATAATTTATGCATTTACTACAATAATTGTTTTAGCCGCACCAAAAGGGTTTCCTATACCAGAGCTAGAGACTAGCTATAATCTTTTTGGTCCATCTCTTGCAGCTTTAATACTACTATTACTGATTGGAAGTTATCAGATTTATCGGTATTTTACTAAATCACCTCCTCAACAAAATACTCCATTTCAAGTAATCTGGGGAATATCATTTTATATCTATGCCATAACTATGCTTGGGTTATGTTTAGAAGCGTTAGCTTTTGAATTTGCTGATATGACTGAACCAATCCTCTTCCTTGTGTGGCGTTCTCCAATGATTTTTTGGGTAGCAGGAATGTGGCTTGCTATTACAACGCTAATGACCAATGATAAACGGGTTCAAATTATCCCAATGTTACTTATCATTATCTTAGGTGAACTTTGGTTCTTTCTTGGTTTAATTATTGTTAGAGACATAGAATTGACAATGTATGGTTTTTTATACTGGGAATTTATTCCAATGGCGCTAATTTTAGCATTAATTTGGTATCATTATGGCAAGACTAGTACCTTAAGCTCACCTCTTGTGATAGCTAGTGGTTTTACTCTCTTTGGCCTCGTTTATTTAGCTTGGGCGCCTTGGCATTTTTCTGATGTAAGGTATATGTGGTTTATTTGGTTCAATGTTTATCTTATCTCATTAGCTCTTATATTTGGTGGATTATATGCTTTTCCCAAAGAAATCTTAGCGAAATTTCCAGAAAATGACGAAGAATAAAAACTTCGCCATGTTATATTGTTATCACCTATGAAGCTAAATCTTTTACAATGGTAATATTTGTATTCATAGAAATTCCTCCCAAACTTCAAATAAAACATTCATTTACAGAAATATAGAAATTTATCACATTCTTTGACAAAGAAAATGCCCAAAAGCAACAATGATATAATTTTGAAATGCCTATTGTCTCAAAAATGTATTTAAGGTGGACAGATGTCAGAAAAAAACTCTTCCGTTTGGAAACTACCACAAAATGATTTTCTTGATTGTTTTGGTTGTTCACAAAAGAATTTACTGGGTTTAAAACTTCAATTCTGGTACACAGCTGATAGCTGTTTAAGTTATTATACTATTCCCAGTCAGTTTTGCGGTTTTAGTGGAATAGCTCACGGTGGTATCATTGCTACTATTCTTGATGAAGTAGCTGCTTGGACGATTATTACTCAGTTATTAAAAGTGGGAATTACACTTAATTCGTCAATTGAATATTTGAAACCTATCCGAACAGATGTAGATATCATTATTGAAGGAAAAGTCATTGAAAATGATGAGAAAAGTGCTAAAGTTCTTACTACAATAAGTTCTCCTAATGGTGTGATTCTTGCCAAGGCTAAAAGTAATTGGTTAATCCCAAGTTATTCTACTATTGCAAAGATACTGGGAGTCGAAGAAGAGGTATTAGAAACTGAAATGAATCAATTTATTGCTCCTGTACAAGAATTTCTTAAAAATATTTGAAAAACTTTCG
>JBHLKP010000260.1:0-5289 GCA_048886525.1 Candidatus Hodarchaeota archaeon | reverse complement strand
CTCAATTTTGGTTGTCACCAATTCGTCGTGATCTTTCCAACCATATCCCAATGTACCAAGTCCTGAAGATTCAATTCCAAGAATAATTACATCATCATTTTTTGAAGAATTTAATTGAGTTTGTATTGAAACACTCTTAATGGGAAAATTTTCTGGATTGTTTCAACATGAATCTCTCCACCAAAGCCGATTGAACACATAAGTTCAAACAAATAATAACCATTCTTGAATCTATGTGCTAGGGGACAGTTATCTGTAGGTATTTTTTTTTAATTGATCAAAAAGCTCCTCAATTTTGCGAGAGATTTCCTTTCCAGCAAGATACGGAATCCCCCCTATTAAAGAAACCTTCACATAGGAAAAATATTCTAAAACGCTCATTTGATACCGTGAATAGTTCAATTCCTTCTATTTCAGGGATCCTGTAACCATAAAATCCAGATAGTGTATTCTTAAACTCGTATTCAACATCTGCTAATGCATTTACCAATGCTGTTAATAAATTCCCTCTAGATGATTTCTTCTTATAGATCTATCCAAAAATAAATATTTATTTTCCTAATGATTGTTTGCCCTGATGTAAAGGTTTATAAATGGTTTTCATACAAATTAAGTCTTTTTAATAAAAAAGAGAAGATTATAGTTACTTTCTTTAGCGATTTTAATTTCCATTTTAAATTAGGATGTTTTAAATATTGTATGAATTACACAAAAAGAGCTTTTATCAATTGGGTTGGAAAGTATGGTTTATACAAAACATAATTTTGATGGTTCCTCTAATTTCGTGTCTACCAATTGTTTCAAATAGACTTTACCAAATACTTTTCTCTCTAAATATGTTGGAACTCGCTAGTAGTGGATTTAATTATACATTCACTTTTGCTTTGATCTTAGATCTTATATCTGTGCTAATAATCAGCTTAAGTACTTTCACTCATTTTCGATCTTCAAAAAATGGATACGATTTTAGAAGTAAAGAAATGTTAATTCCCATTTTTGGATTTCTTTGGACGAGCTTCAGTCTATTTTGGAGATTTCCTTTCTATTTCGAAGGAGGATTTGATTTAGGTTTTAATGAACAAGGATTTCTAGAACTTGAAGCAAATAAATTTTATAGCGGACTTCTCAATAACGAATTTATGATCTTTTTCCAATTAATTGGAGCAATTTGTTTGTTTTTTTTCCTTTACTTTCAAGAAAAATACTTGGAACCAATCAGTAAAATAGAATCGAATGTTATTGGGAAGGATATTGAGTTTGGGATAGGGCGCGCAACTATTTTTGGCGTTTTGAACTTAATATCTGTTTTATTAATATTTCTTGGCAGTAATATTACAGCCAATAGCCAAGATATGATAGATATTTATGGAGTTCGTTCTAATGGTATATTTTTCTTATTAGGGATAATATTCAAGATTATTATCATCCCTTTACTTGCTCTATGGGTTTGTTGGAAAATTATTTCATTAACTAAAGTTACCTCACCTAAAACAATAGAGATTACTTCAGCAGATAAGAAATCAGACCTAATTATCTCTGAATGAAGCAGTTTAATTTCTTCCTGCTTATCTTACTGATCATATAAGAATATTTAAAGCACTTAATCCAAGGTATATCAATAATTCTTTTAATAACTCCAATGTTGTCTCGAGACTTCTATCTTGGGAGATATTAAACATGAAAGAAGAAATTGATCATTCTATTAAATCTGAATTTGAGGAAATACTCCAACGTGCTAAAAAATTGCCGAATCAACCCCCTGAAGTCTTACTCGAAATGTATGGCCTCTATAAGCAAGCATTAAGTGGTGACGTAACTGGTAAACGGCCAGGACGAATAAATATCAAAGCAAGATATAAATACGACGCATGGGCTTCCAGAAAAGGCATATCACGAGAAGAAGCAATGAAATCTTATATACAATTGATAAAAAAACTTGAAAATTCTTAATTTTACTTCTTATGCTTCATTCTGCTAATCTAGATTGCTTTTCACAAATTTCTTCTCAATTTAGTTCTAAGACTAAAGATAATAGTAACCACAGGGATAATTATCCAGAGATTTGAAACATTAATAGTTCTAGATGAATTTTTAACAATTCCACGAGCGTAGTAAATATCTAATTCATTATCTGTCCTCCCATCAGTCCAAACAACGTGAGGAGTATTTTTTGAATCGACTCGGATTGTGAAATAATCTCCTGGTCTACTAAAGACATTTGAAGTATCTTCATCAGCAATAGCAATTGGATCACCCCATATTACGTCTGTTTGGTCATTTGAACTGTTAGAAAAGGTTAAAATACGATAATAAGGTCTAAAAAAACCCTCCTGTTCATCATACCAAACAATATGAAGACGGTTCTGTGAATCAATATCCATATCAGGCTGCCATTGATTTCCACTTAAATCTGGGTTCACTTGGTAGCGTTTACTCCATGAAACGCCATGATTATCAGAATATCGCAAGTATACATCCCATGTACCATTTGGTTCGTATTTTTCAGCCCAAAGGACATATAATCTATCATTTTGATCGAATCTAATAACTGGTAACGAAACACGACTAGGTCGTTGATCAGGAGTTACTTCAAATGAACAGTTCTCACTTGCATCATTAACATCAATAGGTGAGCTAAATGATTCCCCTTGATCTATCGATTTAGTGAGATAAACATCACCCCAAATTCCATTGCTAGGAAACCAAATCCATGCCACATAAACATCGTTATTGCTATCTGTAATTATATATGGAGCGAGATGATCCACAGGGTGCGTTATCGCATCTACAATAACACCTTCTTCATTAAAAGAGATTCCATTGTCAATAGAGCGGGATACACGGACAGTTGTGTAATTAGTAATATCATCATACGCTATATAGATGATCCCACTATCACTTATGGTCATCGTTTCTTTGTCAGCAAAGCCAATTCCAGATGTTGCTTGGACTTGAAAATCCCATGATGTTCCATAATCACTACTTTTGGCTACAGTGATTTGAGATAATTCTTCATTTTCTATAGAATACTCTAGGTAGGCATAATAAAGTCCAGAAGCATGCCATACAAGCCAAGGATCTGATTGCCCTGTAAAGATCCCTTCATACATTGGCATATCAAATGGTTCGGTCCAACTATTTCCATTATCAGACGATTTTGAGAAACTGACCCGAACTCCTGCTGTATTATGGCCATATGCATTTTTCCATCCTGCAAAAATTGTATCATTGTCACTAATGGCTAATGTTGGCTCTACATGATGATTATAATCTGAATCTTGTATTGATAAGAGAATGTTCCCTGAAAAGTCATTTATAAGAGAAATACTTCTATCTTCAGTAGCGGCTTGAGAACTAAATATTCCAATAATAAAAGTACAGAATATAAGAATTAGGAAGAAAATCCTGAATGAGTTAAAGTTTTCTTGCAATATCATTGGATCAGCTACTTATGAAATAATTAAGTTAAAACTGTTGAAATAAACTTGCTTTTATTTTCTTGACTTCAAAATTTGTTTGTAGTTAAATCCCAATTCTTTTGTACTTTCTTGAGAGATTCATCCTCATTTGTACTTTCATCGTTTTTATCAATCTAATCACTTTTTTTCATTTTCTAGTATCTATAGATCATCTGGTATATATATAGCAAAACTACAATAGTCATCTCCCTGTAGTACTGATTCAATTATCTCAATTCTTACTGGTTTATCAAGTATGCCTTCCCATTGTTGTTTATACCATCCAGCTCCACAATAACAGAATTTTACAGGCATTCCTCTATCTAAGTTTGTTCTGATTATAGGACAAAAACAGTGAGCTGTTCTTTTAACGACGTCATTTCTAGCTTCCACTTGTTTTTTTGAAATACGTGGGTTTTTAGTTACATAAAGAATCTTTCCTTCCCGAATTGGAACTTTAATCCATGCAGGATCTTTTTCCATAAATTTTAAAGTGATCTCAATAGATTTATAAACATTATTTTCTTTTCTTGCTTTTTGATAAACCTTTTTCATTTTTTGTATTAAATTTTTTGGAAATACGTGAGCACAACCAGATAAAATGCTGTACATTTGATCATTATCAGTGATATACTCTAATCTTTCCATAACACACTTAACAAAATGGAACTTGTCTTCAATAGCTGATTCGAGAGAGACATTTTCAATGCCTTTCATCACTTCAAGTTTCTTTTCTTTCCCCAAAATTAGTTCTATCCTCTTCTCGAATAAACTATTCCAATTATGTATAATGAATTGAAGTTCGATTTTATTCCCTTCTGGGTCATTAGAATCGAGGAAGATTTCACGAGTAAATTCATCAGATATGATGCCATGTTTTTCAGTAAAACCATAAAGCTTCTTATAGCTCTCAGTTTTTTGTGAAATTGGACCTTCATGAACTATAGATAAAACTTCCATCTCTGAAAGAATTCTTGTCTTCACCTCATCAGTTTCTATTATTTTTGATACAGGAAATCCAAGTTCAACATCAAAATCCTCAACACTTGTAACGTAAACATAAATACAAAACGCAGGCCCCAAAATGTTTTCTTTTGGTATATTTTTGTATAATGTGTCAATTATAGCGTGCATTTCCTCTCTGTGCTTAATACTTGTCCGAATCGTTGCGATAGGTGTTTCATTATATCTCTTATATTGAATTCCTAATTCTTGGAAATAAATTTCTTTCACATCTCCAAAAAATAGTTAAATTCCTTATAAACTGTTTAATTATCGTTATTTTTGTCTTTTTCCATTAGGAAAGTGAAATAATCCGTATTAAGTGCCTTCTCACCAGTTAAATTGATAAGTATGACTAGCTGACCACGATGATAGGTACTATGATCAGAATAAGCAAAAATATAATCATCTTTAGACTTGATTTCTATAGGGAAATTTCTAGGTATTGGAAAACTATCTTGATCAATTATCTCTGCGAATTTATTTAACCATTTCTTCCAGTAATCAATTAAATTACTCCAAGATAATTCACTTATTCTATCTATGAATTTAGTGTATTCTTCTTGAGATTTAGGCGTGTTAAAGATCATTTCATAAGAAGTTGCAATATGTTCCACCATATCTCGTATTGAACGACCATTAGGTTCAATTTTCTTTTTAAATAATTTCTCATCAGTTATTTTTACTAAAGATTCGATTATTCGGTTCTCAGCCCAAACGTAATAATCACTAAAAAATGAGATGTCCATATTTATTCCTCAAAAATCACTTTTCTTTAACTAAATCAGATGATTTAAACTATTTTTCTATGAATGCAATACAAATGATC
>JBHLKP010000259.1:0-5374 GCA_048886525.1 Candidatus Hodarchaeota archaeon | reverse complement strand
AGTAAGCCTTAGAAAAATACTGGATTGGGCAAGAGTAAGAGTTTTTCAGTTTATGGATATTCTATTAATCATTAATTCTATTCCTAGAATGAAGTCAAAAAAAATCTTATCAAAATGATCCTATTGCACGAATATTGATCTTTATAACTCCTAATCTTGGTTTAA
This sequence comes from Candidatus Hodarchaeota archaeon, assembly GCA_048886525.1. GTDB lineage: Archaea > Asgardarchaeota > Heimdallarchaeia > Hodarchaeales > Hodarchaeaceae > Hodarchaeum. The sequence goes on along the minus strand of JBHLKP010000259.1, from coordinate 5,209 downwards.
ATATAGAGATTTAATAGGATTAAACATCACTGTGAACTAATATGAAAACAAAGTTCAATTATTTTTTAATAATCGGGCTAGTATTTACTATTTTTTTTCTAGAGCCAAATCTAATAAATGGTTCTATTTCTCAGATAAACGATAATTTGGTTTCTTTTGAAAAAATTGGCCAGATAGATACCCCTGGAATGGCGAGACATCTGGTAATTCGCGATAATATTGCTTTTGTTACCGATATGGGGTCTATGACTTCCACTTATGGTGGATTGTTTATCTATAATGTAAGTGACCCTACAGCTCCAACTGAATTAGGACATTTCTATGATGGAGGAAGATCACACGAGCTCTTGGTTGAAGATAATATTGCATATGTTGCTGATAACACTGGTGGTTTAGAAATAATTAATATAACTGTACTAACTAATCCTGTAAAAATAGGAGAATTTAATGGTGTCATTAATGGAGTTAAAAAAAGAAATGAGCTTCTTTACCTATCAGATTACTATGATGGTCTAATTATTGCTAATGTTTCGAACCTCACTCACCCTGTTGATATTGCCCGTTATCCACAAATATATCATCCCTTACTAAGATTAATTGTTAATGACTTCGCTTATATAGCTGTAGAAACTGGATTAAAAGTCTTCAATATTTCGATCCCGACCAATATTTCGGAACTTGCTAGTTACAATTATGATTATCATGTTTATGATCTTCAGATAGCAGGAAACGTTGCCTATATGGCATGTAGCCGTTCAGTGTATGAACCCGGTGAAGGATTAAAGATTCTGAATTGTACTGATCCCCTGAATATGAGTTTAATTGGAAGTTTTTATGATGGAGGTCGAGCAATAGATCTACATCTTTATGAAAGCTTAGTTATTATTGGTGATTATAATGATGGATTAGAAGTCATTAATATAAGTGATCCCTTTAACCCCAAAGAAATAGGGCATTTTTATGATGGCGGGAATGCTACAGATATTCAAGTTGTGAATGATCTTATTTATGTAGCAGATGGAGTCGATGGATTAGAAATTCTGCAAATTAAATTTCCTAGTAGCAATCCAGCCAAAACTCCTGCTTTAACGTTTCATTTGATGTTGACTTATTTATTAGTTTTAATGTGCATTATAAAGGTATTTAAGAAAAAGTAATTTATGCAAGGGGTTTCATAGGCAAAATATAGCAGCAATCGTACACTTTTCAGATCAATCTCTGGAGAAAATTTAGAAAAATAAAAAAATTGGCTTTTACTTCCTAGTCAATATAAAGAGAGCAAGAGTTATTTTCTTCTTTTGTTTCTCTCTCAGAAAAAAAAATTATGTCCTTGGTGATAGTTTTGAGTAGTCTAATGATTAAAAATGCTGTTATTTTAACCGTTAATCCAAAAAATGAAGTTATCAATAACGGTGGGGTTGTTATCACTGATAATATCATTACAGCTGTAGCGCGGATGGATCAATTAAAAGATTCTTCGGCAGATGAAGTAATTGACGCAAAAAAAATGGTAATTATGCCTGGTCTTGTTAATTCACATACACATTTATCTATGACTCTCTTTCGAGGAGTTGCTGATGATGTTCCAAGTATTAACTGGTTACCTATCATTTGGTCCATTGAAAAAAATATTAATGAGGAGCATTGTTACATTGGCGCCCTTTTAGGATGCTTAGAAATGATTAAGACTGGTACAACCTGTTTCGCTGATCAGTACTGGCATATGGACCATGTTGCTACTGCTGTAAAAGAAGCTGGAATGCGAGCAAACCTTTCTCAAGGCATTTTAGAGTTAAATGACCCCGATAAAGGAGCAAGAGAGTTGCAAGAGAGTATTTCTTTTGCTAAAAAGTGGCACAAATCTCTAGATGGACTAATAACCTGTAAATTAGGCCCACATTCGATATATTCATGTTCCCCAAAATTACTTCAGCAAACTCGGGAAGCAGCTGATGCAGCAAACCTTGGTATTCACATTCATGTTGCAGAAGCGCCAAATGAACCTCAAATGGCTAAAAAAAAGTATGGTGAAACATCTATTGAGCATCTACAAAATTTAGGATTTTTGAAGGGAGATGTACTAGCAGCACATTGTGTTTTCGTTAATGAACGGGATATGGACATTATGAAAAAGACAAATACTGCCGTTGCTCATTGCCCATCTGCTATGATGAAATATGGCAATGATACAGCTCCAATTCCTGAGTTATTATCAAAGAATGTTACTGTGGGAATTGGTACGGATGGTTGTGGCAGTAATAATAATTTAGATATGATTGAGGAAATGAGAACAGCATCATTTTTACATAAGATGGTCAAGAAAGACTCAGTTATCCTTCCAGCTCCAGAGCTTATTCGAATGTCAACCGTTCTTGGTGCGAAAGCTTTAGGGTTAGATAATGAAATTGGATCGATTGAAATCGGCAAGAAAGCTGATCTAATTATCCTAGATTACAAAAAACCTCATTTAGTGCCTTTTCATAATTGCCCCTCCCATCTTGTATATTCTGCATTTGGATCAGACGTAGATACTGTGATTATTGATGGGAAGGTTATTATGCAAAACCGAGAAGTATTAACATTAAATGAATTAGAAGTGATGGAAAAAGCTCAAAAAGCTTTTGAAGAACTTCTAGAACTAGGGGGATATACCCTCAATATAACAAAAAATCCTAAACCAGGATTGAAGACCAATCTGACCGTAAAATCCTTTCAAACATTTTTAAAAATCTCTCAAAAACTAAAAGGAACTTGAATTATCATTAATTCCTTTAGATCAAAAACCTGATTCGAAAAAATGTATTAGAACTAAACAACCTTATCTTTTCGAAATTTATTATTCTTGATAATAATTGTGTATAATGCTAATTGTGAAAACCCCAGAAGTAATGTATAGAGCTCAAAACCAGGAATTATTGAGGATTTTCTCGGACTTACACCATTATTTATTGTTTTAATCTGAAGTATTTCCAATCCGTCGTGAAATTCCGCAACAAATATTAGATCTCCTTTTACTGCAACGTTATAATCATCTCCACCGTCATTGTATTGTCCTAATATTTGAACGTTCTCTGGTTCAGTTATGTTTAAAATTTTTAACCCTGATTCCCAAGTAGTAACGTATGCAATTTTATTTTCTTCTTCTCTTGTAACTACAAACCCATAAGAATCACCAATATCTATTCCTCCGATTTGTATAATATCTGTGAAATTCTTAATGTCGAAGATCCTAAATCCAAAATTCCTGTCCGTTGTGTACAATAAATCATCAAGCACAAAGAAATCTTGGTAACTTACTGAATCCTGATAGTGAAAACTTTCAATACATCCAGACCCAGTAATATTCAAAATCTTGAATCCGTTACCAGCCTCTGAAATAAATACATGATTATTCAGCGCATAGACCCGTATCACTCTTTCATTATCATAATAACTTCCAATGATAACTGGATTGTATGGATTAGAACAATTAATTATTTCTAAGCCCATATTTTGGGAAGCAAGAAATGCTAAATCACCTGATTTGTGCGCATCCGTGGATCCAGCAGTCGGACCAACATTAGATGTATAATCACCTATAATATTGATATCTGATGGATCAGAAATATCAATAATTTCCAATCCATCTTCCAAATCAGAAACATAGGCATAATTTTCCTCGATAAGAACAGAGTGGGTAAACGTATAGTGATCGTAATAAGATCCTAATAGAGAGGGATTTGCCGGGTTAGTGATATTATAGGTCAATAATCCCATAAAAGCATCAACTACAAAAAGAACATTTCCAATAACTTGAACATCAACGATTTGAGATCCAGGTTCAGCAGAGATTGAACTAATCTCAGTAAAACTTATTTGAGATATATTAGCTTCAACAGAATGGGAATTTAACTGAATACTGATCAATAGGACAAGAATCATCCCCTTTGAAAAAAAGTAATCATGATCTCGCAAGATTATTCCTCACCAGTCATGAGAGAAAGCTTGTAAATTTAAAAATAAATACGTATTTTCTATTTAGAAATTAACTATCATATTCCCAAGATTTTTCTGACAGCAACAATTTATCCAATATGATAGGAATTATGTTGTAGAAATATAATGATCCCTCAGATATTTGATTAAGGATTATTCTTTTTTGGGACTAGAATGAGTATTTTTCCTATAAAGTCCATTTATTAATGTTTTAATTACTGATTCTTTCACAGGCTGTTTCATAAAGCAGAAAGTATTAATGATGTCTTGTCTTGATTTAACCAAGGGATTTATTATTCTCCTGTAACAATTGATCTTTAACTAGCCTTGTAAATTCATTCTCTCTTATAAGGAGAGGCATATGACCTCCTTCTGCAAAATGATAAAATTTAGCATGTACATACAGTTTTTTTAACGATTTAAAAGCAGTAGGAGAAATACCTGGATCATTCTCACTTGTAATAATCAACATTCTTGTTTCAAGTTGGTGGATTTTATCTGGAGTAAGATGAATATTTTCCTGAAAATCAATTAAACTCTCAAAATGACAGATTATATCTTGCTTATCTAAAATTTTAAATTCGATAATATAGCGTAATTTTGCTACAATCTCATCGTACTCCTCACTTTCATGAGGAATTAGCTTTATAAATGATCTTAACATAATTCTACGGACAATAAAAGCTGGAACTATTCGTAGAAGAATTAAAAGCCGTTTTATCCTTTTTAGAAAATCTTTATCATCATTTACTGTACCAGTATTAGAAATAATAATATTTTTAACCTTTTCAGGTTTATAATACATGAACGCCTGAGCAACGAGTCCCCCAAAAGAACTACCATATATATGCGTGTTTTCAAAGTTTTCATTCGTCATTATTGCGGTAATTCCTTCAACTATAGCCTTTAGTTTGCTAATACGAGGATATACTGGTATTATTATACGATAATCCTTTGCTAACTCCTTTACAAAATTCCCGCCGTAAACTGGACGACGCATTCCGCCTGGAAAAAGAAGAATTAGTTCCTTCCCACCTCCTAGTGTCACATATTGCCATTCAGCTTTATTATATTCTAGTGATTTCCATTCTGTGTCTTGAGTTGGCTGGTAGCTATGACTCATGAAAAATGCACCTCGTAGTAAATATATCGTTTTAATTAGAATTAATTTTTAATATACATATAATAATGTGTAATAACCTTCTTAGAATTAGAATCATCTTTAAAATATATT
>JBHLKP010000258.1:0-5384 GCA_048886525.1 Candidatus Hodarchaeota archaeon | reverse complement strand
ACGTTCTACAGCTACTATGACTTCTATCTGAGCTCTATGGACGAAGTAATTGGAAAAATCGAAAATAAAATCAAGCATTTAGATGATCAATTACGAAGTAAAAGGGGTACGTAACTTCAATCTAGTTACTCCAAGTAGTTGTAAATGTTCAATCTTTAGAAAAAGAATTTTAACGGTTTATTTCCAACTATAACCCACTCACGCTGAAATAAAATCCCACTAAAAAGCGCACCAATATAGAAATTAAAATTACAGACGCCATTGCATAACCAAAACCATTAGGAATACCAAAACCACCAAAGAGAAACATCAGGGTAGGTGATAATGCAAAATTTCCACCTGCTATCAAAAAAATTAAATATACTTTACGATTTAAGTCTTTTTTTAAGACTTTCAAGCGACTTACTCAAGGATTTTCCACTTTATTATCTGAATAACATTCCATACGTCATTTACAAATCAAGGTTTAGATTTCTCCTTAATAGAACTGTAAACAAAGAGAATACTAAATACTACAACAGTCAAATAAATAATAAATAATAAAATGACCAAAAAGCTGAAAATTGCTACTCTAAATCCCTCAGAATTACCATAAGAAAGATTATCATCAATGTCTGTATTTCCTATAAGATCTTCAGCCCACACTGCTACCCACACATCCTCTGGATCCGTTATATAGTCTTCATGAATTATTTTTGTCCTAGCAAACAAATCTTCTTCATTTGGGATTCGTTTCATATCTTTTAGACAGAATTGCCATCCTCCACATCTGAAACAAACAGTAATCTTATATACAAGAAGATCATCAGTGACTTGTGTTTTCACTGTAAAGTGATACCGATGATCAATAAGCGTATAATTTACCTCTATTGATACTATAGATGGATTTTCATTATCAGTATCAGTCATCTCAACATTTACCTCTTTTGGAGACGATTTTTGTTTATTCTTTCCATAATCGACTGCTACTACGGTTATTTGAACAGTAGATTGCTGATAGAGCTGTTTTGGATCGATTTCAATTATTTGATTAATTGATCCATTACTAGTTTGGATGAGAGGATACTCCATGATCTCAATACCAGGAGAAGCGATTTCTGCAAAAACAGCTTTAAGCGCAAAATTATCAGAAACATTATCACAAGTGATTAGGATCTGATTACTAAAAATAGAAATTGGAGCTGCTACTGGTTCAATTTGAGCATTGATGATTTCAGGTTTCGTAGTATCATTCCCTGGAGAAAGGAGAGAGAAAAGTACAAGAAAAACTTCCTCATAATCAAATCCAATCCTTTTTCTATATTCTATAAATCCAGTCTGATTAATGATATAAATAGACGGGAGAAGGCCTGTTCCATAAGTAGAAGCAACTGTCCCATTATTATCTAGCGCTACTTTCCAAAAAATAGAATGATAGTTCATAAAGTCTTGAACCTGATTTTCTCCTTCTTCTGTGTCAACATCAACAGAAATGACTATTAGATCGTAAAAAGAACCAGCAATTTCACTGATATAAGGAATAGCTGTAGTGTGAGGTACACATGACATTGTAAATAAATCTAACAGGATTACTTTTCCAATATAATCTGATAACGAAAATAATTCATAATTAGAGAGATTAATTAGTGTAAAATTTGACGCTTTTTCCCCAACTGATAGTTCTGAGATATTAGCGACTGAATTATTTCCCCATAGGGGAAAGGATAATAAAATGATTATAAATAATGCTAAGAAGACTCTAAACAATCTAATTCGTAATTTAAGCATAAAAATCCCGTAAATCTATTATTTGAGAAAGTTTTATTTGAATTTAATGTGATTATTAAAGTTTTAAAGAGTATAATTGCAAATACTAAATATGATTTTGCCAAATCAGGAGGGAAAATATCTAGATTCTAAACGTAGTTATGGTATTTAAATTTGCGCTAAGAGTAGGCCATCACGGTATTTTGCCATCTATATTTAGGTTTATCAAATCAATAAAATTTAATTTAATTCCGTTACACACAACAAATTGAATTCTATCACAGAAACAACAAAAATGGTTTATTTTCATCCCTTAGTAATGTCAATCGTAACATTCAGTGCAATTTGACCATTTCCAAAAAGAATTCAATTTCTTCAGTATCTAGCTAGATACAAAACCTAACTACCCCGATCTTGAGTTCTCTAAGCTCATCCAATAGTTCACGGCAGTTTGAACGTATTGCTCCACTTTCTGATTAGTCATTTCTCTCTGTGAAAGCGGTTGTTCTTTTTGCATTTGATCAATTTTCTCCCAAATCTTAGCTAAGTTAACATCAGGATCAAGCTTTTGCAGTTCAGGTGTCGCCCGACATTTAACCTCATCAAAAAACCACTTGTTTACATCACTTACACCCACGAACATAATTCCATACGAAAAATAAATAAGGGAAATAGAACCCATTAATAACGATACTTTAACTGGGGCAGGGTTGAACAAGGTAATATAGTCAGAAAAGAATGGTAAACCCCTTAATCCTGATACTACTTCAACCAAAGGATAGAAGGATAGTAAAATGAGACTGATTCGAGCTTTCTTAATCCAATTTCCACGTTCTTTGGTAATCCATGGGGGAGGCTTACTAAGCAGATAGATAGAAAATAATAATGGTATTATTAACGATCCCGAGTAAACAACCGAAAAAATGAGTGAATGCTCACGTAGATAAAGGATTTCTAAGTCTCCAAAAGGGGTATAGTATATATAATGAGTTAATTCTGTAAATGAAAAAAAACATGTTGCTACCACTACAATTCCTAGGATGAAAAAAAACCACCTGGGAAAACGTTGGCTAGAAGGTTTAATTAATCTCCAACACCCTTGGATTAGAAACATCATACCTAAAAAGAAGGATAGGTAAAACCCAAGATAGAGTACAGGCGTTAATGTAACTCCATCATTTAAAAAGAATCTAAAACTAAAGCTATAAATGATAAAAACAAGCCAGGTACCTCCGAAAGTTAAATAGGAGAGGAATAGGAAGCGTGTGACTGAAGATTGATAATTTCTTATTAATAAGGCCATTCCTACGACTATGGAAAAGAAGCTTATAGCTAAAGAATGAGAAAATGGTATAAATGCCGTCATAATGTCGCTGGTTATGACAATACCATTCGGGTGGTAGGGAAAGGAAACATATAGGAAGAACGTCCCCACAGCAAAATCAAAGCTCCCCGATATTAAAATGGCGAGAACGCCCTTTAAATGCTTTCGATAAGTTTCTCTATTTCTATAGACAAACCAAAATATGTATAATCCAACGAAAATTACTAACAATCCAATTATTAAGTTAAACATATTATTAAGAATAAGACCAATAGTCTGCGTCGTCCAATAGTCTGTGTGCAACTCGCTAAAACCAGCAACGAGGAACCAGAGAAAAGGGAAAAATGATAAAATACCAATTTCGATCAATATAATTAGACATAATTTGCGAAGTAAATCTTTATTGAGATTTTCAAGTGGCTCACTCAAGGTTTGTCCGAAGATTGCACAACATTTTGCTATATAAGCTTTTCTTACATATTTAACCACTGAGAGATTATTTAATCATAAATTCTCGCTATTTTAAAAAAATGCAAAAAGATCTTGTAAATGCGTCTGGTTATTCTTGGGGCCAATTGTCGAAAACGCTAAAAGATCTCGAGAATGCTTTCTTTGTTACGCAAAGCCGACCGAAAGGATCCAGGTAGAAGATCTATCATCTTGGTTCTGGATCTTTTCTTAAGACTTTTGCAGATAGGATGAAAATAGCTTCGGAATTGCTTCGAGAACAAATGAGAAAATTGCAAGCACATGAAAAGGCATGGATGAAATTACCCGAGGAAATTCAAGAAACTCCTGAAGTAAGACGTGTTTTTGAGGTTGGGGAAACATTCTACAACTATTATGACTTCTATCTTGGTTCTATGAAGGAAGTAATTACAAAAATTGGTACCAAGATCAAACAATTAGATGAACAACTACTAAGTAAAAGAGGCGTATAACTCCATTACCTTTCTTTTTATGACGATTTCTTCTTTCAAAACAGCCTTTTTTATTCAAAATACATTAGGAAATTGTTAAAAGAGGATTAATTTAACCGAATCTCTTATAAGAGTCCCTTCTAGGGTTTAACTGACTTTGAAAAAGCTTGAAGAGTTTCTTACATAATTACCATTTTCTGAAACATTAAAAATAAGATCTCTCTAGTTTACAAAGAACCTTCTTCAGTAACAGTATCCTATTTCTAGAAAAATATTTGGAAAGTGAAAAAAATGGTAAAATGTAAGATTACCGTCCTAAAACGAACCTTTTATAAAGATCTAGCGGAAGAATATGTGCAAATGAAGATAGGGAAATGCGGAGAATTCGAAGATGGTCAAGAATTTATCACCGAAAGTCCAACAGCCAAACCTGACTCCTTTCCGTGTAGCTATGCATGGTATGATATTCATAAAGTCCTTTTGACCCTCATGCAAGGAGGGACATTCCGTAAGTATATTGGTAAAACCGGTAAAATCTGGAATTGGATGAAAACGGATAATTCCTACATAACCTGCTGTACCGATGGAATTAGACCAGTAATCTTTAAATTAGAAGTAATTGAGAGAGATGAAGTAGCAAATAGGGAATAATGAACAAAAAGTTCAGATGGTATATCGAAATTGAGTATCTCGAATGTAGATCGACATTTCTGCTGATAGTTTTGTTAAAAGGGCATGAGCGTTAGCAGTTAAGCCTAGTCTCGTTATTATATTGAGAGCAAGGCAATTTAATAGATCCATCAAGAAAAATTCATTTAAAATAGTTTCTAACCAGTGTAAAAAGAAAAGCTGGAAAGGAGGAATCTTATTAGAAGTAAACCATACCGCATTTCTCTGCTTCATTTTATGTAATTGACTCATCATATGTAATCGAAGCAGACGATTTTTTCCAAAATGAGTATGATAATCTTGGGCATGTTCAAGATATCGTTGTTGAAGATTCGAAAGTTCAATATTCAATTCACCTGATATTCCCCGTACAACATCAGAAATATTGAAACGAATTAAGTACGCTTGTTCGATAGAATCAAGCAGGCTTCGGAAAAACTTTTTCAAATCATGAATGGCTTCGCTGGTTGAGTCAGCATTATTTTGATAAATACATCCCCCAAATAAAATAAGGGGCTCACGATCAGGAAATTGATTTTGATAATATAAAAAAGTTCTCGGTTCCTCAATGATACCCATTTTACTCAATTTTTTCTTGGCACCAATACTTTTGAAGCTAGCTAAATAATTTATTAGCATATTGCCTGATATTTTCCTATTGATTTAGAATCAAGTATCAAATAGGTATTTTTCTTATTGGGATTTTTGGATTGTTACTCAATATT
>JBHLKP010000257.1:0-5386 GCA_048886525.1 Candidatus Hodarchaeota archaeon | reverse complement strand
GCTAAAGTCACATTTAACTTGTTTCTGATCCTGATAGAGACAGGAGAGATTTCAAACGCTGAACAACAGTTGTTCCGATTAAAAGAAATTGCAGAACAAGAAAAACATCCTACTAATACAAATCACAAGATATTAGCTGAGGCATTATATCAGATGCAAAGTCCTAAGTTGCTAGACAAAGCTCAAGCTCAACAAAAACTCTATAATCTAGTGAAAGAGCAAAATTTAGAGGTTAATCTTCTTATAATGGCATATTTTAACCTATTTAATCTTTATCTCCTCGAATGGAAAATCTCTGAAGATAAAACGACATTAGACGAGATTTATCAAATTTTTAACAAAATTCAAGAACTAGCAAAAAACCAATCTATCTTTCCATTAGAGGTGGAATTACATCTCCTTCGAGCTCTACTTACTTTAGTTCAAGGAAATTTGTCACAAGCAGAATCATACATTACGGAAGCAATAGAGATTGCCCAGAAACATGAGTTTACCCATTTCATCTCAAAATCTCTTGATTTAAAAGCAAAAATTCATTCTCAGGTAAAGGAGTGGAAAGATTTGTTAGATGAAAATGCTACTATAGCACACCTTCTTGAAAAAACTGAAATAGAAGATTATTTAAAATCAGCAATGAGGATAAAATATTCTCTCAGTTGATTTTTAAACAAGAAGATCTTCAAACGTCGCAAAATAACTGTTATACTTGATTTTTGCTGTAATGATGACGTATAACCAAGGTTAAACCTCATAAAAAAAAAGATCAAAAAAGGTCTATCAGACAAATTACTTATAAAAACAGGTGATACAAGCAAATCCCAAAGATCTAAATAAAAGTAAAAAAGTTATAAAAAGGACAACTAATTACCTCAAGATTTGGAGTGGAATGAAGATAGAAATGAAAGATTTGTACTGTTACAAATCCCCACTTACTCACTGGTAGATCTTTTCGAGGTTAAAAAATAAAATTAAGAGAAGCAATTCTCAACTTACTCTAAGACTAAACCTAAACGCTTCCAATCTAACGATTGATCATTGCTTACTCTTTTTCATATTTTCAGTAATCTTTCTAATTCCAACACAGAACCTTACTCATCAAGGAGGCGGCCAAACTAATACAGTGAGTTCTGGAGTGTGTATAGTAGGACCATCAATAAAACCGCATAATCCTTCTAAATATATCAATTGTGGTTCAGAAGAAACTACCAAAGGATATGTAAGTTGAAAATAGATAATTTTCGATCCAGAATTAGACTCACTAAATATTCTACCACTACCCACATTATCCACAACGAAGTGGTAATGGACAACTATCGGTTCAGGAGGATAAACAACTGTAGCTGAAAACATCACAAGAATTGTAACTCTAGTCCCTTCATCAAATAAAGCATTTAAATTTAATTCTAATTCTATAATAGGACTCCATTCATTTGTAAGTTGTACAACCAATTCCCATGTTGTAAACAGAAGTGGAGATCCAATCGAACCCGCTGGACCTTCGGGACCCTGTGGCCCTTCGGGACCCTGTGGCCCTTCAGGACCCTGTGGCCCTTCGGGACCCTGTGGCCCTTCAGGACCCTGTGGCCCTTCGGGACCTTGTGGCCCTGGAGTAAGTTCAATAGTATCAATCTGTGCCTGTAAATCCGCTATTGCATCCCAGATTAAAGACAACGGGTCTCTTCCAGATGGGGCAATTGCTTCGACTGTGACTAATGAGGCTATAAAAATACTTAATAACAGCAGAGATTTCCCTTTTGTCAAATTTGGTCTATTTAATTTCATCAAAATGTCTCCTTTTTGATCAATATGAACTTTTTAATAAATAACAAATTACTATAAAAAGATTTATATAATTTAAAAGTTCGAAAATATAACTACTATTTCCAAATCAAAGCTAATTGCTAAACCAAAATAACAAAAAACTAACTAGTTCCCTATTGTTTAGAAAACAAGAGTCCTTGTTTGATGAGTAGAAGCAATGAATCAATGATTAGAAGATATCACTACTTTTTCTTACTCTGAATCCAGGTTTCAACTAGTGTTCGAGCTTCTGTTGCATAAGACAGAGCTTCTTCCTCTTTAATGGTAAGCTTTTTGTTAATCAAACGTTCCACAAAGGCTTCTAGCTGTGTAAATTCAACCATTTCACTCATAGAAGGGTTATACTCAATGATTTTTTCCCATTTGTTTAATTGTTGGCATTTTACCGTTAAAAAGTTTACCTAATATTTGTTTTACGACATTCAAATGTTGTATCTCGAATGTAGAAGAATATTTTATGTAGGTCACTCCCTTCACAACTTAATCGCTTCAATTATCTTTTCAGTCATTTTTAATAGGGAAATTAGACAAGCTCATCATCTATTCAGATTTAAAAAGAAATTATTTTCTATAAAAAACTACTAGTACTAATTCTACAAAAAGATCACATTTAGATTTAAAAATGATTAAGTAAGAATAGTCTAAGGCGAAGCATTCTAATGAATACAGAATCTAAAAGAATACGGTACCTTTTCCTTGATAATTTAAAGCTTTTTTTTACCATTCTTGTTATTTTCTGGCATACGATGAATATCTATGCTGAAGTAGGTTGGTGGTACTATAAAGAAGTTACTCCAATTGATCCTTTAAGTGCTATATTATTTTTACTTTTAGCCTCAATTGGAGGTGTATTTCAAACCTCACTCTTAGGGTTATTCTTTTTATTAGGGGGTTATTTTACCCCTAACAGCTATGATCGAAAAGGCGTTCGTAGCTTCTGGAAAGAGAGACTTATTCGTCTTGGTATCCCCCTCCTTTTATATATTGTATTAATTAATCCTATTATGATTTATACCCTATCCCTATTAAGAATTCCACCGTGGAACACCAACCCAATGCTACAAGGAACTTTGCTAGATTATTATTTCAGTAGATTTCTATCATGGGAAGAATTCATTAATTTTTTAACATTTGCGGGGCCTATGTGGTTTCTTTTGGTTTTATTAATGTTTACTGCAGTTTATACTGTTTGGCGTCAGATAACTAAGTTAAACTCGGTACAGCGAAGAATCCCAAAGGAACTCTTCATCCCAAGATACATTCATTTACTCCTTTTTGTAATTGGTTTAGGATTTTTTACTTTTTTAGTCCGTATAGGCTTTTCAATAGACTTCCGTCCGCTGGGAATACCATGGGGGCAACTCGCTCAGTATCTAATGATGTTCAGCCTTGGTGTGATTTGTGTTCGATATTATTGGTTCGAAAAGATGTCTGAAAAACATGTTAAAATTTGGTTAATTACATTAATAACCTCAATTGTGCTAATTTATCTTGATTTCTTTATTGTTCTAGTAATGGAAGGAGATCTTATTGTCTTTTCAGGAGGGGCCAATTTGCATGCTTTTTTATTTGCCTTGGTAGATAGTATTATTTGTATGGGAGTTATTTTTGTCTTAATCAAGGTTTTTTATGCCAAATTCAACAAGCAAGGAACTATATTACGGAATCTATCTGCTAGCGCTTATCATATGTACCTCGTTCATCCGCCTGTCCTTGTTTTTATATCCCTTGGATTTTCGTCATTACACCTTTATCCTATTCTAAAATTAGCCATTGTATTTCCTTTAACAGTCATCTTTTGCTATCTATTGAGTTATTTTGTACTAGAGAAAATTCATTTGAAAAAACCTACAATAATTACTTAGAATATTTAGACTAATTATGATATTTAACATTGATGATTCACTAATAAAGAAATTACACGATAATGGATCATCACAAAAGTTGATGTAAAATGGTGAGGAGGTTTATTTATTATTTGGGTGGGAGATACAAAGGATCTCAAAAAAGTATTATCATTTAAAGACATTTTATGGGGTTATTCGTTCAGAAGAAAACTTAATGATAGCTTTAATAATCATAATCATCGTTTAAAGACGTTTCTGCCAAATAATGTGGATATCAAAATGTTTGATGGCATTTGAAGAAGAACTAGATTTCATAAAGGAGCTTATTGACGAGGAGAAAATCAAAACAGTCATAGATAAAAGCTTTAAAATTGAAGAAATGGCTGAGGTTCCTTTTTATATTGAAACAGAACCGAAAAAAGGACATATCGTCATCACTTTAAACCACTAGACTAAATTATCATTTTAATCATTTTAATGAGTATAGAAAGATTTAAAACTTTCAACTAGTGTAAAGTTTAATTATCAAATATTAGTTTCTGTTGTGAAAGAACTATTTTCAGTTTATGTGATGATAAGAATGACTTCCGTTGAAAATGAGAATATATTAGAGAGATATGGATTAACAAACTATGAATTTGCAGCTTATAAGACATTACTTCATCGAGGAGCGTGTGATGCAAAGCAACTCTCGGATAGTTCAAAAGTACCAACAGGACGAATCTATGATGTGACAGGTTCGTTGGAAAGCAAAGGATTGATAGAAATTCAAAAATATTCTCGTCCTAAACTCTATTCTCCCGTTGGCCCGAGTACTGCCATGAAAAATTTATTGGAACGGAAGAAGGAGGAACTTGAGATACTCACAGAGAACGCTTTGGTTGTTGAAGATGAGCTAAAGACATATCATCGGACAGTTCCAAGTGAGAGTCTCTTTTGGAAAATTGGGATAGGAGAGGAAGCAATAGATAGATTTAATGCCCGGTTAAAGGAAGCACAGAATGAAATCCTGTTTTACGGTGAGTTTTATGAAACCAAACCTCACATGCATACAAAGGAAATCCAACAAGAACTAGAAACATTTGTCGAATTACAAGAGAGGGGAGTAACTTTAAAGATACTTATGGGTTTGAGAGATTCGGAATCATTGCAACAAATGATGGAATTAACTTTACCTTTTATGGACAGACTAGATGTTGATAAAATGGAAGCAAAACTCACTAAAACAATAACCAATCCGTTTGTAGTAATGGATAATGAAAAAGTCATTATAAAGATTAAAAATCCAGCAAATTTAGTGGAATATTTTGCTTCGATTTATGTTTGGCAACATAAATTCGCTAATGAATTAACATTGAAATTTCAAGAAATGTGGAGTAAAGCAGCAGATTTATCCCTAGATAATCTATAGCTTAAACAAGTTATGAATTTCATTACTCTATTTCACCTATCTTAGAAGATTAGATAGAGATGAATTTGATAATGAAGCGTATCTTCTGGAATATTAAAAGTGAACCATGGATCAGATAAAAAATATTTAATGATAGCTGAAATAGAGTTTAGAGAAAGGCGTTGGTTATCGGAGATATGATTTAAAAAGTATAAATTTGGATTGATAAAGAAAGAATTGTGTTTTCCATATTATTTTCTCTTGAGATTTAAAAACCAATAATTAGGTTGAGTAAAACCATAATATAAATCGATATTAAACTTACTAT
>JBHLKP010000256.1:0-5393 GCA_048886525.1 Candidatus Hodarchaeota archaeon | reverse complement strand
CAGCGGCTGTTTTGAGTTTCATAATAATCTGTTTTCAATTCGCTCTTTAATTTATCATGATTTTTAAGGCTCAACAGTTCCAAATAATTGAAAGAAAAGATTGGATTCAAGGACATATCATATTTTTATTTTTTATTGGAGGAACTAGTCTTATTCTTTTATTGATGAGGATAAAAGAATGGTTTATTGTTTTGTTTTTGAATGGGTTGTCATTATTATGTCTACTTGGAATAATCGCTTTTGGGATTTCTATGATCTGGGCTATAGAAATCATAATTCCTAGTGATTTGCTTGTTGACATAGGAATAGAAATGGTATCTTTTATTGCAATATTTTACCTTCCGTTTCTCTATTTATTCCCTTTCTTCCTTTATCTTTGCGGATTACTGATTTTCAACAGATTTAAGAATAGAGAAAAAACAATTCAACAAACAAAACCTATTCACACAGCTATTTACTCATTTGTTTTACTTTCTATAGGTATTTGGTTTATTCTTCCGTTCTTTCTTTTATCCTTTCTTGTTTCACAACAACAACCTGGAATAACAAATTTTTCTTCGAGTCTAACTATTGGAATGCTTTTTTCTATACCTTTTTTTCTATTTCTATACCTTATCTATTGGAATTTGAGAAGAGATCATCAATCTTTTGTTTTGAGAACTTGATGGAGTTTCTTTGTATAGCTCATCACCCCTCCACAACTAAAAACCGCATCAAATTTATTCTCTGGATAGGGAAGGTTTGTAATATCGTGTTCAAACTTATCTCCTATTAAGAGATTAATAGTCTCTTTTTCTTAAAAATTGATGTTCTTATTTTTCTCTTTAGTAGTTAATAACTCAAGGATCTAACTAATTTTTTTCCCTAAGTATCAGAATTTTTACTCAATTGATACCCTCTATATCTTTCAAATAAAATTCAGTTGTTTAAAAAGTGTAGCAACGATATATTATCGATTATGATACTTTCACAGGACTTCTAGATCTAGACGGAGAGTACTTTGTACTCACCAACTCTGTCAATACTGCGAAAACTCCCGATAGCATGGTAATCGGAAAGATAATAAACAGATAAAAGAAAAAGAAGGACAAGAAAATCATTCTTCTCCCTAAATCTTCGTAATGGTCCATAGGTGGAGGACCTACTAGTTCTCCTAGTAAAATGATTCCAACAATAATTGATATTAGAGAGATTATGATCAACCCTGATACTAATACAGCCTGAAATCCAACGTATTGCTTTTTACTTAAGTAACTGGTTATGTATGTGCTTGGAATGGCTGGAAAAGATAAAATGAGATCAGCAAACAATAAATACAAAGGTAGTGATCCAAGGAATAGCCCACCAAAAATGATTCTGCATCCTATCAAGATGGAACATGCTATTGCTAGTGAAAGGAAGTAAATTATTATTCCAATTCCAATGGATCTCTTTTCTTGGATCAAATTCTCTTTCAAAGCTAACATTGGTTCCTTTTTTCCTGTTTTATCTATAAAATTCAGTTGTTTAAAAAGTGTAGCAAAGATTTATTGTCGATTATGACCGCTAATTTGAGGTTAAAGAAATTCAGACTTTTAATACTTTGACAACAACCCAAACATATTCAAGACCGACATAAGAACAGGGTTTAAGGAGAGGTCCTCAGAACTGCTAGTTACGTTTATTAAATCATGTTCTAATAATTCGAATACTCGAGTAAGAATCATCTTCCCTTCGACATAATTTTGAGTTTTTAATGCAATACTCAAATCGAGTTCCGCAGGAGTAAGAATGTTACTAAAGGCCATAGATATTGATTCCTGATTAATCTGTCCATCTATTGGAGCATTTTGAACTTGGTTCCACCGACTTTTTTGTAAAGTATTGATAGCCCTCTGACATAAATGAATCAAAGTATTTTCTTCAAGAGCAGTAAAGATTTCACATAACGAAGAGTAAACAAAGGGAATGTTGATATACAAGTGCATCTTAGTCTTTTCACCTGCATTATACTCAGATATCCATTTTTGATAGGTATAATGAAATTGCTCATACGTTAAAGGACCTGCTTTACCAGTTGCTTTGTAGTATGTCCAATAATCATCACGTGTAATCACAAAGTGGAGATTAGTCCGCTTTAGAGTCAAGCCAAGAAAAGAGTCAAAATCCCATGATTTCACATCCGAAGATGAAAATTCAATATCTAATATAACCTCGTCAGGAGCGAGGGATTTTATGGCTTCTTGAATAGTATTGAGAATTTGTAAGGAAGTTTTCTTAACAAATGACTCGGCATTAAGCCGTACTAAGTACAAAAGAATCGTCGAGAGTATTGGATAGGAGAGTACAGATTTAGTTCCTGGCTTAAACTCAGATACTTGAAGAATGAACTGATTTTTTAGATAATCTCGAGCAAAATGCCAGATTGTTGGTTTAATACCCTGTGGGGGGTGATCTTTTATTAATGGGTTCACAAAGGTAGTATATGGAGGATAGGGAGAATGATAGTTATACTCTGTAAGATTCTTAACTCCTTTCTCAATTAAGTGCTTAATGTTCGCATGATCCTCTTGATAGAGAGATTGCACAATTACAGGTGCATCAGACCGCCAAGCCTCTTGGGCTGGAGAAATGGGTTTAGAACTGGATTTCACCGCTTTCTCCATTTCTTCATATTCCCCAAGAGTGCTTAAAAATTTCGCTTTACGATCAAAATATTGATTCCAAGTATCTCCCTTTACTTGCGTACCTATTTTCTGCTTATTGATCTCTAATGCTTGTTGAACAAATCCAGCATTCGCTAAGCTTATTCCAAAGCCGACTAGTCCCTCAGGGTCATATTTTTGATAATTTTTGATGATCTCATTAATCGTAGCATCACTACACCCTATATCAAGCATTAAGGTGTTATAATTTCTGAAAAGTTGCAGAATTGGGAACGCAGGTTGGGCTGTTTTAATAACAGTATTAAGTGCCTCCTCATTTGCTTTTAAATATGATTTAATTTCCTTTAGAATAGCAGATGCTTTGTCAACTTTTTTCACCTCAATATATAGTCTCGCGAGGGAAGATAATATCAAAAGACGATTAAGTTCTATATTCCCAAATGTACCTCCTGGAGGGAGATTAAAACCTGTGGAAGGAGACTGTCTTGAGGTTGCTTGCTTTGATTGTTCATCTATCAGCTGATGAATAGTTAGTTCATACTCAGTCAACAAGGTATCAACTTGAGTAAGTTTTCCAGTGTTAAATGCCTCTATTATCATATCTGGTGTAATCTTAGGTTTTTGATCTCTCAGATAATTATCTTTGGGGCCTTTCCATCCTTTAGCTTTGGAAATCTTTTCCATAAGTGATTTTTCTAAAGTAGCTATCGTTTCTTGTAGATCCTTTGCATCTAAACTATCAGCACACATCTTAAGTTCAGCTAGTTTGGTTGAAAGGTCAGCTTCTTCAGGTAATACGCCTGCTAAAAATGTCATAGGAACTTCATTGACGCGTAATGGTTTTTTTACCTTAAGAGTTTCTACTCTTATCTTAATATCAATTAAATCCTTCCTTAAATCCTCTTTTGTATACGCTCCTAACTCTATTAACAGATTTTTTTGCATCCCAAGAAAAAAGAGTCGCTTATCTTTCACTGGTTTGGTAAGAACAGGAATAACTTTACGAGCGAGGTCTTTTTCATTCAATTCAAGGCACATCGCGGCAAATCGACTCGCAATAAGGGGAGAAAACATTTCCGCTTGAGGGATTTCTTTCAGAATTTCTTTTGAACCAGTAAGTAAATCATCTAATACCTCTTGAAAAAGAGAAATCGCCTTTGTACGATCTCCAAGCTTGTAAAATGTCTTAGCAATGAGTAATTGAGGGATAGAAGAAAAGGGAAAATGCATCATTTCCATGTTTTGAAAGCTTCTCAAAAGAGATTCAAGAATGGAAACATCCTGGGTTGCTTCCGCAAGAGTAAGCTGGAGTTCAAAAAGCGAGGAACCCATGCTTTGTGCCATTTGAGGCATCAAAAATTTCATCGAGTTTCGCTCTAAATCCGTTTCAATGGCTTTATATTGAATTTGAGACGAGTCATTGACGATTGTATCTGCTTTCTTGAGATACTCAAGTAATTGGGGTTTTTCCTCCACCTTACTCAACGTTTTAGCAAGAGAAACTAACAAGAGGGGTTGAATATTGCGTGGACATTTAGCTATGAACTCAAGACACCCTTGTTTCACCTCTTGGATTGCTGCGGTGTTCTTACACTTGATTGAACTCTCTAATAACCGTAGATCATGATTAAAATAATCATAAGAACTCATCGGTACTTTTTGGACATCACGATTTTTCAAGGACTCTTTCCAGACCTGTAAGGCTTTTTGGAGATACCGCTCCCCTCCTGATTGGTCTGAAAAAAACGGATTTTCCAAATAATATGTAACAATATTTGAATATCCTTTTAGTTGATCGATAAGGGAGAGTTTGGTGAAAGAGGCCTTTGCTTGATTGACTAAATCATCATTATGGAGTTTTATCCCCAGTTTAAATAAATTAACTGCAAGTTTCTCTTGGAAAAAATCTGCATTACTTCCAGCTTGGTATTTTCCTAACTTTTCAACTTGGCTGACAACTGAATCAATAAATTCGGGAGTGAAAACTTCCTCAAATTTAAGAGCCATGATATCCTTCCCCTCTTCTATTATTTTGTTCCATTTATACCATCCTCCATCAGTTAAATATTAATTGATTATTGTTGGAATAAAGGTAATTTTAACCCTTCCGAAAAGACTCAATTTAGTACCTCAACATCTATCAAACAAAATTCATTTGCTTAAAAATTTCTTGGTAAATATCACTGTGATTATGACCACAGAATCATCCTCCAACAATTCAAAACCATTTGTGCAGAAACAGATTTTTTTAATCCATGAATTCTTTCTGAACCTTTATTTTAAGATGAAACCAAGAATTACTTCAATTTTTCAAAAGGTACTTCCTTTCATTCCCCGCTTTTCTAACAGATCAATCATCATATTTTTTCTATCTGTTTCGTTTTCCTCGTTCTTTGGTATATTTTTTAGGGAGGGGCATGAAACATCTTGAAGAACAGGCTGGGCTTTATATACCATCTTCAGAGAAGAAATTTCAGAAGTGTCATCGTTTAGAAGTCGCTAACTGGCTTTCTCGAGAATCTAATCCAAAATTTTTAGTGAAACACCTATGAACCGCTTCTACTCCTCTCATTAATGAATATAATGTGCGAGATAAGCATGATGTTGTGATTATTATTTCTAAATACAGCCAACTATAGAATACTTTCTTTTTGGAAACTACTTTCTTCTTTTTTAAAACGCAATATATCTAGATCTTTTGGACATAAATTGAACCATTCTACAATTTCTCTTCATAAAAGTGGTTTA
>JBHLKP010000255.1:0-5470 GCA_048886525.1 Candidatus Hodarchaeota archaeon | reverse complement strand
TCAGGTTCGGGCTCGATTATACTTTCAGAAATAATTCTAACCTCGGAAAGCAAATCACCTGGAGGAAACGGATTAAGTACCCATTCACCATCATGTGTTGATTTTGCAGCCCAATCACCTGTGTCACCGTTGGTTTGATCATCTTGTGTGAACCATTCCCAATAACCCTTTGCTTGATTTCCTGTATCACTTAATACTATCCAATAGTATCCTTGAATCACAGTAATTGGATTTGAAAATGTGTATGTAACCCATGAAGGGCCGATTGCTACACCCAAATCTAGTGATGCAAATCCTTCTTCTAATGTTGTTGTGCCTAATTGAATACCAGGAACTCCTGTATTGTCATTAAAGATAGATACAGTGCCTTGAGGGTAATTTCCATCCTTGAAAAGGTCGATATATCGTATATAAAGCTTAATCTGAGTAATATTGCATATTTCTTCCGTTATTTCGAATTTCTGAGCTGCTTCGATATAGGTTGTAGAGATTCTTATATCATTATTCTCAGTTTCATTTTCAATTATTAACCAGTAATCAGATATAATGGTATCTTCAGGAGATACGACGGGAGACACAATATCCGTAATAATAGTATTTGTTGGTTCAGATTCCTCATAACCAGTTTCTACTAATGAAGGAAATGAAGGTGAAGGATATTCCTCAATTGTAATATTGTCTATTTCGTCGACAACACTGTTAGTTTCTTGAAATGCTGTTTCATTGTGTACGGGGAAGCAATTGAAAATGAAGACCACTATGATTGATAGACCAATTATTTTATACTGATTTCTTATTAGTTGTAGTATATTATTTTCAATCATACCAACTAAATATTGCTCTAAAGAAACTTATTAAATAAACTAGACAGTTTTTCCGTATTTTCGAAAATTGGTTTATTCTTTATTTGATTAACTAGAAAATCCTTCCACATAATCAAGATACTAACTAGACAATCTTTCCGTAAATTCAAAGATCATTTAGTAGGCATTTATAACAGTGAATTAATTCGACACAATTCCACATTCAATGTTTCATTTATTTCCAATTTTGACGTGTCTAATTTTAAATCTATATAGAAAGGAATTAGGATTATTTTTGGTCTTCTGTTGTGGATTAATTTAAAATTTCTACAGCTTTAGCTAGATTATAAGCATTTATTTAAATAGTGTATTATTTGTTAAAATCCTTGTTAAGAAATACACCATCATGAATTCTATTATTAATTCAAGATTTAAGATTATTAAATTATTAATAAAGCGAATTAGAATTTTAAATTGCAGTATAAATTGGTGAATCAACTTTGTCTTCTGAAGATTTTTCAGGAACAGAGAAATGGATAGAGGTTGTACTAAAGGAGATGAAAGAAGCTAGTACGGTTGAAATCATTGAAAGAGTAAGTATTTTTAATCAAGATTGTGCTGATAGAATTCCAATGGTCTTAACTTCTATGAGAATGGAAGGGAAAGTACTCTATAAGGTCGTTCCTACAAAAGATGGTAAAAGACAGAACATTGTCTGGTACTTAAAAGAACCTGATAAATAAAGAGATGAAACTTGGATTAACAAAGAAATTCATATTTGGATTTCTTGTCCTTCGTATGGAATAAAGATATTCGAATCTAGTATTAATATAGGTATTTTCTCAAGAGCTTCAGTTCCTAAGTGAATTAAAGCTAATCTCTCTGTTGAAGAACTAAGTTGTAGTACGTCATTGTAATTTAAATGATTATTAAGCTGGGAATCAAAAAAGTTGCACTCAATTATTGACAAATTTGCATTTTCAACTAATTTAAACAACGCATCAGTCCATCCTGTATCACCTGAGTAAGCCAAAACTATATCTTTTGTATCTATTCGATAACCTTGGGATTCTGGCGTATGAAGAGTTTTAATTGCTCTTATTTTAAAGTTATTAACTTCAATAGGATTATTGGGGGAAATAGGTATAAAATTACACTGAAATGATAACTCCTGATCTGCCAAATTGCCATATAGTGCAAAAAACAGCTTATTTGCACAGTCCTCAATTCCAGGAGGGCCAATAATTGTTAGAGGAGCTGTTCTCTGTTGTTGTAGATTAGCATCAAGTAACAAAAAAGGGAGTCCTGCAAGATGATCTCCATGGAAATGAGTAATTAATACCAAATCAATATTATCTGTGCTTCGGCCTAGTTTCTTTAACGTAGGAAGCGTATGTGGACCACAATCAAGTAATATACCTTGATCATTCTTTTCGATAAGGATTGACGCACTTTTTAGACCATTCGAGCCGAAAGCATCTCCAGTTCCTAGAAAAACTGTATTAATTGAGGGACTACGTTTAGGGAGAATTAGCGTTCCTCCCTCATAACGATATAATGCATTTTCAAACTCACTCAATCCTACAACCAAACAGGTCACGTTACTGTTTGCTAATTCCATAAGATTTCTCAATTTACCCATCATCGCTTCAGTGACGTCAAAATTACCTTTTACTTTTCCACCTTCAAATTTTAAAACATTTTCATTCGAACCGTAATAAATAGGTTTATTTATATCAGCCTCTATTCGGGAAATAAACTCTGCATCCGCAAAATTAGGATCTTTTGTGTAAATTCCTGATTTTTTCCCTTCAACATGAGTTAAAAAGATAGCTGTCGTTAATCGCGTTCGATTTTGACGTCGAATAAGTGCTGAGGGATAAATATCCCCAGAAAATACTTTCCATCCACTAGGTGTGTGACCTACATCTCCAAAAAGAATTGGTACTGCATCTGACTCTGTAATAATCTGCTCAAAAACGGTAAGGTTGGGTGAATCAGCTGTTTTCGAAGATACTTCTCTTGAAGCAAGTCCAGTTAAGATTGGATGAGATGGAAAGGATATTGCTTTTATTCCATTTTGGATAGCTGTGGCCACGACAATTTGGTTTTGAATAGAAACTGCAAGTTTAATAATAGGAAATGTTTCTTGAAGATTTACTCGGTTTTTAATTACATGTAAAACTAATGAATGACCAATAGACCCAGCACCGTGAATCAAAACAATTTTCTTTTTTGGATTTTGAGTTAAATAAGAAGAAATAATTTTAAAAATCTCATTCAGTTGATTGAAATTTGTTAACTCAGATATTTTTTGTCTTAATTCATTTTCAGATCCATTACCAGAAATAAATAGATCTATTTGCTTTAAATAATCATTAATGCGCTTTTGATCTTGTTTGTAGGTGATTAAGCTTCCGCCTAATTTGATAAGCAATATTTTTGTCTTTTTCATAGAACTGCATCCCTTAATATTTCTTTTAATTAACTTATAAAGTTGGATAACAATAAGAGAGTGTTTTGAATGTCAGTTACTTGAACTGTTTCGAAATTTGTATGTGTATAACGGCATGGAACTGCTAATGCTATTGTTGGGAAACCCTGCATAAAGAAATACATGCCATCAGTGTTATAGTTTTTAAATACAGCCTTTTGAAAGGGAATTTGGTGGCTAGTTGCAGAAGCTTCTAGCTCTTTGATTAATGAATGTGAATAGTGGATTGAGAAGTCTTTGTAGACTATAATTGGTCCAGCGCCCAATTTAGTGGAAATATAATCATTACTTGTATTAGGAAAATCACCTGTTAATCCAACATCAACATTTATTACACCATCGAATTCTGATGTTTTCGCTGCAGCTGCGGCTCCCTTCATTCCTAATTCCTCTTGAACAGTAGAAATTAGAGTTATTCTTGAACCATTATCAATTTCTCTTAATTTCTTACCTAAAAATGTCTGAATAGTACCAGCAATGCGATTATCCATTGCTTTTCCGACATAATTTCTCCCGATTTGGGTTACTGTGGTTCCAAAGACTGCAGGTGTTCCAACATCTATTCCCAAGTCTCGTACTTCCTCTGAAGAATCAACACCAAGATCAATGAAAAGATCCTCAAACAAAATTGGTTTCTTTTTCCCTTCGATACCAGCTAGATGACCACTTCTCAATCCAAAATAGCCTAAGATAACCTCATCACGATCATTGAGAAATTCAAGAGGAGTTCCAGCTAAAAATCTTGCATCAGGGGTAGTAGCTGCAGTATTGAAAGCCATTTTCAGAAATCCAGATGGTAAGATCTTTTGGACTAAGAATCCTATTGAATCTGCATGTCCAACAATCGCCCAGTGAGGTCCTTCTCCTTCGATTTCACCATATAGATTTCCAATTTTATCAAATCTAGTTTTTATTCCTATTTGGTTCCAATTTGATTCAAGATAATTTTGTACTTTCTCTTCCCTGCCAACTGGACCAGGTATTTCTGCAAGTTTTTTTAAGAATTTGAAAATTTCTTGCTTTTCCAAACTTTATTATCTCCTTACGAGACGTTT
Source organism: Candidatus Hodarchaeota archaeon (assembly GCA_048886525.1). Lineage (GTDB taxonomy): Archaea > Asgardarchaeota > Heimdallarchaeia > Hodarchaeales > Hodarchaeaceae > Hodarchaeum. The sequence continues at coordinate 1,118 of JBHLKP010000255.1, read as the reverse complement.
CTGGATACTTAAAAATCTATATCTTCATTGAGAAGAATTTTTAATTTAAGTATTGCTCTTGAGAAGTTAAGCAAATTCTATCTTAGAGGTAGAGTATCCTTGAAATTGACTCAATTTTTGGCAATCACTTTTCCTACTACAATTGTTTGGTTAATAACAGCTGTTTTCTTGTTGGTATACGCATTCGATCTACTAAAGTTGTTTCCTGATTTTACTTTCTATAATGAAAATTTTAGTCAAGGGCTCTTGGTTTTATTTTTGACTGCATGTTTGGCGACTGTTGGGTTATTTGGGTCAGGGATAATAATTGATCGATATCCAAAAATAGCTAGGCAACTAATTATGAGTTCACTTATAATTAACGGATTTTGTTTATATTTAATTGTTTTAGGTGTTAATTCAATAATTTTCATTGTTTTAGGATTGCCAATTATGGGTCTTTTTTTAGGAATCCTTGCTTCAACATCTGGAGCCGTGTATGCTGCATATTCCGAGGTAATAAAAAGAGGACGGGTTTACGCATATGCGCTATTTATGGCTACGGCTTTTTCAGTATTCATCATTCCTATTGTTGAAATATTTGATGCTGATTTTCGTCTTCCTTTATTAATGATTGGAAGTTTTTCAATTCTATGTGGAATTTTATATCCATACATATCTAGGATGGTTACTGGATGGCATAATGATCCTTTTCCAACACCTTTTAGATACATTATTGATAGAAAACCTGTTCAGGCGTATCTAATTTCTCATTTCTTCATTTATTTGATGCTGGGAATTGCATTTACTACAATTTCTCAAACAAAAGACTCCACGGCCTTCTGGTTTTTAGTATTTTTTGGTGATATGTGTTTTGTACTTCCAATGGGCTGGCTTTCTGATCATATAGGGAGAAAGAACCTGATAGTAATTGGTGCCTATTTTATTGTCATCTCATACTTAATTGTAGGCTTAACGACCAATGAGGTTATATTCTACTTCTCTGCATTTCTACTAGGGGTTAGTTTTTCAACAATGCATGTATCTATTGATAGTGCAGTATGGAGTGATCTAAGTCCTTTGGATTCTGTTGGAAGATATTATGCTTTAGGTTTCATATTTTTACTACAAGGGGTTGG
>JBHLKP010000254.1:0-5505 GCA_048886525.1 Candidatus Hodarchaeota archaeon | reverse complement strand
GATTTACCAGAGCTATTTTCACCTATAAAAACGTTGTATTTTGAGAATCCTTCAAGTGTTAGTTCTTCCCAACACCCGAATCGATGTATATTAAGAGCTTCTATCTGCATTTTAAACCCCGAGTATATTTTGAATTATTAGAAATTAAACCAATTCGCTATAAGAGGTTGTCAATTTTTTCGTATTCTTTAAGAATTTCAGGTTTAGTAGTGTAAGAAATCTTAAAAAAAATTATTCTTTGTATTTCTGCATTTCTTTCTTGATGTGTCCCATTCCGAGCCAACAAGCCAGTTTAAAACTTTTCCGAAGGAACCACCAGTTCTAAGAAATTTTTCAACCAATTAAAAACGGGAGAGTGGGAGTTTTGGAGTTTGAGAGGGAGACATCGAGAAACGTTCTGAGATTTTTACAAATTCAGGGGAAAAAAATTACCTGACAAAATAGGGAAAAATTCTTTCTATGCCATCAGGTATCTGATTTCTACGAAATTCACGTATATCTAAAAAAAATATCGTCATCTAATCCCCTACAAATACTCTGCCACTTATCAGGTTGATATCGTACTAATGTAGAAAGCAAGTAAGATACAATGAATGATGATGCTGGTGAGGAGGGAATTTTCTTGATTAGTGATGATAAATTTAGGTCTATTTTTCTATTAAAAAAGTCTATCATTTCGTTATAAGGGTCACCAAGCAAAAATATAACATGAAATACCCCGTAAGCCTTTATAACTGCTTTAGGATATCTACCTGAATTGAAATCTGAGCTAATTCCATGAAAGGAAAATAAAAGATCTTCATTTAAATCTAATTCAATTATTGCGCTTCCTTTCACACATTGAAGAAAACTATAATATTCTATTAAAGGACTTGAGTTAATATCCATTATTAATGATGTTTTATACATTTCTAGTCCTTGTTGGAAATAACCAGATGCCTTCAAAGCTATTTCTCGAAAATTTGTGTGATTATCATAAGGTTTTGCTAATTCTTGTGGATCATTAGGTTTTTTTCCTCTCCAATTAAATTCAGGATAGGAAAAATACTCAAAAATTCTTTTGTTGTAGTTATCTGTGTCCTCATCCAAGCTTCTGATATGAAGAAGATCTTCCGACAAATAATGATCTACTATTTGTGTTTCCAAGTAATATGGATTTGTTAGTTTTTCGAGTATTCTAAGGTGATCATACTCATGGATGTACCAATTTCCAGGCATTACTATTTCCCTTCTTTTCTTGATTGGACTCTGGTGAAGAATTTTCTCTTAAAGCGTTTATTGCTTATGTTAAAGACTTATTGGAAAACAAGACCTAGGTCTTGTTTATTCTTCTTCGATCCAGTGACCTCTACCATCAATAAGATACTTGATTGCTTTCTTTAAGTCCTTAGAGTCCCATTTTCTTAAAACTTTGATAACAATTGTGTCATCTTTATCAATCGAATCATATAGAGCGTCATTGAGAATTAATAAGATATTTTCTTCAGTTATTATAACATTTGAACTCAAACCAATATCTGTGACTTCTCCAGTCATAGAATCTTTAGCTTTAACTTCAAACACAGGTTTTTTCATAATTATTTCTCTCCTTTGAGTATGAATCAAAATTAGAAATGGAAATGTAATAAATACTTCCCATGGGAAGCATTCTCTGGAAAATGTCCTCATAGTAGGACATTCTCCCTACTTCATAAATAAAGGAAGCTATGGCATTCTTTGTGTCATTACTCGAATCCTGACACAATCAAAGACGTAGAGAGGTTCTTTGTGTCATGCTCGAAACTTGACACAATAAAGACCATAGATGGGAGTTAAGGGGAATACTCAGATACTTGGGTCGTCAAAAACGCTCTTGTATGCACACTTAGAACGATGAAAATAATTACAAATCCATTGAAATTACTGAAATCTCTGTAAGAAGTCTATTGGGGTATGACAGAAAAGTGGATTCTTAATTTTTCTTGTTTGAAGTGATTTTATCAAATTAAACTTTCAATTTAGATATGATTTCCAATCTCCCAAAAATGAATCCAACAAGATATGAGCCTAACGAGACCCCTATGAATAAACCAATGGCTACAAAAACTTCATTCAAAAACGGGAGGGCATATGCACGAACGGGGGCAATTCCCACAATTAAAGTTATAACAAACCAATACAAAAGATAAGTTCCCATCCTTTCAGTAGATCTGGTATTTCCGTGATACAGTTCAATGTAAAAATAACAGATTAAACCCAAAGCTATAAGACAAACAGAATAGTAAACCACAGCCCATATTTGCTCTTCTTTCTATATTGTTTCAAATTTTGAACTACTAATAAAATCCCATGCTATAGTTAATACAAGCGCAATCACTACACCTAAAAAGCCTAAATAACGTTCAAGAACATCAATATTCCTTTCTTTTTTCTCAATTTTGTCGTTCATTAGATCACCACAATATTCAATACATATTTCTTTAATAAACTGGTAGCTGCCAAGAGAAATAATCCCTCTATTTACCCAATAAACCAAAAAAACATTAGATCGAACTTTTAGGGAATACTATCCTGCTTGGACAAGCAAAATCATTCTCGTATATAGCCTTAAAACGATGAAATTTATTACAAGAGAGGTTCTGGTGAAGAATTTTCCCTTAAATCGTTTATTGCTTATGTTAAAAAACTATTGGAGGTATAAGATTGAACAGATATGAATTTCAAAGATATATTACAATAGTTTTGGATTTATGGCTTTGTTGTTTTGGAACCTATCTCACTGTGATTTTTTAGTTATATTATCTCTTTGAATAATGGAGGATTAATCCAAATTCTTCGAAAAATACTTATCTAAAGGACTTAGTTTTTTTTCTGTTTTTTTATTTTTCTTCATTTTTGCGATATGTTCTTTCCAATTGGCAGTTAGTCTACAATAGACTTGAGCAGCTGATGATCTTTGAGAACTTCTCTTAAATGGTTTGTTTAGCATTTTAAAAGAACTTACCAAAACAGTTTCGTCTTGGATCCTTCTATCCATGGGATATTCATATTTATATTTCACCTGACCAGAAAAAATAAAAATCTCTAAGCAGCTTTTTAAATTTTTTTTCAGTGGAAAAGGGGGAGGTATTGAACCAATTGCACCTGATTCAATTTTTTCTTTAAATTCTTTGTGAAGATCCTTTAACGTGAACTCAAACTCATCAAATTGATATGCTCCTTTCCTGAATTTTCCAGGTTCTAATAAGAGTTGGTAAACTCTTTCACAGGTATAGGGAAGATTAGTATATTTCCTAAGAAAAAGAGGTAAGATACTAAAGAATCCATGTTTTTCAGGACCAATAGTATTGAGACTTCTAATGATGTCTACAACATCTTCAGGTAAAGATTCTCTTTCCAAATAAAAATAATAACAATCATCTTCTTTTTTGAATTCCCATAGTAAAATTCCAAAATTACTTGAAAAAACCTCAGAATCGCCCTTATTCTCTGAAAGGTATTCTTCACGAAAATTCAAGAATAGCGTGTGATCTTTCTTAGGCATTACATAAAGTAAATTTTGGTTTTCAAATTGCTCATCAATCCCAAAATTCTTTCTATATTCAGCTAAGTTCTTAATTTCATTCTTTCCATAATTACTTGAGAATGAAGCTACAATTTCAATAATAATTGCATTTTTTTCATCTCCTGATATATAAAGAAGATCAGGAGTTTTATGTTCTGGCATTTTATTGCCATTTATGAATTCAAATATTTTTGTTTCAATTCCTCTAAAAATATAATTCTTTTCCTGTATTACTTCTGCTATTTCTGAAAAAATACAATAATAGAGTATTACAGACTCTATATACACTTTATATTCTTTTTCCAGCTCCTCCCAAAGTTTCGATTCTCCCAATAAAATCCTCTTCCAATATTTAAACAGGAACAGGCTTTATATATTTCGGTTTTCCTACTGAGGAATGAATTGAGTCTATTAGAGCTCTGAGGGAGGTGACACTGAAATTATTACTAGCTGAAATTCGGATAATGTTTCGAATAGCAATTAGAACGAATAAACTCCCCGTTTTTGGATCAAAAATGTTTAATTGAAGGAAGGGATTACCTCCATGAATAGTTGTTGAATGGAAACGCTCTTCAAAATCTTTTGAGAGAAAATCGATAATTTGGTGTAATTCTTCTTCCAAAAAAGGTTCTGTAAATTCTAACTGTAGAGATTGCCCTTCAGGAATACCGATATTTGAGAATTTAATTGGTTTTATTTTGTAAATGGATTTAGTCTCATTTTTCTGATTCAAAATCGCTTTAGAAAAAAGAGATAGAAAGTTATTTATGCTTCCTGTCATTAAACCAACTGTTCCATCTTGAAAAATCCGTAACTTTAGTCCCAGAGGTCCTAAAGGAATATCTAAGGAAACATATTTCCAACGTTCTCGTATATCTTCCCACCCATCATAACGTGGGATAACATGTGTAATTTCAAATTCCCTATTTAATATTTTTTCAATTTCCGTTAATATATCTCCAGTGATAATGATTCTTCTCCAAAAAGGATACATGAGTTTGAGGAGATTTTTCTGGATAACTTTATTATCGTCCAATTTTTTAGTAAAAAAGATTGCCGCATTTTTTTCATCTATTAAGTAAAAAATTGCTGTTGAATCGATTCTTCTTCCATATCTAATTGCTCTATGAAAACGAATTCTTATAATATCATCATCTAAGAATTCATATTTAAATTGAGTAGAACCGTCTTTTGTCAAATTTTTCTCAAAAATGGTAACTTTCTCATCTACAAAATCACTTGTTAAATCTAAGAAGATACATTTTAGATGAACTTTCCGTCTATCCGAGGTATACACCTTTTCGAGTTGTGAGAAAAATTCACTCTTATTTTTAACAGATTTTAAGATAATTTCAATCATTTTAACCCCTCTTAAATGAAGACTAATTAAGTTACCTTATTTCATCTTAAAAGCATTACATCTTAGGTAATTATTCTAAACTCTAGGATTTTTATTTATAATTGCCTCTATTTGAAATTTGTATTAATTTATACTTTGGACTATGAATCAAGATTATTGGATTCCATTTGATAAACAAATTTTTTAGCTGCAAAATATTTCATTCGGATTCTATGTTTGAGGGTTCTTTTGTAAGTTGGTTTGTAAAGATCCTCATGTCCATTAATCCAATCATAGAAAAAGCCAGCTTCTTTGTGAGAAAGAATCTTATGAATCGAATCCTTTAACGAACCTTTTTCAGCTCTATGAGTCATATGAATGCCTCCGGCTGTGCATGGAACGTCAACTTAAGAACGTTTCCAAAAACGGAAACGCTAACAAAATGTCTCACAGGTGACTCATTTTTTTTACTATTGATGAAAATGATTCATATTTGACTCATTTCTGAAAAAGGCATTAAACCAGAGTTAGAGGGAATACTCTACTACTTGGACAGTCATTTTCGCTCTCGTATACACCCTTAAAATGAGCTTTTTTTTTCCAATATTGAAGAATTTCTTCA